>JAJDNL010000070.1 GCA_022340745.1 Deltaproteobacteria bacterium
GGATTCGAAATGTAAGGAAGATATCCCGTTTTATTGGAGTTCGCATTTTCGCGCCATCTCATGGCAATGTCCTTTTTGCGAAAACACCAAATCTTCATGCTGACTCTAGCCAAGCTGAGGTGCATAAAGAAATGAGGCTCAGATGCTCGTTGTTTCCCAACCTCCCCCGTTGGCCTTCCTGGTGTTTCTTCTAAGTGACTGGTGGGAGGCCTGTGCCACTTCCGCAACTGTGGGTGGGGGAGCCCCTGGCCCAGTTCCGCAGGAACTGGGAAAAGGGAGGTGCGCCCTCCCCCCCACACAGCTGTGCCTGAGTTGACCAGGCCGGAGCCTCGGAACAATAGAATAGACACCAGGAGGACACTTTCACTTTCTAATGAGACCTTAACTCGGCAATAGTTTCAATGTATAAACATTGACCATTCATTTTTGGGCAAACTTCTTTGTTAATCACTCCTTGAAATAATGTGGCTGACTATTATATGATCCTTTGCCCTGGCTGTTTTGCGAATTTTGGTGATTGCTTGTTTTTTTAGTAGAATGAATGTCTAGTAGAACTTTTTTAAACCATTGTTGTCTAATCTCGGTACATGGGTACAGAATCGTTGGCTGAACATAGCTCAAGCGCTAAACGTCAGGAAGAGCAGCTACTCGTTGATCGTTGTCGGCGAGGAGATAAGGAGTCTTTTGCGCAACTGATGCGACTGCATGAAAAACAAATCTACAACTTCACCTATCGCATGCTGGGAAGTGAAGGGGAAGCGGAGGATTTAACCCAGGATATTTTCATTGCTGCTTTTCGGGGGATACGGAGTTTTCGGGGTGAAGCCAAGTTTTCAACCTGGCTCTATCGCATCGCCCTCAATCAGGCGCGAAATCGTATCAAGTACTTGTCGAGAAGGAATTTTTTTGCCAGACAGCGGAAAAGGGCAGATTACAGAGTAAACACCGTGTCGGAAAGTCCAGAGGGATTGCCTGATAGTGCTCCTACCCCGGAACAATGGACGATGACAAAAGATCTGGCCACCCAAGTGCAGGAATGCCTCAACCACATACCACCTCAGGCCAGGCAGATACTGGTTTTGCGGGATATACAGGGTTTTTCCTATGACGAATTGAGTGCAATGCTCTCTCTGAAGCCGGGTACAGTAAAATCACGTCTGCATCGAGCCAGAGCCGCTATGCGGGAATGTCTCATAGAAAAGCTAAAGTAGCCAATGAACTGCGGGAACTATCAATCACAATTCAACGATTATCTGGACGGCGACCTGTCGCTGCGTGAGCGCGAAGAACTACAGCACCACCTCAAGGAATGTCTACCCTGCTATCGCAAGTGGAGTTCCTTGCAGAAAACCCAGGACATCTTACACCAACTGCCGGCCTTTGATCCTCCAGAACATCTTAGTGCAGTGGTAATGGCACGCTTGAAAAATCGTCGTCTGCATCGGCCTCCTTGGTTCTCTGCCAACCTCCCCCGTTGGCTGCCACTGGGGGTGGGTGCAACCTTACTGTTTCTTATCTCTGTTGGCCTCTGGCAGGTTATGCCGTCTCAGTATCCTTGGCAATCACTCTTCCCGAGCTCCCGGAAAAATGGAGCTACTACCACCCGGCCTGCCGAGCCGCCCAAAGATAATTTCACAATAAGGAGGGGAGAGCCCGATTCCTCTGCTCCGGTTATGGTCCTGCGAGTCAAAGACTTCTCCAGGGCAGATCAAGAACTGCAGTCAATGCTGCGTTCGTTTACGAGACCACCACTGCCGGAAAGAGAGTCGAGCCGCTCCCCCCATTCCAGATCAGCTCGTTTAATCCAGCTCCAGGTATCAGGCCAGCGCTTGCCCCACCTGCTTCGGGAATTGCACAAGATCGGCCATCTCGACCAGAGCCAAGTAGAGAGGCAGACATTGGCCAATCCTGGCCAGCAAAAACAGATCTCCATTCGTATAGTGGTGGTATCCAACGGATCTGATGTTGAGATACATCAACTACGGGAAGGAAGGTAAAGATTCCGGATCCAGAAAGATTTCAGGTGTCGGGTGTCGGGTGTCAGGTCTCAGGACAAAACAAAAGCACTGAAACCTGAACACTGAAACCTGAAACCTCAGTCTTTGCTCACTCAATACGCTTCCAGCGTGTGCCTTCTGGGGTATCGACAACCTTAATCCCTCTCTCCAAAAGTTCCTGACGCAACCGATCAGCCACATCCCAACTCTTTTTGCGTCTAGCTTCAGCCCTGGTTTCCAAGAGCCGGCAGGTATCTTCATCCAGCTCAGGCTCCAAGCTTTGCAAAACATTCAACACAGAATCAAGCCGCTCCATAGCCGCAAGGGCTGCTTTCTTTTGTTTTTCACTTATACGGCCATCAGTTAGATACGGATTGAGTTTTCGGATAAAACCAAAAACTGCCGCCAGTGCTAATGACACATTCAGATCGTCCCCCATTGCCTGATCAAAATTCTGCTCAACTTCATAGACGAACTGGTCGACCTCCTCGCCAGCCACGCCGGTAACCACATGTTGTAGCCGTTGACTGAATTCATCCAGCCGCTCCAAACCCCGAGCAGCCTCCCGTAGGCGACCTACGTCGAAATGCAAAGGCTTGCGGTAATGGGTTGCCAACAGCCAATAGCGAATCTGCCTGCCGCTGTAGCCGTCCTCTAACAATTGCTGCACCGTTACCCTGTCCTCTCCCTCTCTGGACATCTTTTTGCCGTCCATCAACACCCGTTCGCAATGGATATAGTAGTTTGCGAGCGGCTTGCCGGTTGCGGCCCGGGCAATGGCAATCTCGTTTTCGTTGTGAGGGAATAGAAAGTCCAAGCTGCTGACATGGATGTCTATGGTCTCCCCCAGCTGCTTCATGGCTAAAGCAACTGTCTCGAGGTGAAGAGACGGCAGCACATTTCCCCAGGAGGTTTTCAGATAGATCCCACGCTTTAACTCTGCCAGAGTAGCGCGTCTGAGTAAGGTAAAGTCCCGGGGATTCAGCTTCTCATACGCTTCTAGATCAACCGTTTTCCCAAGTCTGATTTTCTGCAAATCCACTCGAGATAGTCTGCCGTAGTCCGAAAATTTTGAGATGTCAAAATAAATAGACCGCAATTTCTCGTAGGCAAAACCCTTTTCCATCAGTCCTTTGCTTATCTCTAAGATATCGTCAACATGCTCGCTGGTGCGCGGATAGTAAGTGGCCGGCTGTACTCCCAGGACACTAAGATCCCGGCGACAAATCTCCATGTATCTCTTGGCATTAGCGTCAAGATCAGAATTGGTTCGATCCGGGTCCAGTAGGGCCTTTTCCCCCATATCGGTAATATTCACCACCTGGTTTATCTCAAAACCCTTGTATTCCAAATACCGCCGCAGGAGATCAGCGACCACAGAGCGGCGGCTCTCGGTCATATCGAGAGATTCGCCCACAGCCGGCCCGGTGGTAAAAAGGGAGACTTTGCCTTCCGAGATGGGTTTGAAGTCTTCTTTCTGGCGTGAAAAGGTATTGTAAAAGCGGAAATCAGGTTCCAGTAAGGTAGTAAACAAATTAGTGCTCAGATAGCGTTCACCACCGTCGGGGAGAATTACCACAATGGTTCCTTGCGTCAAATCACTGGCTATCCGAAGCGCCGCCGCCATGGATGCCCCTGCGCTCATTCCTACAAAAAGACCCTCTTCTCTAGCCAATTTCCTCGCGGTCTCGAAGGCCTCGGCATCCTCGATATGGACGATCTCATCCATGATTTCTTTGTCGAATATGCCAGGTACGTAGGACTCCTTCATATTCTTGAGGCCTTGAATCTTGTGCCCCATATAGGGTTCTACCGCAATGGTCCGAACATTTTTCTCATATTCCTTCAAGCGTCTGGTGACACCGATAGCAGTGCCGGTTGTCCCTAGAGTCATTATGACATGAGTCACTTTGCCTTCGGTTTGCTCCCAGATTTCTGTAGCGGTGCCGTAATAATGCGCCTTCCAATTGTCCTCATTGTTGAATTGATCAGGCATGTAATAGCGATCAGGAAATCTACGGACTAATTCGTAGACCTTCTCGATAGAACCATCCGTACCCAAAGCTCCGGAAGTCAGGAGGATTTCTGCCCCTAAGGCTTTTAGTATCTTCTGGCGTTCCAGGCTGGCGGTTTCGGGCATCGCCAAAGAAATACGATACCCCTTCACTGCAGCAACCATTGCCATACCAATGCCGGTATTGCCGCTGGTGGCTTCGATTATGGTCTTCTCGGGAGTCAGTTCGCCTCGCCGTTCGGCTTCCTCTATCATCTGAAGGGCAATGCGGTCTTTGACTGAACCGCCGGGATTTTGAGACTCCAGCTTGGCGTAAATACTAACGTTAGGATTGGGATTGAGGCGGCTAACGAGGATCAAAGGGGTGTTGCCGATCAACTGCAGAATATTATCATAGACATTTCTCATGGTTCATTCCCGCGAAAAAACCCTTTGTTTTGCTCAGCTCAGTCTGTCAGCCCGGAAAAAACATACTAAAGAACCGAAATACTGGCAACAACAAATAACCTGTCCTATGCTACTATTAGCAAGACAAACCTTGCCCTGGCTCGGTCATGCCGCAGCAGGAGTAGGGCTCCGCTATGATAGCTTTTTCCACTCTTTTCCTGGGAAGCTGATAGGCCACCTTTCCTTGCGTCTGGTAAATGTTTATTATAGCCTTTGGAAGTGGACAGCAAACAAGGAGATCTTTGTCTCATGCTGATGAATCGGGAAATTTTCGCCTTAGATTTGTCTGTGGAAGCTACCTCGGCCTACATTCTCATCTGCACCCTAGCCGAAAGCGGTACACCGGTTACCATCGAGTCGGCGGGTTCATTCTGGAATGACAGTCCGGATGCTCTATCAAGGGCCTTAGAAGAACTCATCGGCCACCACGTCATCTATGAAACACTTGACTCCAACCAAGTGCGGCAATACCTTCTCAATCCTCCTAACCGCTGGGAGAAAGCCGAAAAATCGTAGTCTGAAATCACCAGCAGGCTGCTGGAGTGATGGAGTCTATAAAATCCCAAACTCCAAGCACCACATCTCAAGGTTTCAGGTGTCGGGTGTCAGGTGTCAGGAAAAAAACAAAAAACTGAAACCTGAACACTGAAACCTGAAACCTCTTCTGCCGGTAAACCCATTCAACTCTGACCTGGCCCCGAGGATCGGATTTGCTACTTTGCATCAATCTGCGCTGCCTTCTCTTTCAATCCAAGTTCGCGGGCGATTTCCCTGGCGGTTTCTTCCACAAAAGTGTTGAACTCATCTGGAAGCAAGGGCTTTCCGGGTGCGGGCAGTTTTTTTACTCCTGGAGCCTCAATCAGAGTGGGGAAGTTTCTTAACTCAGGCTTGGGCACTATCTCGTACGCTGCGTCCAGATCATCGGCAAAGTAGCTTTCCTGGAATCCAGCAAATTTGAGTGCGTGCGCGGTAGCATTCAGCACCGCAACCTCCTCTGTTGCGACAGCCCCTTCCTCCCTGGCCCGCAGTAAGCCTGCCAAGCATTCACCACCCTGGGTGCAGGCAATGTGTCCATTTCGATTGGCAATGAGTTGGCAGTCCATAATTTCCTGTTCGCTCACCTGGACTACAAAAACCCCCGGGCTGCTTTCAGCCTGTTCGTAAGCCTCAACCAACCTCACAACCCGAGGCATGGACACAGGATTGCCGATCATTGCCGCCTGGGCCACACTGGGCCGGACGGTTACGGGGCGAAATATCCTCTTGCTCGGAGCCGACTCTCGGTAGTAGCGGTATACCGGATCGGCATGTTCTGACTGAACCCCGATAATCTTCGGGAGAGTTTCGATCACTCCCAAATCCAGCAGTTTCAGGAATCCCCCCATAATCGCAGTAATATTACCCGCATTGCCGATGGGAACCACCACCACCTTTTTCTCCATCTCATAGTCAAAACTCTGTGCCACCTCAAAGGAGTAAGATTCTTGCCCTTGAATGCGCCAGGCGTTTTTTGAATTTAGCAATGCTACATTGTACTTCTCTGCAAGATGTTCTACCACTTTCATACAGTCATCAAATACTCCTGGAATCTCGAATACCCGGGCACCACTTCCCAGAGGCTGCGATATTTGCTGTGGTGTAACCTTCTGGTGCGGCAGCAGTACTGCTGACTTGACGGTCTTACTCATGTAAGCAGAGTACAGGGCTGCGGCAGCCGAAGTATCTCCCGTGGAAGCACATATTGAGAGCACCTCAGTCAACCCTTGACTGCGAACCAGGTAATTCAAGTAACTTAAAGCGCAGGCCATACCTCGATCTTTGAAGGAGGCACTCGGGTTTTGACCGTCGTTCTTGAAATAGAAATTTAATCCAACCCACTCCTGCAGTGTATCATTCGCCTGAACAATAGGAGTGTGACCCTCTCCCAGATATATGATATCCTTCAACGGTATCACCGGAGCGATCAGTTCGTGAAATAAAAATATTCCCTTCAAAGCAGGGTGGTTCAGCATTCTCCGGTGGTCAAAAAGCTGTCGCCAGAAT
>JAJDNL010000084.1 GCA_022340745.1 Deltaproteobacteria bacterium
TTGGCCGTAGATTTCCGCGGTATCAAAGTGAGTAACTCCTAAGTCTACCGCCCGGTGGAGTAAATTAATGGCTTCTGACTCTTGCGCGGGTGGCCCGTAAAACTCGGAAAGACCCATGCAACCAAGTCCAATGGCCGATACTGAAATCCCTGATTTTCCAAGATTACGTGTAATCATATATCCTCCTCTATCCTTAACCCTAGCCTTGACCCCAAGACCGCGTGCCGCCTAACAATTATCAGGCAGAATTTCTTCTGCATATCCCCATAATGAGGGAGTTTTGCAGAAAAAACTCCATATAACAAAATATTGATTGTACATTGAAAGTCAACGAAGTTGTTTGCCCTGCCCGACTGCAGCGAGTGGTTAGAAGGCCCGTAGCTATGGAGTCGATCTGTTGTGCTTGCCGTTGTTCGCCGTACTTGCTCTTCTCCAGTCAATGACATGTCCGCCACGCACAAGCAGGCCGCAAGTACGGCGAACTTCCGCATCCCATAGAGAAAAGTGGCAGGAAGGTAGTGCGCCCCCAAGAGAACCATCACCGCCGGATAGAACCAATTCAGGGCGAAACCATACCAGCCGCCCGCTACTTAGTGGGCGATGGCGCGGCCACAGTCATGCCATGACGCCGGAAGACCTCCGTCATCTTCGCGCGGTCGGGTGGGCCGCCAGCGGCGGCACCGATTACTTCGGCAGCTTCGCGGAAGTACTCGGGGCCCATTACCGCAGGGGTTATGACGGCGAGCTGTTTCACATCCTCGCTGCCGAGGTTATCGAAGCGGTGCACAGCGCCGCGGGGAATGCACAGCGCCTGCCCGGGACCAACCTCGATGGGCGTGCCGTCAACCGTCCAGGTAAGGACGCCCTCGATACCGTAGAGGATCTCCTCGTACGCGTTGTTCATGTGGGCCGGAGCCGCCAGCTTTTGTCCGACGGGGACGAGAACCTCGAATACTGACACGCTACCGTTGGAATCATCGCCCGTGAGGAGGAACCGGATCCCTAGCGGACCAATCGTAATGGTCTCTTCCGAAGGATTGACTCTTGTCGTACGCTGTTGCATTATCGTGCCTTCCTTTGAGTAAAGTTATCCGGCATTTCCGATTTGCCCCATCCATGGTGTAAGCAGAATATCTGTCGTGTTGTAGTTCATGCTTGTGTTTTGAGCGTCGCGCTTTTCTCTTGAGATGCCCAACGGCCGAACTCGGCGGCGAGGTAGCAGACGCTATGCCCACCTTTTGCCCAGTTCGTCGAGCCCAGAGCGCCCAAGTTCGTCAGGGGTCATTGCAATATGGAACTGCACGTCAGCGTTGAACGAAAGAAACCAGGGTTCCGCGTAGACAGGAACCTGGGAAGGATCCCTTACGTCAACGATCATGATGGCCCCCCGCTGGCCGTTGTACTCTGTGAAATAGACTGACTCGGGTTTTGTCTCTTCGAGAATACGGCTTATCTTTTTCCCAACGCTGCCGTCCTTGACGGCTGCATTAAACTCACGATGAGGAAGTTTTACATGTAGAAGCATTCGCATTCTGATCTCCTTGTATTTTTGGCCCTCTCTAACAAAAAATCTAATCCTATCAACTTCAGGTAATAATGGACCAATCCGTAGTCAATACGAAAAACGACTATTTCAGTAGGAAGTTTTTACAAAAAAGAGAGAGCAAACTATAGATTACATCCCTTAAATCACTATGCTAGTTTCCTAGCTAGCACAACATAAGGTATTTGAGGTCACTAAGAAAATAACGAATAATAATAACAAAGGGATAGCCGGTCAAAATCTCTACAACCTAGCGAAAATCAAACCGGATAGGCTGTCAGATTCTTACATCCCCAAAATTATAATTTCTAGGTCCAATAGAAAAAGAGTGGAATTGACCTTAAAATAAGCTCAGAGGTTGGAAATAGGGTTGGATATTTTTTGATACATAATAAAAATAGGGTTAAACTTTTAGTCTAAACCCTTGATATCACATGGAGGGCGACCCGGGGATCGAACCCGGGACCTTTGGTTCCGGAGACCAACGCTCTATCCACTGAGCTAGTCGCCCACGAAGGCAGCGACTCTATCTATCATAGTAAGGTATGCCTGTCAATAAAACCTCCTCTGGTTGACTCCGCCGGAAATCATCTATAGTCTTGCCTCAACAAGGCAATAAGTCAAGAATTTAGAATCCAGAATTCAGGATCCAGAATATTGGGACAGAGCAAGGAGTAAGCGATAAGCAGTAAGCGGTGAGCGGTATTACACATCTCACATCTCACATCCCACATCTTTTCTTTACTCCATGCTCTATGCCCTCTGCCCTATGCGCTTTTATGAGTAGTCTCAAAGAGAATACCGTCACCATCCTCCTGATATTGCTCGGAGTTATCATCGTTCCTGTCCTGTTCATCTGGTCTGCCGATAACCTCCTTGCTCTTACGCTGAAGACCTTTGTAACCGCCTTCTTCCTGTTGTTGCTGATCAGGGCAGTCCCCCGCCGAAGGGCTGAGGCCACAGATGCGAAGACCCAAGGGAGCGACCAGGAGAGTTGAGGCGCCGCATCCCTTCAGAATTCCAATTGAAATCTTTTCTCATTGATGCTAGAGTATATGGCTGTTTAGAATTCTTTTCTGCTGTTTCCCGAAAAATTCGGGGGCACCCATGAATGATAGCGAACCGGTACCCTGGCTAAGGCCCGATCTACCAGCGGGTAAAATTCTGGTGGTAGATGATGTTGATGAAGTGCGCGGTCTCTGCGCTGACATCATCCAGAACATTGGCCTCAAGTCAGCCACTGCCTCCAAGCCCTCCGAGGCGAAAGATCTCTTGGCAAAGGAGGTCTTCTCCCTGGTAATCAGTGACATTGCAATGCCGGGAATGGATGGGCTCCAGCTCACCAAGTTTATCAGAGAGCACTATCCCAAAACTGACGTCATACTGATGACCGCCTTCAATATGCACTATTCCTATGACGATGTGCTGGCTGCCGGTGCCATAGACTTTATTCAGAAACCCTTCAGCAACGATGAGTTTGAGGCCAAATTAAAACGGGCCTGGCGAGAACGCCAGCAGCTGAAAACAATTCAGCGTTCTGAGCAACGCTTCAGAACTCTGCTCGAAAATATCCCAGGAGTGGTGTTCACCGTCTTTGCCGACGGGACTACCCAATTTGTGGATGAGAAAATCAAGGATCTGACCGGGTACGCTCCTGAAGCTTTTGAGGCGGAGCCCGACTTGTGGTCGTCACTCTGCGGTGACGACACAGGGTCCCTCGCAGCGGACTTACTCCATTCTGCCTCGGAGCAGGGAAGCAGTCTGGTTCGAGAATACCTCATCCGGAACCGCGATGGTAAAAACAGGTGGCTCCAAGTCAGAGGTCAGGCGATCTTCGATGAGGACAACAACATCGATCACATCAGCGGTATCCTTCTCGATATTACCCCTCAAAAACGACTGGAAAAACGAACCAGCTCATTGAATCAGCTCTTCTTTAACTTCGATACTGATCACAACGCCAATATCCGAAAAGTTATTCTCGAAGCCAGCAACCTGTTGGCCGCTTCGTTTTCTCTTTACTACAGAGCTGAAAGAGACGGAAAAGAACCATCTCTTACTTTGGCTCATGCCGACGGTCAAGTGGAGGAAAAAACAGGCAGCGAGGCACAGAAAGGCCCTCTGCTCTCTAAAGTTATACAAAGTGCAAGCGAACACCCGGAGGTTTACGAAAACCTCAGTCAAGATGCCGAGCTGCAAAAGGACCATCTGGTACGGCACTATGAGTTGCAAACAAGCATTTGCAAGCCACTCTTGGTCAATGAACGCTGTTGCGGCTCCTTCTGCGTTGCCTTCACCGAAGGCCACAAAGTGCTCCCCCACGAGATGGCCGTTTTCTCCATGCTTGCCAAAGCGCTCGAAATCGAAGAAGAACGACGCGAACTTCAGGAAGCCCTCATTCGCTCCGAAGACAAGTACCGCTCCTTAGTGGAAGGCAACCTGTATCCCATCAGCATCATAGATAATCAAGGCATCATTCGGTATTGTAACAACGTAATGGCCACCATGTTTCACTATCCCCAACCTTCCTCGCTCTTGGGCCGGGATTTCATCGAGTTGCTTCATCCTGGGGACCGTCAGACCTTTACAGATCTGACCCGAAACCTCGACAACGAGCCTTCGGCACTATCTGAGCAGACCCTTGAATTTCGCGGCTTGGCAAGTGACGATTCCACCATGGACATTCGGGCCACCATGGGGCTGATCTTCTATGACGGACGCCCGGCATTCCAGGCAATCCTAGAAGACGTTACTCAGCGCAAACAGACAGAGCAGGCACTCAAAGATTCCGAGGAGCGCTATCGAACTCTGGTAGAGGGCGCCAACGATGCCGTCTTTTTGGAGACCTTCGACGGCCACGTAGTGGACATCAATACCAAAGCCTGCGAAATGCTCGGCTATACGAGGAACGAACTACTACACTTAATCATGGCCGATCTCGTCCAGCAAGATGACAGCCAGGTGGAAGAAAAGGAGGAGGAGGAGAAGGACGAGCCCGGCCAGCATCGCGAAGAAATCATGATACGCAAAGATGGTAGCCAGATGCCGGTAGAGGTCAACACCTCTATCCTGAGGCTCAAAGGTGAAAAATATCTGATGAGTGTGGTACGGGATATTACCCAGCGCAAAGAGAAAGAGCTGCGCCAGAAACACCTTGAACAGGCAATCATTGAAAGCAAGAAGAGGTTGATGGCGGTCTTCGATGGAATTATGTCGCCGCTAACCATCACCGATTTGGACCACAACATTATCATGGTTAACAAGGCGACCGCTTCCCTTTTTGGGAAGAAAATTCCCCGGCTTTTGGGAAGAAAATGCTATGAAGCTTTTCGGCAAGAAAGTGAACCCTGCCCCAACTGCCCGGTGAGCGAGACCATCCGTACTAGCAAGCCTTCACACCGTCTCAGCACCAATCCAATTGTCAATAAAACCCTTGAGGAGTACACCTATCCCATCTTTGATGCCTCCGGCAATCTTTCCCTGATTATCAATTACGGCATCGACGTGACCGACAAGATAAAAATGGAACGGCAGTTGGTGCAGGCTGACAAAATGGCATCTTTGGGCACCCTTGCCGCAGGGATAGCACACGAAATTAGAAATCCGATGGCCACCATCAATCTCAACACCCAGATTCTCTTGCGGGATCTGGATGTCGGCGAAGAACATCAGGTCTACATGCTCGACATCCAAAAGGAAGTCAAAAAGATCGAACGGATCATCTCTGAAATCCTGGAGTTTTCCAAACCGAGACCAGCCCACCTGGTGGAAACCAATATCAACGAGGTGGTACTGAGCGTCCACGAGCTTACCAGGGTGCAGTTGCGCCAAGACAATCTCAGGGTTCACTTCAACCTGGCCGATAACCTGCCAGCCGTGCTCATTGACCCGGCCCAGATTTCTCAAGTAGTTATCAACCTGGTAATCAATGCCATGCAAGCCATGCCCGATGGTGGCGAGCTGACCGTTACCACTCAGACGGACTCAACCACTCGGCGGGTTGAATTGCTGGTTGGCGACACCGGGCTGGGAATACCAAATGAAAACCTCTCCAAAATCTTTGATCCCTTTTTTACCAACAAGCCAGAAGGGACTGGGTTGGGCCTGGCAATCGCTCGCCAAATACTGGACAAGAATCAAGCCGCAATCCGGGTATCCAGCCAAGAGGGGCAAGG
>JAJDNL010000100.1 GCA_022340745.1 Deltaproteobacteria bacterium
CCTTGAAGCTAAGCCCCTTCAAGGCCCGTACGCCGCCAAAAGACTTTTGCAGGTTCTCCACTTGGAGGAAAACGGGGGAACTTTCGGTAATCATCTATTCTTCTATCAGTGGAGGGGTTAAAAAATCAGTGGTTCAACCTCGTTTCCAGACTCGAGACATGCGTGGTACCAGGTGAATCAGGCCATCGGGTAAAAACATTACAACAGCGAGAAGAATAGCACCATAAACAAGAATATCAAAATCATGGAACACATGAAGCCATTCGTTGCCCAGAAAAGTCAATAGCCACGTGCCAAGCAGTGCTCCCCAGATGTTGTGCATGCCCCCTACTACAACCATCATTACCAATTTTATCGAAAGAAAGAGATCAAAAGAACTAGGGCTCAAGAAACCCACATAATGAGTGTAGAGACTACCGGCAATAGAAGCATACACAGCGCTCAATACAAAAATCATGACTTTGTACCGTGAGGTTTCAACACCCATGGCATCCGCAGCCACTTGACTGTCATGCAGGGAACGCAGGGCTCTACCAATGCGGGAGTGGATTACATTGAGAGAAAAAATTAAGGTCAGCAGCACCAGAGACCACACAAGTATGTAGTAAGAGAGGTCATTGTCGAGGCTAAACCCCAGGATGGATAACCCTGGGATGTCCGAAAATCCAGAGGGCCCACCGGTCAGGCTCACTTCCTCATTGAAAAAGATTTGGACGATAACCCCAAAACCCAGGGTTGCCATGGCCAGATAGTGTCCTTTCAATTTTAGGGACGGCACTCCTACAATGTAGGCCACCAGCGCTGTAAGTCCAACACCCGCAATCATTGCCAGCCAAGGCGACATGGAGAACTTGGTACAGAGTATTCCCGAAGTATAGGCTCCCAGCCCGAAAAAGGCCGCGTGTCCAAGAGAGATCTGACCGGCGTAGCCCATGAGCAAACTGAGGCCCATGTTTATCAGACAGTAGATCCCCACAAATATCATGATGTCCACATAGTGGCCGATTGCTGACACATTCATGGCCACCAACGGAAACAGGATAAGAAAGAGAGTCAGCCCGAAAAGAGCTTTTCGATTGGATGATTTCATGTCAACATTACTAAATACACAAAGTTTTGCCAGTTGAGTCAGTTTGGTCGGTTTAGCCGGCATAACTGGCCTAACTGAACGAACTAGTTTATCCGAGTCAACTGGCGAAACCGATTAAACATTTTCAAAACTCTTTTATCTTGCTGGCTTCCACATTGCCAAACAAACCACTTGGACGGACATAGAGCACCAAAAGCAGTAGAATAAGCGCCACCGCATCCTTGTAGCCGGAAGATACCAAGCCAGCACACATGGATTCAATAATACCCAGCAGAACACCAGCCACCACGGCACCGTAAAAGCTTCCCAAGCCACCCAAGACCGCGGCACCAAATCCTTTCAAGGCGAGGAGTGCGCCCCGGTCATACTCCATCAGAGATATGGGGGTCATTACGGCTCCAGCAACTGCACCTATAGCCGCGCTCAGGGCAAAGGAAATCAAGATCATGGTGTTCACTCTGATACCCACCAAACGGGCCGCCTCCGGATTGTCGGCACACGCCAGCATGGCCTTACCGTATCGTGTCTTCTTAAAGAAAATGGTCATTAGCACAACCATCACCGCCGTCATAAACAGGACCCAGAGAGTCTGGGTTTGAATGGCGGCTCCATAGATGAACAATGGTTTACTGCCGCTAAACGGCGGAAAAATATAGGGATCTTTGCCCCAGATGAACATGGCAATACCCTTAAAGAGGATGGAAACAGCAATGGTGACAATGATCATTGTCAATACGGAGGCATTCTTAAGCGGGTGGATGGTAAAGCGCTCCATCAGCGCTCCCACGCCTGTTACCGCCGCAACTGTTAAGACAAAAGCCAATGGGAGGGGTAGTTTCGCGGTGACCGTGAAAAAAACCATGATGAGTCCACCCAGCATGACAAACTCACCCTGGGCAAAGTTGATTATATCTGTGACGTTGTAGATGATATTAAAACCCACAGCCACCATGGCGTAAATGCTTCCCACAGTGACCCCTGTGAAAAGGTACTGAACAAGCTGCCCTGCAAGCGTAATCTTTGTCATGACCAGAAAAGTCTCACACCATAGTAAAGAATCCGGACCTAAAGGACCCGGCTTTGGACCGCCCCCTAAGGGGGCTTCCATGCTCTTTCCAACTTGCGGTGGTCTGCTGGAGTGATGGAGTGGTGGAGTAATGGAGTATTGAAGGGATCAATTCAAATTAGATTCGGGCTTTCATTCCTGCCAACACTCCAGTACTCCAATACTCCAGTACACCAAAAGAGTTCGCACCTCTACCGGCAAAGCCATTGTATTCTGACCTGGCCCCAAAGACCAGGTTTTCGATGTTGAATAAACATGCAAGCAAGCATCAACAGAAAGCCTCCCCGGGTAGAACCGCCGGAGAGGCTTTCATTGCTATAACAACGTGACAGAATCTATGGGGCTAAGGCCCAATCGCCGTCCTTCACCACCACCATTTCAAATGCCTCTTTGGTGAGTCCATTGTGATCGGTAGGGGAGAAATTGAAAACACCATGTTGACCTATAAAGTTGGTACGGTTTTCAATGTAGTCCCTTATTTTGGCTGAATCCGGTCCTACAGCTCTCAAGGCATCAATCACCAGGTTAAGTGCATCCCAGCCGTGGCCACCAAACGAGGACAGAGGCTCATGGTACTTCTCCTGGTAGGCCTTATTGTATAACTCAATGACCTTTTTCTGGGGATTGTCAGCCGGGACCAGGTCCGGAATATTAACGCGTCCCAGAGGACAGAAAACGCCTTCAGCGGCACCACCTGCCAATTCAATGTTCTTGCGACTACCAAAGCCATGGCTCTGATAGAATGGGATATTCGTCATCCCCAGATCATGCCAGTTCTTCACGGCCAAAACCTGAGTTGGTCCCACGGACCAGTTGACAATGGCCTGAGCGTCTGTGCCGCGAATGCGGGTGAGTTGGGCGGTAATGTCGGTGTCCTTGGGGCCATAGCGCTCGTCGGCCACGATTTCGATACCCACCTCAGGAGCCAATCGCAGCAACTCTTCCCTCCCGCTGGCACCAAATCCGGTGGAAACGCTCATGATGGCAATCTTCTTAATTCCATTTTTCAACAGATAGTCATAAATCTTCTCAACCGCATGGGTATCTGATTGCGGTACCTTGAAGACCCATTTACGATCCACCACCGGGGTTACAATCTTGTTGCTGGCGGCACAGGAAACCAAGGGCACTTTGGCGTCGTTTACAACCTTGACCACCGCTAAAGTGTTCCCACTTAAGCTGGGACCGATGATTACCGGCACCTTGTCCTTCTTAATGAGCCGTTTCACTGCGAGTACGCATTTGGTCTCGTCGCTCTCGTCATCATAGAGCACGAGCTCCAAAGGATGCCCATTGATCCCGCCGACTTTGTTTATGGCCTCGGCGATCATATCCACTGTCTTTTTTTCAGGCTCACCCAGGAATGAAGCCCGACCGGTGACCGAAAAAACGGCGCCCACCTTGTATGGTTCCTTTTCCTTAGTGCACGAAAATGGCAACGCAAGCGAGATTATCAATGTCAGCACTATCCATATCGCTCTTCCCTTGATCTTCATAAACGTTCCCTCCTTTTAGATCAAACTATATCCTTGTCTCTCACCCCAAAGTTCAAATTGAGGTGTCACCTCCTTTCTCCTCTACCTTTTGTTGATTTTTGTCAATACCAAATATTTGGCTCTGGGCTCATATGAGGCCGAGCGCCAGAAAAAACACCCCTTGCTGCAACACCCCAACAAAAAAAGCCGCTTCTTCGTTGCGGCCTTTATAGTAAAGAAAAGAACCGCAGGCGATTGAGTCTGCCCACGGCCTTGATTCTATTGGCTGAACAGGGCTAGTGGACAAACCCCTCCCCACTATAATAGTAATAATAGTAGTGGCTCCGGGAGGCTGTCTGTTTGGAAAAGAAGGCCATGAAGTACGCTCGACTCCTTGCCCTTGGGATAAATGATCTTTTACCATAGATAATAGCCGTCATTGTGTCAAGAATAAAAGGTGTGTATGCTAGCGAAAACTGGTCGATTTCTGGTTAAACAGAATACCGAGGCTGACGGTGAAAAAGTACCAACTCGAAGAATTAAAAAAAATCATTGAGTACATTCTCTTTTATCGACCCGATGAATTCGGTCTTTTTTTGAACGACGATGACTCGCTCCCCATCAAAGAACTCATGTGGGCCCTTCATGAGGAAACTGGATGGAGGCATATCCGTCTTGGCCATCTAAAGGAATTAGCGTATTCCGGTCGTGAGCTTGCCTTTACCCTTGAAGAAAAACACATACGGCCCAAAGGTGAGATCACCGAGACACCTGCAGATACCCTCCCACCACGACTGCTCTTCTATGCGGCAAGACGCAAGGCCTACCCTGTGATCCTGAAACACGGACTCAGGCCCGGAAGCCGTCCTTACGTGCCATTGGCAACCACAGAAGAAATGGCTTTGCGTATAGGTAAGCGGCGTGACTCCTCACCGATTCTATTGACGGTGGATGCGGCTGAGGCCCACGATTGTGTCCACCCGTTCTTCTCCTGCGGTGTTGTGCTCTATCTGGTCAAGACCCTGCCT
>JAJDNL010000103.1 GCA_022340745.1 Deltaproteobacteria bacterium
GGAGGGGCGATTGGCCAGTGGCCAGGGCATTGAAATGAGAGCCAGCCGGAACGTCCCCACGAGTCAGCTCCGCTTCACTCCGCAATGGGAAGACTGGAATAGGAGTATTTTGGGACAGTGGCTGAAAATGCTCCAGCGAGCGCATTCCCCGTAGCCTGCTACGGGGTTAGCGAGCGAACTACAATAAAATGGGATCTCTTCCTTACATTTCGAAGACTCCCTGCAGCTTGCTGCAGGGAGCTTCAATGTGTCAGGAATACATTGCAGAAGGGGAAAGACATAAACTGAAACGCTCATGGTCTCTTCATCCAGACGAGGGCCAGCTGAGCGGAGGGGTCATACTTACAGAAACGCATTTCCGGCGTCTCATCCATTGACTGTATGATTGAGATGAGTTGATCGAACTCCTTGTTCACCACCACTTGGCACAATCCCAATTCCTCTTCTTCAGTAAGCCGCGCGAAGTCACTAGGTAGGACAGATTTTGAGACCATGGTCATTTCATTCTCTAGTAGACTACTGCTGCCGATCCAGTAACTGGCACCACAGTCGCAATTGTACACATCGTCAAAATCGAAAGGAACAGGATGTTTTCTGTCGCAGAACGGGCAGATGATATTAAGGTGCATAGGAGATCTCCGTCAGCCAGATTGTGAGTTTGGGGATTGAAAATGCTCCAGCTCGCCCCGTTGAATAGGGTTCCCTTCGGGAAATTCAACAGGGCAAGCGCATTCCCCGTAGTCCACCTAAGACGGAATGCAGGGAGCTTCAAAAATTAAGAGATTATAACTCATTACCCTACACTATTGAATCATTAAATTCCAGAAGTTGTTACCCATCAGCTTGTGGCAAAACGCGAATTTCATCTCCAGGCCTGATAGTGCCGCCACGCAAGACTCGAGTAAACACTCCCTCCCTCGGCATGACACAGTCTCCCACCTGGTGATAGATGGCGCAGCGGTCGTGACATTCTTTGCCAATCTGGGTAACCTCCAGCAGCGCTTCACTGCCAACGGCAAGCCGGGTCCCCATTGGGAGCTCCCAAATTCTCAAGCCAGAGGTGGTGATGTTTTCGGCAAAATCTCCAGGGGAGACCTCAAGTCCTTTTCCCCGGATCTTATTGATACTTTCCATGGCGAGGAGACTAACCTGCCGGTGCCAGTCTCCGGCGTGGGCATCGCCGTCTAACCCTTCACCTTCAAGAAGCTTGCATTCAGGTAGGTTCGACTTCTTAATGCCCTTGCGGTTACTGACGGATACTGCCACAATCCGACCTTCTAAAGGAAAAGCTTCTGCTTCCATGGCCAAGCCCCTAACCTCACCTGAAGGGTTTACCAGAGGAAGGCTGATGCTAACTGAACTGGTTTATTGGGTCAAGTGATAAAGCGTCTGCCGCAAGAATATCGTTTGGCGGTGGGTGTGTATGCAAAACTTTTTATGTTATAGAAAGCAGAGGGCATGGAGCATGGAGCATGGAGCAGAGAGGAAAAGATCGTAGAAGGTAAATGGTAAACGGTGAACAGTTGTTGAAGCATGACCCAATCCGTTTACCGTTCATCGTTTACTGTTTACTAAAAAGCTATGCGCTATGCGGCGAACGCAGTGAGCTCATTGGAGAGATCGAATGAAAAATATCCCGGCAATCCTTGACATCCTTGACAAGACGTATCCTGCGGCCAAAATCAGTTTAGATTTCAGCAACCCCCTGGAACTTCTGGTAGCCACTGTGCTCTCAGCTCAGTGCACGGATGAGAGGGTGAATCAGGTCACCAAAGAGTTGTTCAAGAAATATCGAACCGCCGCAGATTATGCTAATGTGCCCCTGGAAGAGTTAGAGGAGGATATACGGCCCACTGGTTTTTTCAGAAATAAGGCCAAGAGTTTGAAAAACTGCGGGGCAGCACTGGTGGAGAAACACCAGGCTGAGGTGCCGGACAATCTGGAGGAGTTGGTCAAGCTTCCAGGTATCGGCAGGAAGACGGCCAACGTCATACTGGGCGCAGCGTTCAACACACCCGGGGTTGTGGTGGATACTCATGTTGGTCGAATCTCCCAGCGGATTGGTCTCACCCAGCAGCGCGACCCGGTGAAAATAGAATTTGACTTGATGGAATTGATCCCTCAGGAGAAGTGGACGCTTCTCTCACACCAACTCATTCAGCACGGTCGGCAAGTGTGTAAAGCCAGGAAGCCACAATGCACTGAGTGTCCGCTGCTGGAACACTGCGACCACGGTCAACTGACAGCTGGCAGCTAGCAGCGGACAGCAGGCAGGAGTGGAGACGGGGTGACACGGCGACACGGCGATAGAACTAATAAATTCGAAGCACGAAGTTCGAAGCACGAAACAAATCCAAAATCCGAATTTTCAAATGTTCAAAACGTAAATACTCAAAAAGATTGGTCTGTGTTTCGGTCATTTGGGTTTAGGAAATTCGAATTTGTTTCGGATTTCGATATTCGACATTCGGATTTCGAACCCGATAGGATCAACGTAATTGTAGAGATTGATTAGGCTTCATGACATTCCCTGCATAGAGGCGAGGTGTTCGATGAGGGTTCGTGCGCTCGGTCTCATGTCCGGAGGTCTCGACAGCATGCTGGCAGTCAGGGTGCTCATGGATCAAGACATCGAGATGACGGGCATTACCTTTCAAACTCCATTCTTCGGACCGGAAGGTGCTCAAAAGGCAGCGGGACAGCTGGGGATACCCTTGCGGGTGGTAGATATCGGCGAGGTTCATCTGGAAATGCTCAAGAATCCTAAGTATGGCTACGGTAGCCAGATGAATCCGTGCATTGATTGCCACGCGCTCATGCTCAAGACCGCCGGTGGGATAATGGATGCTGAAGGGTTTGACTTTCTTGCCACGGGGGAGGTGTTGGGGCAACGCCCCATGTCACAGCGCAAGGACGCTCTCAGAGCTGTGGATAAGCTCTCGGGTTATGGGGGATACATTCTCCGGCCATTGAGCGCCAAGCTGTTATGGGAGACAGTGCCGGAAGAATTGGGCAAGGTGGATCGTCAGAAGCTGATGGATATCCAGGGACGTTCTCGTAAGCCTCAGATGACTCTCGCCGCGCACTTCGGGCTTGAAGAATACCCCAGTCCAGGGGGTGGCTGCATTCTTACCAAGGCAGGCTTTGCTGACAGGTTGCGGGATCTCCTGGCCACCCAGGAAGAGGTGGGGCTTCACGACGTGGAACTTCTCAAATGTGGCCGCCATCTGAGGCTTCCAAGCGGAAGACGTCTGGTGGTAGGTAGAATACATGCCGATAACCTGAAACTGCAGGAATTGGCTCGCGAGGAAGATCTTCTTTTGAGAGTCAAGGGAGTTCCAGGTCCCACCGGGTTGATGGCTGTTCGAGTCTCTGCGCGAGAGGTGGAATTGGCGGCCGGTATCGTAGCAGCCTACAGTGACGCCGAGACTGGAGAGGAAGCAATTGTCGTTGTGTCAGGGAAGGACGATCGGGAGATTACCATTGCGGTAAGGCCCAAGGAAGAGTTTCGCGAACTGCTTATTTAAAGCAGTGTCCGTTGTCAGTGGTCAGTCGTCCGTTGTTAAGACAGTTCCTTGCAACGGACTACAGACTACGGACAACGGACGCTTGGCGAGCAAAGTAGAGTGAGGTTTGAATGGAAGACCAACCTATTAATTCTTTTCCAACTTCTCGCCTGTCTCTTGCTGCCAAAGCTCATTTAGCCTTCCAGTTCGATATCCTTCCAAATCCAGGGTAACAGCCACAAAACCCAGAGACTTGAAATGACTCACTAAACGGTCACGCAGGTCCCTGTGGCTGAACCTTTCAATGTCTTCGGGTGAAAGTTCGATGCGAGCCATGCGATGATGGTCCCTCACCCGCACCAGGCTGAAGCCCTCGTTAAAAAGAAACTCTTCGGCATCTTCAATTCGGGCAAGGACCTGAGGCCTAATCGGTGTACCGTAAGGAATTCTCGAGGCCAGGCAAGCCATGGGAGGAAGATTCCAAGAAGATAAGCCGAACTCTTTGCTGAGCCGGCGGACCTGTTCCTTGTCCAGACCTGCTTCAGCCAGAGGACTCCTAATTTTCAACTCCTCAAGGGCTCTATGACCCGGGCGATGGTCGCTGGCATCAGACAGTTGGGTACCTTCAACAAGGTAAGGAATGTTTAGTCTCTGGGCTTCGGCGAGTCCTTGGGAGAAGAGTTGTCTTTTGCAGTGGTAACAGCGATCATGCGGGTTTTCCCGGATTTCCTCGTCGGCGAGGGGATCGATTTCGTAAAGAATGTGCTCTATCTCCCTCTCTTTGCAGAATTGAGAAGCACGATTCAGTTCTAGCCGCGACATGAATGGTGATACGAAGGTAAGGGCCAGCGCGCCCTTCCCCAATACCTCATGAGCCGTATGGAGGAGAAAGCTGCTGTCGACCCCACCGGAGAAGGCAACAAGGACCGAGCCCATGTCCTTCAATATCTCTTGGAGGTTCTCAAGACGTTTGTCCATTGTATATCCTTGGTCCGTAGTCCGTTCAAGGTTTTTGCCGGACGACTCTCACACCTAGAATTGTACTCTAGCGACGGACAACGGACAATTGACAACGGACTAGACAGTTGGGAGGAAATGCTGCGGCTCACCCAGTAGAAATTTCCCTTTGCTGATCCACTTTTTCAGGATCTCAGCGATCTCTCTCGCTCTGGGCAAGCTCGAGAGCGGCACTGCTTGCACCTCTCTCCCGTTGAAGCGGAAGGAGCCACTCTTCAGTTTGGCGTAGCTTACCTGCTCTATGGTCCTGCCAATGCCCTTGGGATAATCTTCGCTGTAGTCGACAATCGGAGCAAAAAGCTCTTCGTCGGACACTGCAGTGTAGCGCGCCATCTCCTCATCAAGTATTGGGATTGGCACTCCCAGACCAACCGCCAGGGAGCAACCGTAACCAAGCATGCTCACCCCAAGCAGCCAGCGTGGATCCATCTGCTTCAGATCCCCTATGACCATAAGAGTGCCTGCAGGCACCAGGGGAGTGTCATTGTCGCCTCTATCAACCCCGGGACGATGTTGTGTTCCTGGCCAGGCAACATAACCTTGCGCGCCTCCCAAAAATATACGCGTTCCTAGACCTACGGTTCGGTAAAGCGGATCATTAAAGAGTGGACTCAATTGACCGGAGGTGGAATAGTTGGCGTTGGCTGCATTCGGTTTGAGCACGCCCATGTAAGTATAGATGGTTTTCTTGGAAAGGTTAACAGCACAATTATAGTTCTGATATCCGTTTCTTGGATTGCACAATACAGCATGATTCAGATTCTTGAGTCGTATTTTCTTTTCATACTGTCGACGCGGGTAGCAATCCGTACCGTAGGCCTCTGCTCTTAATTTGATAGCTTTTCCAGCCACTAGATCACCGATCACGTGGCCGCCGCCGTAGGTAAAGGCACCGGGATGAATTTTATTAAGTGGATCTTCTTCTGATGGCTCGGTAGCTCCGATATAGATATCAACAGCGGCGATTCCGGCGTAAGCCAGTACATCATTGAGCCAGACCTTTGATGCCTTTATCGGCGGGCTGACAGGGCCAAAATTGATGAACGCACCTGAGGAGCACATAGGGGCAAAGGTCCCAGTGGTGACCACGTCCACCTGCTGAGCCGCCTTCACCCCTCCGTTCTTCTTCACAATATCGATCATTTCCTCAGCAGTAACCACCACTGCCTTGCCGCTCTTAATTTTTTCATTAATCTCCTGAATAGATTTATTTACTTGGAAGTTTGACATGCATACTCCTTAAGGTGCGCAACAACTGTGTCATTGAAGGCATAGAGCATGGAGCTAAATATTTCGAATTGCGGATTGCGGATTGCGAGTTTAGAAATTAGAAACCACAATTTGAAGTCCTCTGACCTCTGATTTCTGCCAGCTGATAACCCTTTCTCGCCTGTCTCGCCTAATAATGCTATGCGCTATGCGCTTTGCTTAATTTCTCCGCCACAACCTCCGGCAATGGTCTCGCCTTCCAGGTATGGTCTATGGCTACGATTGTGGCAGTGCCCTCTGCCAGTAAACCGGTCTCCGGCGGCCGATAAAAGCGAAACTGGAAGACAATGGCCTTCTCTTTCAGTTCTGTAACCGAGGTCTCCATCTCAAGCAGTTCACCGTAACGTGCCGGAATCAAGAAGCGGCAATCGGCGGCCACTATGGGTAAGCCAAATTTCTCTTCGCGGTTGCGAAAAGTATTTTCCGGAGCCAGGCCGAGGTTTCGCAGGAACTCTTCTATGCCTCGATGGCAGTAGCGAAAATAGCTGACAAAATAGACAATACCATACGGATCAGTGTCACCAAAACGAACACGCACCTGAGTTCTGTGTTTGAGCATGATGCGCCTCCTCCCGATCTATTTAGTCTTAGAAAACCTGGTCCTCTTAAAAAAATCACAATAATAAAGGTTTCAGGTTTCAGTGTTCAGGTTTCAGCTTCTCTGTTTCTTTTTCCTGACACCTGACACCCGACACCTGAAACCTCAACTTTATAAACCCGATGGCTGCAGGCTGCCTCCTGCCGGCCGCCAGCTGTTTTACCGATGGATGGTGGCACACCGGGAAGATATTTGTCAAGAAAGTATGAATCTCGTGGGAGGCTGGCAGGCAGACGCGAACAACCAGGCATCAAAGTTCGCTCCCCCCCTTCCAGTGAGCCATCAGGTGAACTTTCAACATACTTGGAATTAGAGAAAAGAATCACGAGCTATTTTTTGGCTTGACAAAATCACGGGTCGATATATGATTAGAAACAAATTCAGTTGCTTAATGTCGTTTTCTTCATGTTTTCTACAATCTCATGCTTCTCAATCTTTCGCAGAAGCGCACCTGGTAAACCAGAATAGCGAAGAGATCTAACTCGAGTTGCGAACTCGCATTCCATATTTCTAGCGGTACCTGGAGTTCTCGTTCCAGCGGAATCAGCTAACACGGCAAGATCCACAGACAATTCCGAGAGTAATCTGTAGCTCCAGAGCCTCAACCCTCTGCGAGCATACAGTTTCTATAACTGGCAAGCAGGCCAGCACATTTTTCCGCCACATTAGCCGAATACGAAACGACCGAGCCTAATTGAAGTGGTAGAGGATCTGTCCTCTCTTGGGCCAGTGGCTTATGCCAACGAGGTGGCCTTTGAGGGGCACACTCGTATTCTGCAGTCTGACACTTGTGCCATTTTTTGAACATTGTAAAGGGGGTGATAAGAAACCAGTCTATTGCCACCGTACCAGGTGGTGAAAACGACTTGCCGACTGGTGGAGCAGAAGCACTAAGAAGGTTCAATCAACCGTGAAGCCCCGTGAGAGGCAAACTACTGGGGCGATGGTTCTTATGGTTCTTATTACTAGCTCTAACCAGATCGCAGTGAGAAAGGAGGTGGTGAGTTACCGCGACGAGGGATTATCAGACTAACCTCTAACGCCAACAAGGAGTTTACAGCAAGTCTGGAAATAATACTGCTGAATCGGAGGTTAAAACATGGCAGAAAAAAGAGACATTGAAATAAACAGCAGGGCCGACACCATCGGTCTGATGGACCTGGATGTAAGGCCCTACCCGGTCACACCGCCGCCTTCCTACGAGGAGGTAAAACCGGTGTACGAGAAAAGGAAGGCGCTGGAATTCTGTGAGTGGGCCGAGGAAAACCTCAAATTCGAAAAGAGATACGGCAAAGATCAGTCCCTGGGTCACCTCAGGGTTCTGGATATCGGCCTCTGGCGGCTGGGCCACAAGTTTTGCACCTCACTGTTCGGTGAAGCCGGGGCCGAGTGTGTCTCCGTAGAACCGCCCAGTGGCGACCCCTTGAGGCAGGTGACGCCTTTCGGCCGCGAAGAGTACCTGTTGGAAAATCAGGAAACCGGTGAAAAGTGCGGTATGGAGTTCGTCGCCGAGACGGTGAACACCCACTGCGTCACCCTGGATGTCGAGACCCCGGAAGGCCAGGAAATTTTCAAGCAAATGGCTCAAAACGTCGACGTTCTGATCGACGGTATGCCTCCCGGCTACATGGATAATCTGGGTATCGGCTACCGGCAGCTCAAGCAAGCCAACCCCAAGATGGTCTACGTCTGGGTCGGCATGCTCGGCCAGTGGGGCCCTTGGAAAGACAAGCAGTCCAAGTTCGGTCAGTGGGAACTGGAGCCTTTTGCCAGCTGTGCTAATTCCTGGGTCCACAATACCGGTTTGGCCCAAGACCTTCTGCCCAGGGGTAAGGGCGGCGACCCGACCCGCTCGGGTATCTGGCTGGCGGACTATGTTGCCGGGGCGCAGGGATTCCTCAACGCCAATGCGGCTCTTTACTGGCGAGACGAATTGGGGAACGACGGCCAGATGATCGAGGTCACCGGCGCTGAAACGCTGATGGACATCATCGACTTTGATATCACCTGGTACGGCTTCAATGCCAGCATCAAAGGAAGATCCGGCGGCTGGGACCCCAACCTGAATCAGTATGCCTGGAACCCCTGCAAGGACGGCTACATGATGATCGGCGGCCAGACCGATAAGCTCTGGTACAATATTGGTTTTTGCCTTGAGCGCGATTACGACCAGTTCGGTCGGCTGATCCACGAAGACCCCTTCCTCAAGGAGATGGGGGCCAGGAACGCCCTGCACGCCCTGATCAAGACCTACACCCTGACCACCCGCTGGCTCAGGGACACCAACAGGGTTGAAGCTGAAACCAAGCTGCTCGAGTACCAGCTTGCGGCGGGACCGGTTCTGTACGTCGACGAGGTCGCGGAGTTTCCCCACTTCAAGTACCGTCCATGGCAGTACGTCCATGAGACCGACTACGGCCCGCTGCTGATTGCTTCGAGCCCGGCGTCCTATCAGGTCTATGCGCCGTTCAGGTGCAAGTGGATGGGCAGGGATCTGGGGTATGACAACTACGAGATCTTCTTGAAGTGGACTGGAATGAACCAGACCAAGGTGAATGAACTCAAAGCAAAGGGGGTAATCTAATGGCAAAAGATCCAAGAGTAACACGTATAGAAGACCTGCCAGGCCCCAAGAGCAAGGGTGAAATGGATGAGATGAAGATGCCCTATGAGGAGTATTGCAAGAAAATCTTCGACGTGGGCAATGAACACACCAAGCCCATCGCCCTTAAAGGGATTCGGTGGCTGAGCTGTACCATGTATATTTTCACGCCCCACTCTGTGGCCAACCTGGCCGAACTGGGGGCGGAGGTCATCAAGATCGAGATGCCGAGGATGGGTGACGCCATGCGCCACACATCCCCGTTTAACGAGTGCTACCTCTATCCGCTCCACGACACTCGGCCCATGACCGGCACCGGCCTGGGTTTCACCAACGCCAACCCCAACAAGTACTTTCTCACCATGGATTACCACATCCCGGAGATGGTGGATGTCTTTTACGGGCTGGTGAAAAAATCCGACGGCCTTACCGAGCTTTACCGGCCGGGAACCCTGGACAAGTGGAAGA
Source organism: Deltaproteobacteria bacterium (assembly GCA_022340745.1). GTDB lineage: Bacteria > Desulfobacterota > Syntrophobacteria > BM002 > BM002 > BM002. The sequence continues at coordinate 9,461 of JAJDNL010000103.1, forward strand.
TGAGCTACCGGTACCTGAGTGAAATCAACCCCCGGTTCATCTATGTCTGGGGCGGCGGTTTCGGCTACGGCCCCAAGATCTTCGGCGGTTCCTACGACATCCTGGGCCAGGCCCACGCCGGACTCGCCTCCATAACCGGTATGCACGAGTTCATGGGCGGCCATGCAACCAAGCAGACCAACTGGGTCATTGACTGGCAATCCGGCAACCTGATCACCTGCTCAATCCTGGCGGCCATTCACCATCGGAGAAAGACGGGGCTAGGCACCATGATCGAGTTCTCCCAGGTACAGGTGCCGACCCGGATGCTGGGACACACCTTGCCCATGTATGGCAAGTTCGGTATCGTCCGCCAGCGCTGGGGCAATTGGGACACCCAACTGGCAGTGCACGGCATCATCCTGTGCGGCAAGTCCGATTTTCCGGATGCCGACAATCCGCAGGACAAGTTCTGTGCCCGCTATGCCATGGTCAGTGCCTTCCAGGATCAGGACTTTGCAGAGCTCTGCGCCATAACCGGGAACAAGGACCTTGTGGACAAGTACAAGGCCCACAAGGACCGGGCCGAAGGCGAGGCTCAGGTGGAGATCTATGCCGCCCTGGAAAACTGGGCTGCGGACAAGTCCAGGTCCGAAGTCTGCAAGATCCTGAACGATGCAGGCCTCCTGGCCGAACCGGTTCGAAACGACCGCGAGACTTACGAGAGCCCGCACTTCAGGGAGAGAGGCACGGTCCGTTGGCTTGACGATCCCCTCTTTGGAGATATGCTCCTCCACGCCGGTTACAGTTGTGGCCTGATGGAAAAAACTCCGAGAAGGATCAACTGGCACTGGCGCCCGGTTGGTGCGGATAACAAGAAAATCTATCGTGACATGCTCGGCGTTCCGCTCTCTCAAATCCAAGAGTGGTATGACAAGGCCTGGATATAAAAGGAGGGATCACTGTGTGTGATATAATCTGGTGTAAAAAAGAAGTTGATGGCAAAGACTGTGACACTATCAACTACCTGGACCCCTACTGTTTCTGGAACTGGGAAGGCACGATCAACTGTGCCGAGTGCAAAACGGTGTACTACATCCACATGATCCAGGGTTTCATGTACAAGGGTCCGGAGGAAAGACCCGGCGAGGAGCCCGACACCATGCCGCTTTATGCGGATAAGCCCTTCGAGGCCTATGACAACTACAGACCCGGTGTCGAGGGCCGGACCAGACCGTACGAGTGCAAGCCAAGGTCTTGGTTGACCGGCGTTGCCGACATGGTCAAGTTCAGCATCCGGGGCAGACCGGTGCGCGGCTGGCGTCCGCAACCGCCCTCTGCCGGTTTGGCCGGAAGCTTTGGCTTCAACTGGGATATTCAGAAACTTTCGCCCGAGATCTGGGAGGAGTACCAAGAGAAAATGGCGAAAGGCGAAGTCAAGGAGTGGTAACTAGAGAAAGGAGTGTCACATGGCAGAGTTAACACCTGAAGAGTTTCTGGATACCGTATTGATTCCGGAAAAACAAAGTGACCATATATGCTGGAACTGCCGGGGCTTGAAGCCGGTTCTCAAGGGCTCCAAGTTTCCGCCCGCAGACATTATCGGTTGGTGCATGAAGATCCACTGGCCCCATTACTGGTGCGTAGCGGATTTCAACGTGGTCAAGAAGTGCTATGCCTTCGAGGAGAGAAAGAAAGGCTAGCATGGAAGAAAACGTCCACCAGGAACTCGAGGTTCTCAAGCAGATGATGCAGAACTGGAAGAGGGGTTATCTCGGCTGGGCATCCCCGGACGGGGATAACCATCACGTGCTGCTGGAATTCACCGAAGAGATCCAGGAGCAAGTTTACCCCTACGTGACCAGATTGCGTGAAACGGAACATCTCAGCGATGCTGAGGCCAAAGAGTTCATGGATTACTGCTACCGCCAGGTTGAAGATCTTCGCGACCAGTTGCGGCAAGTGGAAACCGATGAAAGTGAATAAGGAGGTTTAATATGCCTGAAAAATGTCGAGTGGTGGTCTGCGGCTTCGATCCCATGCTCGTAAAGGCTTATGCAGCTGCCAACATGAGAGCCTGTTGGTGGCACATACCCGACGCGCTTTACGAGGAATTTGACATGAAGCCGGGAATGAAGGTTTCCGGCAAGCTGCTCAAGATTTACTCCGGGAAAACCGGTGAGGAAGAAGCAGCACCCGATGAAACGTTTGAGTGGGAGTGTGCCAAGGAGACCGGCCGTGTCGTCTTGCTGCCGTCTGACGTGATCACCAAATTCAAGCTCACGGAGTTTCATTTCATCGAGATGAACATTGACAAGATTGATGGCAAAGACGTCGCCCCCGGGAAAGAAGTGCAGAGCAAGAACTGGTGGCCGGATGACAAGATGAAGCTGGATTTCGTCTTGGATTACATCGAGTAGCCACCATAAACCCATAACCTCAATACCCTCTCCCCCGCTCGCGGGGGAGAGGGTGACTATAAGCAGGCCATAGTGGGGAGGCCTGCTGCCTTCGCCGAGGCTTCGGCAGGCAGGCTATGCCTCCCCACACCAAAGTTGTGTCCCCCTCTCCTGCAATGGTTTACCAGGGGAGGGGGATTTTTTGTGGCTTGAGAATCCCTTTTGTTTAGTCTATTATTGGCGGTCTACTTTCAAAAAAATTGAGCAGTCTAAAGGGAGTGAACATGACAAAGGAAAAGAAAGAGGGTGGGAAGTTTGAGTTTCCAGAGGAGTTTGATCCCATTAAAGAAGGGGTCCTGCCGGCCGAGTTAGAACCGGATCACCCGGGCTGGCTGTCTATCGCAGAGATTATGAAGATATCAGATCCGGTCTTTGCAAAGAGCATGTTTCTTATCGGCTATGGAGAATCCAGCAATGTCTATGTCCTTGCAGGTGACTACCTGACCATCGTCGATCCGGGAAATGATTATACCGTTTTTGCTGAGCTTGAAAAAATGGGATTCAATCCCCTGGATATCAAGAAGGTGGTGGTTACTCACGGGCACCGGGACCACTGTATGGGCGTATTCGAGCTGTTGAGGTACCCCCCCATCTATGAAAATAAAGAGATCGAGATTATCAACCACGAAGGAGGTCCTCAGGAATTTCAAAGAATCCTTGAAGAGCAAGGGTTCGCCCTGACCCAAGTAAAGGGCGGAGAAACCCTTGAACTGAGCGGCTTTGACTGGGAAGTGATTCACACTCCCGGCCATACCATTGACGGTATCTGTTTGTATCACGGGCCAACAAAAACCGTCGTCACCGGGGACACAGTACTACCGCACTCTATTGGGGATGCTGACAAAACCGCCGGAGGAAGGCTGGATCATTACTTGTACGGGCTCAAGCAATTGCTGAAAAAGGACATTGAAAACATACTCCCCGGCCACGGTGTTCCCGTGGCGGCCACCGGCAGGCGCACCGTGGAGGAGACCTACGAGGGTGTGATGATGAGGGTCATAGAGGTCGAGCCGGATTCCAAAACAACCTGGATGGAGGGAGCTTCCTTGCTGGCTGAAAAAGGGCTGTTGGAAGAGGTTGTCTATTGCTGCGACAAGGAGCTGGCCCTCAGACCGGGAAAATTATCAGCCTCGCAGTTGAAGGCATTTGCCCTGAACGACATGGGCAGGTGTGAAGAGGCTATTGAGATCTTAGATCAGATCCTGGCAGAGCAAAGCGACAATGTACACGCCCTTGCCGCAAAAGGTCACGCTCTGCTGGGACTGCAGAAGTATGATGAGAGTATACAATACTTTGATGACGCTCTGGAGATAAACCCGGAGATCAAGGAAGCCCAGGTATTCAAAGGTATGGCCTTGTACTTTTTGGGCAAATATGATGAGGCCATGGAGATAGAACCATTCAAAGCCGAGTTCATGGAACGATTCAAGACTGAAATTGACAAGCGGCAGCAAGAAAAAGAGCAGGATGATAATGCACCCGGAGGAGAAGAGACAAATGAAGGATGAGTATGTAACCCTGTTTGAGGCTGCAAAAGATCTGGTAACCTACATTGATAAAGAGGATGTTTTTGACAAAGCCGCTGACATGGGATGCGGCGGTTTCGACACCTATCAATCGGACGCCTTTTATGATTTAATTGCCGAGGCCAGAAAAGCCCTCAGCGACGTTGAGACTACATTTGAATAATCCGGATAGTGCAACTCACTATGGTAGGGGGCGAATATGGCGATAGAGGAAATCACCTATGAAGAGTTCATGAACAAGATAGATGAGATTGAAAAGCGATATTTGTCCGACGAGGAAGGTTTTCCCGAGGGCGCCAAGGAGAAAGGACTAGAGATCTGCGAAAAATTCCGGCGAGAAGTGGAAGAGCAAGGTCCTGAAAACTTTGAATATTATATTGATACCATTTATGGACTGCCCTTGCACAAACCCAAAGAACGGAAAGAAAGTGAAGAATGAGCTGGATCTTAATCCTCATGCTCACCGCCTAATGAAAAAAGAGAACATTCAATACGTTAATTGTGCCCACTGTGGAGTGCGGGTACGTTTAGAGGAAGCCGTGTCCTACGAATGTCGCCTTCTCTATGGCGAGCACTACCATTGTAGAGAATGTGATCCCGATGGGGTTTGGGATTGCGTCAGTCATGATTTTGACACCGACCTCCACTGAGAGAACTTCACCTTTCTTGTTTTCCCACATTGATACATTGATAAACCTAGGAGCGGGACCGCAGTTAACCGTGAGGCGGTGCGAAGAGGGATATTTCCAGCGGGTGGTCAGCGGCAAGTCGGGCTGCTTTGCTCTCCAGATCCTTCAGCCTTTTCTGCAAATACTTCACTTTGGCTACGAGATACTCGCTGTCAGATTCTTTTTTATAATCCTCCTCAGCACCACGAAGGAGGATCCGGATTTCAAGGTACTCTCTCTCAATGAGCCGGACTTCCTTCTGATAGTTCTGGAACTCTTCCATCTCCCTTACATCATCATAAAGCCACATGGACATGGGGAACTCCTGATTAACATTATCGCGGCGCGGGTGATAGGCATCGAAGCACGGAAATATCTCTTGTCATTAGTAAGCTAAAGTATAACACCAGCGAATGAAAATGGCGAGTGGACTAATAAGCTTATTGCCTTGAAGGCGTACCCACGGTGCTGGTGGCAAGTTTGGCTTATCATGTAAAGTAACCAAGCTGCGGGAACACAACCGCGCAGCAAAATCCCCCTCGATCCCCACATTCGGCGAGACCTGTCGACGAGCTCAAGTCGTGTCGCTCATGTCGAGCCGCTTTAGAAAAGGGGGGGAGATAATTGCTTGCCTGTGAGAAATCCCAGGTAAAGCCCCCCTTTTGTAAAGGGGGGGTTGGGGGGATTTCGTTTCCGGGCATGGCTTTCGTCTCAGCACAGGCGTCGCTTCTAGGAGGTGCCACCCTCTCGGGTGACTCATAGAGCAGAGACACCGGCTGTACTGGAGGATCTTTAACGCTTTCAAACTGAAAAAACTTCCATCAACACTACCATCTTTGCTATCCTGGCCGTGAGAACCTAAAAGATGTTGTAGAAATCGTGAGGTGCGGCAAGGTGAAGGAGAAAACGAAAAAGCTTAAACTAGCGGTGCTGATCTCAGGGGGTGGCACGAATCTCCAGGCCATGATTGACCACATTGAGGCTGGCAAACTGGATGCTGAAATCAGCGTGGTGGTGAGCAATAATCCCGACGCCGATGGCTTGATCAGGGCTCAGAAGCACGGAGTTCCCACTGCCATAGTGGATTACAGAAATTATGGCAAGAAGTCTCTTCCAGAAATTGTCAAAGGCACTCTTCCGAAGGAATTCGATGAGGTTGTCAACCGGCAGCGTATCTATTCGGGTCTTCCAGATGGGGAAGTAAAGGATCGGTTAGCGCGATTAGTACTGGCGGAACAGGAGGTTTTAGCACTTTTGAAACCGCTGAATCCTGATCTCATCTGTCTGGCGGGGTTCATGCGGTTAATCTCTCCCTATTTCATCGGCCACTACAATACCAAAGACCGCTACAGGATCATGAATATTCACCCGGCTCTCCTCCCTGCTTTTCCTGGAACCGACGGGTATGGAGACTCTTTCTCGTACGGTTGCAGGTTCGGGGGGGTCACAGTCCATTTCGTAGACGAGGGAGAAGACACCGGTCCCATTATTGCCCAGGCCATCTATCCCATCTGGCCGGAAGACACCGTGGAGGTGATACGAAAGCGGGGACTCGAACTTGAATATGCTATTTACTCGCAATCTATCCAGTGGATGGCACAGGGAGATTTGAAGCTGGTGAGTGGAGAAGATGGCAGGCCGCAGGTGCGCATTCTTGATCCGAAGTATCCCAAGTTCATTGAGCAGCTAACACAGCAGGCCTTCTCGCGCTAACCAGATTTCTTAGGCCGTCCTGTGGGAGCGGCTTTTAGCCGCGAAAAGGATGCATAATTTAGTTCCCTTGAGAAATATCATAGAATATAGGACGTTAGAATTCTCAGATTTAATCTCACATCCCACATCTCACATCGTCTTCTTAGGGAAAGGAGATTGTCGTGGCACTATACAAAAAGGGATTAGCCTTCAGGTATGTGCAGGAGACCAAGTATTCTCGAGAGCGAGCTCCTAAAGATAATCTCGGTTCTATGCCTTCACCTGATCAATTCAAAACCTACCGTGGTGCGGAGCGCGTGCAGTTACCGCAGCCAGATTTTAACGAATCTGCCGATCTGTGGCATTGCCTGGCAAGAAGGAGATCTGAGCGCAATACAACCCAGGAGCCTCTCAGCTTGGAGGAGCTCGCAAAAGTCTTGTGGGCAGCCCAGGGCATAACAGCTCGGGCGGGGATATACTTGCTCAGAACCGCACCTTCGGCAGGCGCCCTTTATCCATTTGAGACCTATATCTACATTGACAGGGTTGAGGGAGTATCGCAGGGGATCTACCATTTTGACGTGGCGGATTTCGAGCTGGAGTGTTTACAGGAGGGTAATTTCAATGGCGCCTTTACTGCTGCCAGTTTGGGTCAGCCAGTAGTTCGCAAAGCGGCGGTGGTGCTTATCTGGACTGCTATGATGCTCAGGTGTATGGTGAAATATCGCGAAAGGGCAGTGAGATACATTGGCATGGACCTTGGCCATGTCTGCCAAAATGTGCAGTTGGCAGCCACAGCTCTGGGACTTGGTTCCTGCCCCATAGGCGCCTTTTACGATGACGAAATGAACAAGCTTGTGGAGGTGGACGGTGAAGAAGAGACGGTCCTCTATATGATCACAGTAGGGAAGCTGGGGTAAGGACCCGCATGGAGCATGGGGCATGGAGCATGGGGAAAAAGACAGAGATCAGACGTCAGCACTCAGAGGACAGACGACAGAGGACAGAGTACAGAGAGATTTTCAAAGTTTCAACTTCAAACATAAAAGTGGTACATTGATTACACACATAGTTTTTTATCCTGATCCCTGGCCCCTGAACCCTGATCCCAACGTTACGCTTTGAACGAGTTCGCCGAAGGAGAACGATTGAACGACTTCAACGGTTTCAACGATTCAACGTTCACCGTTTACCGTTAACTCCTATCTCCTGGCTACTGACTACTTTTTTTAACTTTTTATCCAAGAAGGGAATCTTTTTGATAGCGCTTGGCCAGCCTATACTTGCTGCAGACAAATTTCCCCCTGACGTATCGAGCCCGCATTTTTTTTCGGCACCGAATTCCGTGCGAGAGGATAGTAACGTATTTACAGGTCTTGCAAATCTCAGGAATCCTCACCCTTCATCTCCACGCTTATTTTTACTCTGAGCGTCACAAACTATGATGCAAAAATCGTGCAGAACTGGGCTTTCAGCCCAGGCATAGCGCAAAGAGCATAGCGCACAACGTTCAGGATTTTATCTGGAGTGGATTGTTGACCCTAATACAAAGGCAGAAAGACCAGAAGAGTGGCTGTTTCAATTAGATGAGAAGGATACGCTCTGCGCTTAGCGCCATGCGCTATGCGAAGTCCGCTAGGACTTCTATAATGGGTGGGATAAGTGCGGTGGCAAGGTCGGTGCGGGATCCGCCCCCTAAAACCACTTCCAGACGGCCATCGGTCACCCCGTCTGCGGTTTCTTTCATGAAGTGGGCAATGTCCAAGTAGCACGCTTTGCTGAGCCCCAGGCTGCCGTAATCTCCCTTGTGGGTGTCGAAACCGAAATACCAGAAGATGAGATCTGGTTTGAAATCAGCCACCCGAGGACCGAACTCTTCTCTTACCTTGTTGGCGTAGGCCTCATCCACATTGTCAGGGGCTTTACCCCAAAATCCCCAAAAACCACCGGGTGCAGGAACGTCTACCTTGGTACCGTCTTCTGAACAGGTCTCCATGCCGCAAAAGCAAACGTGAAGGACGTCAGAATCATTCTTGAGCAGATCGCGGGTACCATCACCGTGGTGGGCATCTGTATCAAGGATGGCGAAGCGTTGAATATTGTGTATCTCTCGCAGGTAAGTGATGGTGATTACCACATCATTGAAACAGCAGAAGCCGCCAAAATAATCTCTGCCAGAATGATGACCACCGGCACCAATGAGGGCGAAACCGTTATAAATCTCTCCAGTGCAGATTTTTTCTCCGGCTAGGACCACGCCACCAACTGAGTGCCAGCCAGTGGAGCAAAGGGGATCACTTTCCACGCCACGGATAAGTTCGGGAGTGTGCACCTTGAGGATCCATTCTTCCTCGATGGCTGGCGATTCGTAGAGAACAACGTTGTCACGGGCCAGCAAATAATCAATGGCCCCGGGAAAATCCTCCAGTCGAGATCCGCGGGTGAGATAACTTCGTCGGCTGAAGCTGGGATGGTAGAAGACACCGGTTTTTTTCATGAGATCCTCATTTGTGAGTACGAGAGTAAAGCAGTTGAACCAGGTAGATCAGGTAGATCACAGAGCAAAGTAACCTCTATTAATTTCGAAATTCTAAATCCGAAGCACGAAACAAATCCAAAATCCTAATTCTCAAATATTCAAAACGAAACTGGTCAAAAAGATATGTCTGTTGTTTTGGTTATTTGGATTTTGGTAATTCGAATTTATTTCGGATTTGTCCTACGGACTCCCCACCCTCAGGGCGGGGCCCCGGTTTCGATATTCGGATTTCGGATTTACCCCTGACTATGTGCTCTTTGCTTAAATTTTCTCACTCTGACAAACTTTCGCCCTCCTCGATGAGAGATCCTTGGTTTTTCGACGACGGTGTTGACGATTCATCGGAGGTCGCTGCCAACGGTGTAAAGCAGACCAGTGCTTCTGTGTTACCAGGCAATGAATTTCGAGAAGCTTGAGAGCATCGGCAAACAATGGGCTGCGCCGCAGGCTTCGACGCCTCTTTCTTCTTTTCTCAGCCACCATATGTCGCAGGGCCAGATGCAGAAGGTGGACATTGCTCCGCACGACGCGGGGAATGGCCAGCGGTTTGAAGTTTTCCTCCAGATACTGGTGCAGCCATTTAGCCACATCGGAGCCATGAGGAAGCGTTTCGAAGGAGGACATTACTGGTGAGGCGGTCAGAGTGGCCAGCAGCAAGGAATCGGTGAACTCTACTCCCTTCGAACGAAGGTCATCAATTACACCAAGATGCTGCAAAAGAGGATCAGCAGAGGTGGACTCGTCTTGCAGGCAGGCCAGCCGAAACTCTTCCAATCTGGGAAACAAGTGTTCCAATATGCCTCCGGCGGCAAGTAACTCGTAACCCCTGTGGCTGTTCTGGCGCCGCAGGATCTTCATAAGTTCCTCACGGATTCGTGAGGCCGGACATTCCATAATGTGATGGCACTGGCGTTTTATGGCATTCCAGGTTGATTCCTCCACCTGGAAATCAAGCGTTGCTGTCAGTCGAATTCCGCGCAAGATGCGAATTGGGTCTTCCTGAAAACGTATATCCGGATCGCCTATGCAACGGATGAGGCGTGCCTGTAAATCTGCCCTGCCATCAACATAATCTATGATGCTGAAGTCAGCGACGTTGTAATAGAGTCCATTGATGGTGAAATCTCGGCGAAAGGCATCCTCGGCCGGAGAGCCAAAGGTATTGTCGCGCTTGATCAAGAGGCTGTTACCCTCGTCTGTTGCCTCCTCTTCTTCTCCCTGCTTGCGGAAGGTAGAGACCTCGATGATCTTGCCACCCTTGAACATGATGTGGGCGATGCGGAAACGGCGACCTATGAGTCGGCAGTTGCCGAAAACCTGTTTGAGCCTTCTGGGGTCAGCGTCAGTGGCAACATCATAATCGTCGATCTTTCGTCCCAGTAGAAGGTCTCGAACTCCTCCACCGCAAAGATAGGCAAGGTGACCGGTCCGGTGCAGACGATACAGAACCTTGAGGACCTCGGGGCTCATCTGCTTTCTGGAGACTACGTGCTGATCGCGATTAATAACAGTTGGCTTCATGGGTATGGACTCTACTCTGCAATCGATCTGTCATATATACTGAATTTCTCAGGGAAAATCAAGTGAAGAGGGTTGAGGGTTCAGGTACCGGGAATTTACTTGACAAGCAGCCATGACTGGGTTAGTAAGAGAAGTCCGGTCAGTATTTGGCCGGGTATTTTTTGGGGGCGTAGTTCAGCATGGTTAGAACGTCCCGTCGTTTTCGGCGGGAAGGTCGCCTGCTCGAGTTGCCCGTGCTTTTTGATTCAGTGTTTTTGCGGGGGCGTAGTTCAGCATGGTTAGAACGCCGGCCTGTCACGCCGGAGGTCGCGAGTTCGAATCTCGTCGCTCCCGCCAACCTTTTCATGAGAGCCTGTCCCTTCGGTGGCAGGCTTTTTTCCTATGGTACATTTTCTCTACATCCTCAAGAGTGAAAAAGACGGAACCTACTACGTAGGACATACCCAGGACCTGGCTGACAGGCTTGAGCGGCACAACCAAGGTAGAGCGAAATACACTAAGAGTAAGAGACCGTGGAATCTAGTCTATTTTGAGAAATACCTTGACAAATCGAGCGCAATGACGAGAGAACAAGACATCAAGAAACGAAAAAGTAAGCAATTTATAGATTCACTGGTTAGAACGTCCCGTCGTTCTCGACGGGAAGGTCGCGAGTTCGAATCTCGTCGCTCCCGCCAGTTAAATCAAGGGGTTAGCCGGATAGGCTAGCCCTTTTTCCTTGTTGGTTGTAGTATGAAATTATTCAAGGGAATCCTTGTTGCAGCACTCGTTGTGCTGGGTGTTGTACTTCTGGCGATAATCTCCCTCTATCTCCTGGTTGACGACGCCACCCTGGTCTCGCATCTGGTCAAGCGCTTGGAATCGTCGTCGAACATCCGGGTCCTGCACCGGAGTGATGCCCGTATCACTCGTACCTTTACACCTACGTTGACTGTAGATGGACTGGTCATGGCGGATACCGGGAAACGGTACCGGATTGAAACCGCTTCGCTGGAGGTGCAGATCAGCCTGCCGAGATTGCTCCTTGGCCAGTTGGACATAGCACACCTGTGGGTCGGCGATACCCGGGTCGAAATCAAGGAAGATGAATCGCCCACCAAGAATGCGATCGCGCCGGAGCAAAAACCTGTCCCCAAGCTCTCCCCATTACCACTCAAACCGCTGGTACATGATGTCCGGGTTGCAAAACTGGAGGTCATTCGTGCAGGTGGCACCCTGCTCCTGCAGGATAGCCATGCAAGTGATCTGACCCTGGACGTTTCTCCTGACAACACGGTGGAATTCAGCGGACGGGCGGAGCTTGCCAAGCGGAACATTAAGGTCAAAGCTGTACTGAAGGATGAGGACGAATACTTTGGCGGACAGCCGCTGGCCTTTTCGGTTGGAGTGCAAAGTGTGCTACTCCATCTTTCTTTGGAAGGTCAAATTGATTTTCAACAAGAACATCCAACCATCGAAGCAACTGCCCATGGCTGGACACCGGATGCCAAGAAAATTGCAACGACCATTCCGGGAATTACGATTCCCGGCAAATTAACCCTTGAATCGCAATTAAAGGGTACTTTTGACCGACTCGCCATCCAGCAGATCAAAGCAGCATGGAAGGGTCCTAAACAATCCAGTCTAGAACTGCAAGGGAGCATCGCAAATGCCATCAAGCTCGAGGGCGTGCACCTCGACCTGAATGGCAAGCTGGACAACTCTCCCTGGCTAAAACCACTCCTGCCGGAAAGCATCGGCGCAATAAAAGAAGCCAGCGTAGCAGCGAAGATCTCCGGCGCTTATCCAATGCTGGCAGTGACCGACTTCGATTTTCATGGCAAGACAGAACATGAGCTGGATTTATCGCTGTCCGGAACGTTTGACCTCGCCCTTTCCTCAACTGGCTTGGAGCAGGCAAACATGCGGACTGAACTGCTCTTTGCCGCCCCCAGAACTCGGGCAGCACGGATCTTGATTTTTGACGAAATACCGGAATTCGGAGCCATTACCGGCAGGTGCGATGTTCGCTCCCAGGTGGGTGATCCATCGATCGAGAATATAGCGATCCAAACCATAGACCCAAAGGGTATTAAGGCAAATCTGAGCGGCAGGATTGACAAATTTCCCCTGGCTGACCGACCCAACCTCGGTTATGAATTGGACGTATCCATCAAAGCAACAAAGACCGCGACCGTGGTTAAACGGGTCGGTATGGAAGTGCCTGCTCTCGGCCCATTGGATCTGACCTTCAGAATCGAAGGCTCCACCCAGGCCTTACAGCTCAATCAGATCAAGCTGGCCTCAGGCAAGGAAGACGGCATCCGGCTCGGCGCCCAAGGGCACCTGTGGTTTGGTGACTGGGACCAGGCAGACCCGTTTAAGACCATCGACCTGAAACTCAAGGCGCACAGTCAGAACACCCACACACTCAGCACCTTCATTGGGCAGGAGCTGCCCGAACTGGGCCCACTCAAAGGTGAGGCCCGCTTGCACACGGTCTCCGGCAAACATCGGCTCGACCAGCTTCATATCCAGACCATAAAGGGTGCACCTCTGACCGCTGCAGTCTTTGGTTCTGCCGAGCATATCACCCTGCTGCCGGAGTTGCGTATCCGGGAAATCAAGCTGGATGCCACTGCCAATACCGACGATACTGCCAAACTCAATACGGTATTCGGTTTGAAGGATGAGATCCCGCCGGTTGGGCCACTCGAGGCGCAGGCAAACATAGCCGGCGATGATCAAAATCTTGTCATCGATGAAGTCTCAATGAAAGCCGGTCAGGAAGACCTGCTCCTGGTGAACCTGAGTGGCCGGTTGGGGAAGCTCAGTGCTGCCAATCGTTGGCAGCCGCAGAATACCAGTCTTTCCATCCAGGCCACTTCCAGCAGCAGCAGTGCACTTGCCGAAAAACTGGGCCACCGAATCCCGGAACTGGGCCCCCTTGCCGCCCAGGCCAACATCCACAGCAAAAACAAAAAGCTCTCCGTCGACTCCGCTCAATTACGGCTGGGAGAGCAGGATAACCCGGTGGTGAAAGCCACTGGTTATATCAACGACCTCTTTGCCATGAAGGGTATCAAAGGGGATGCTCAGTTGCACCTGGATGGCAGTCGTTTTGCTGCCTTTGCCGATGTAGACAAACTACCAGACCTGGGTGCCGTAACCGGCAATCTGTCGATTTCGGACAAAGATGGAACTCTGGGTATTGATTCCCTTCAAGTCGAAAGCGCGCAGCCGGAACTGCTGAGCCTGAAGGTGGCCGGGAGCTTTGACAGTTTCAAAGACCCCTCCACCTGGCTGCTCAACACCAGCCTGGCTGCCCGGGACCTGCAGCTGCTTGGGGCAATCCTTGATCGTAAATGGGCCGCCATCGGGCCAGTGCAACTGGATGCTGAGATAAAACGCACGGGCAAGAGCAATGAGTTAAACAGCAATTTGACTGCTGGCGAAACCGAGATAGAAGTAGAACTCAAGGAACTTTTCGACACGACTCCCATGCTGATCAGCGGTACTGTCAAAGCACGGAAAATGCTGGTGTGGGACCTGTTGGAGAAGGACAGCGAAAAAAAGAAAAAGAAACCTTCAGAGAAGGAGCCTGTATTTAGCCGTGAGCCCATAGACTTCGACTGGCTGAAAAAAGTCGATGTGGATGTTGAGATTTCGGTGGAATCCTTTGCACGAGAACAGTTTCTAGCCGATTCAGCCCAGTTCCAGGTGAAGGTCAAATCAGGTGTACTCTCTATCAGCCCGGCTCGTTTTGTCTATGCCAAGGGAAAACTCGACTTGGATCTTGAGCTTGATGCCCGCGAGCATCCCCGGCTGACCTTCAAAGCCTTCGGCGAAAACATCAATCCCCGGCGAGCTCTGGATATCCAGAAATACAAAGAAGAGTTAAATACGGAAATAAATATTGACCTGGCCTTTAGCACATCCGGGCTGACCCCCCATGAACTGGCGGCAAACAGCCAGGGCAGCATCTACATAACCATGCAAAACGGCAAGATCGCTGCCCCACTGGTCGATCTGGTTTTTTGGGATGTGGCGGGCTGGGCCTGGAAAAAAGCGACAAATCAAAGGTATTACGATTTCGACTGCGGGGTGGCCGATTACGCCATCGAGGAGGGGGTCATCTCGACCAAGGCATTTATACTCGACGCCGAGCACATTACCGTTACCGGGGGGGGAACCATCGATCTGGGTGGTGAGAAAGTGCAATACTTCTTTGTGCCAAAGAAGAAATCGCTCAAATTTATTCAAAAAGCCGACCCGGTAAATATCGAGGGCCCATTGAACGATCCCAAAGTGAAGACGATTCCCTGGAAATCGGCCGCCATCACTGCGGGCAAGGTCGGTGGGATCATTTTTGCTCCCTTTATTTTCATCCCCCTTACCGCTGCCGACTACCTGGCAGGCCAGGTGAAAATAAAAGATGGGAAATCGGCCTGTTTGGAATATCAAAAGACCCGCAAGGTGGAAAAGAGGCCGCAGTAGAAAGGGTTGATTGCTCACACCTCCTGCCAGGAGATTACCGATCAGAACTCCACAACCTTTTCCCAGGCCGTCTCCAAACACTTGATCATACGCAGGTAGGCTTGCGCAGGGAGAAGATTCATCCTACCCGGGATCTCGTGCGCTGTAAGCCGATAAGCATACCAGCCGCCAACACTTCCCTGGCCGAAGGGGTGTTTGTCAACGCTTTCCACTTCTGTGCGCAATCCAGTGGGCCCATTGAGTCGATTGGCTTCCTCTACCCACGATTGCAAGCGCTTGGCGCCACCGCATCCATGGTCAACGAAAAACCCCATAAAAAAGTGGTGTTCAGAATCTGGGTTTTCACCATGGTGGGCCTGGCCGGCGCAGCAGCCGTAGGTCTTGACCCAAGATTCAGAATTAATGAGGCGAATCAGGTTCCTGAAAGGAGGGTCTATCTCTTCATATTGTATATCTTCGGGCTCAAGAAAAATCCCGCTGTAATCAGGAGGCTCCATTCTCGTCATTGTTCATCTCACATCTAAAAGCCAGGAGTCAGTAGCCAGTAGCCAGAATCCGGTAGTCATTTTTGTCAATTCGTTAATTCGTCAAATCGTAAAAGTCATAAAACTCGTCAAACATAGAGGCCAGAAGTCGGAGATCAGAGATCAGTTTGAGTTCTGACCTCTGATTTCTGTCTGCTGCTAGCTGCCAGCTGCCCACTTTACTGTGTTAGGTATCATGCTGTATGGCCCCAATCTGCAATCTCACATCCCACATCTCACATTCCCTGCTCAAGATAGCCAATTGAGCCTCGATATGTCAATTTTACTCATTTTAGGCACTTCAACATACTCTCCACTTGTAATCTTTCCTTTGGAGAGTTAACTTTATTTGGATGTGAGTGTTTGTCAGAGGATAGTCGATAGACCAGGTCTATCAATTCCTTTGTGAAATAATGCTTTCGATTGTGGGAGGTTGCCACATGTGGGTTTACACGGACAAAGTGAAAGAACTTTTTGACAATCCCAAAAATGTTGGGGAGGTGGAGAACGCGGACGGAGTTGGTGAAGTTGGCTCCTTATCCTGTGGTGATGCCCTCAAGCTCACCTTCAAGCTTGATAAGGAGGGCCGTATTGCAGATGCGAAATTCCAGACGTTTGGTTGTGCCAGTGCCATTGCTTCTTCTTCGGCCCTGACAGAGATGATCATCGGCAAGACCTTGGAAGAGGCCGAGACCATAACCAACCAGGATATCGTGGAATATCTGGGTGGACTACCAGACAAGAAGATGCATTGTTCGGTGATGGGGCAGGAGGCTCTCCGAGCCGCCGTGGCCAACTATCGCGGAGAAAAGCTTCCCAAGGAAGATTCCGACATTGTTTGTGAGTGTTTTGGGGTAACCGAGAAGGAGATCGAGGATGCCATTCTGGACAACAGCCTCACGACCTTGGAACAAGTAACCGACTACACCAAGGCAGGTGGTGGTTGCGGCTCTTGCCACGAGCGCATAGAAGGTATCCTGCAGCGGACGCTGGGCCAGGGTGAAGCAGAGGTCGAGCCCGAAAAACCAGCCAAATCGGGGCTGAGCAATATTCAGAAAATGAAACTCATCGAGGAAACCCTGGAGCGTGAAATCCAGCCAACTCTCGCTAAGGATGGTGGCAGCATTGAGCTCGTTGACATTATCGGGGATAGAGTGCTGGTCTCCCTCAGAGGAGCCTGCGCTACCTGTAAGGCCTCGGACATTACCCTCAAGCATTATGTGGAAAGCAAGCTCCGGGAACTTGTCACTGATAATTTGGTGGTTGAGGAGGTTGCGCAATGAAGACCATTTATGTGGATAACAATGCGACAACCAAAGTGGCTCCCGAAGTGGTGGAAGAGATGAGCCCATATTTTTCTGAACTGTATGGCAATCCTTCCAGCATGCACTTTTTCGGAGGACAGGTGCACACAAAAGTGGAAGAGGCGAGGGAGCGGGTGGCTGCTCTTATCGGGGCCCGGCCGCAAGAGATTATTTTTACCAGCTGTGGCACTGAAAGTGACAACACAGCCATCATGAGTGCGCTGGAGTCCAATCCGGAAAAGAGGCATGTGGTAACTACCAGAGTGGAACATCCCGCGGTGAAAAATTTGGTGGGGCACTTGAAGCGCGAGGGTTACCGAGTTACTGAGCTCCCCGTGGACCGTGACGGGCTGCTGTCAATGGATGAGGTCTCACGAGCAATTACCGAGGATACCGCCATCGTCAGTGTGATGTGGGCCAATAACGAGACCGGGGTTCTCTTCCCGGTAGAAGAAATAGCCAATGTGGCCAAAAGGCGGGGGGCAATTTTCCACACAGACGCGGTCCAAGCTGTCGGCAAAATTCCCATCAATCTAGCCGAGACTCAGATAGATATGCTAAGTCTGTCCGGCCACAAGCTCCACGCTCCGAAAGGAATTGGAGTTATCTATGTGCGACGGGGCACTCGCTTTTCTCCCTATATTATTGGTGGTCACCAGGAGGAAGGCCGCCGTGGGGGCACGGAAAACGTTCCCTACATTATCGGTATGGGAAAGGCATGTGAGTTGGCCGCCAACCACCTGGAAGATATGCAGGTAAGGGTAAAGGGGTTGCGCGACAAGCTGGAAAATACCCTTCTGGAGAAAATTCCTAACAGTATTATCAATGGCGCTCGAGACCAGCGGCTGCCCAGCACTGCGAGCATCAGTTTTGAATATGTGGAGGGGGAGTCCATCCTCCTGAAACTAAGCGATCATGGCATATGCGCTTCCTCGGGCTCGGCCTGTACCTCCGGGTCGCTGGAACCCTCCCACGTCCTCCGAGCCATGGGCGTGCCTTTTACAGCAGCCCACGGCTCTATTCGTTTTAGTCTGAGCTTCTACAACACCGAGGAAGAAATTGACTTTATCCTGGAGGTCATGCCCCCGATTATCGAAAAACTCCGTGCCATTTCACCTTTCTGGGATGGTTCGATAGCCCGCAGTTGTACAGCATCTTAGATGTGAGATGTGAGATGCGCGATGGAGCCTCTTTGCTCAACTCTGACATCTCCGATCTCACTTCCCACAAACAGCAGCCAGTAGCTAGTAGCCAGAATCCAGTAGGCATTTGTCGATTTGAAAATTTGTTCACTCGTCAAATCGTAAAAGTCGTCTATCACAGAGGGCAGAAGTCGGAGATCAGAGATCAGCTTTAGCCCTGACCTCTGATTTCAGCCAGCTGCTATCTGCCAGCTGCCTCCTGCAGTTCTCTAAGCCCCATGGTCTTTGCCCCTCCCAATCTCACATCCCATTTCCCACATCTCACATCAACTCATCCCTCTTGCCTTCCTATATAACTTCTCCGCTTGGTAGGAGCTTCTGACATAAGGACCGGAAGCGACACCTGAGAAGCCCAGCTCTTCAGCCTCTTCCTGATAAGCCTTGAAAATTTCAGGATGTATATAGTCCACTACGGGATGATGGTCCTGGGATGGACGAAGATACTGGCCGATTGTTACCAGGTCGCAGTTTATCGTGCGGAGATCCCGAAGAAGACTGCCGACTTCCTCTTGCCTTTCCCCGAGCCCCACCATGAAGCCGCTCTTGGTAGTGGCTTCGGGATGCAAACGTTTTACTTCTTCCAATTGTTGCAAAGATCGCTGGTAGTCAGCCTGCGGCCGAACGGCAGGATAGAGGCGGGGCACGGTTTCCAAGTTGTGATTGAGAACCGCAGGTTGAGCACCCATCACGGTTGCCAGGGATTGAGTGGAACCTTGGAAATCCGGGACCAGAACCTCCACCAAAATGTTACTATCAACCGAATGAATCGTCTTGATTGTGGCGGCAAAATGAGAGGCACCCCCATCAGCAAGATCATCGCGAGTTACCGAGGTAAGTACCACATACTTGAGACCGAGTCGTGAGACTGCCTCCGCAACTCGCTGGGGTTCCTCGGGATCTGGGGGGCTCAAGGCGCCGTGGGTTACGGCACAAAAGGTGCAGTTGCGAGTGCAATGGTCACCTAGAATCATAAAGGTGGCCGTGTGGTTGCCGAAACATTCAGACTGATTGGGGCAATGCGCTTCCTGACACACAGTGTGGAGGTTGAGGTCAAGGAGCAAATCCTTGACTTCCGTTACGGAGGATTTGAAGCTGAACCGCCTCCTTAGCCATTCCGGCTTAGGCTTACGGTGCTCAGGTTTCATCCACTTCTCCCAAGTAGCAGGGTAACATTGTTAGCAGTGATCTCGTTTTGGGGTTATTATAAACCAATTTACCGAAACGGTCTTGCCGAATGGCCCTGACCTTGCACTGAACAGGGAGCCAATCATGTCAAAATCTTTTACCCTATGCTCCATGCGGCCCACACAGTGAGCTCTATCCTTGACGCTAATACATTTTTCGAGTAGGCTGCTCTCGCCATGATGGACAAATATCGTTGCCGCTTTCATCCAGAGAGAAAAGCAGTACTTTATTGTGAAAAGTACGAATATGGTTACTGTGACGAGTGCGTGTCAGATGATCTGCTTTGCACTGACCCTGAATTGTATTGTAAGTTTCGCACTCATTGTATAATCTGGGAAAACTGCCGCCATCTCTTGAAGGAAAAGCGAGCGGGCAGCGAATAGAGGTTCGGCTGGGCAGCTATTTTGCGAGTTCCCTAATGAATGTTGTTGGGTTAAATAGTTTGGTTATTGGCACAATCGAGTGCGAACAGGACATATTTGTGGCGGGACGATTTGAAGGCACGATTGTCACCAAAGGAGCTCTTCACATCTATCCCGAGGGGGAGGTGAAGGGCAAGGTCAAAGCGAAAGACCTAACAGTGGCCGGTAGGATTGAAGGGGAAATTGAGGTAACCAATAGATTGAGGGTCAAGAATTCGGCCGATCTCGAGGCAAATATCAACACGCGCTTTCTAGACTGGGAAGAGGGTGCGGTACTGGAGGGCGAGGTACGTACTTTTTATTGAGGAATTAGGGGATCTAGGAATTTAGGAATTTGTGGGTCGGATCGTTCTCGCCTTGGCGAGGTTGATCCGACATTATTTCTTGATGTTAAACTAGAAAATGAAAGGGCCCGGAGCTTATTGGCTTCGGGCCCTTTCTGTGCGTGGTCTGCGCGGAGAGTGGCAAAATTGTTGTTTGCTAGGTCAAATGGTGTCGGTTTACACTGCTATTGAAGCTCAACCTGGCGAGCGATGGGCTCGAACAGATTCAGTTCATCCCATACCTGGGCCTCCTCCCCTGACTGGGTCAGACTCACTTGAACCTCAAGGTCATGGTCAAAATCAAATAAATGTGGGTCATCTATCAAACCAGAAGAGATCTCAATGTAACCATCCTCATGAAGGCTGGCAAGTAAGATGTTGGTCATGAGCTTTTCGGTAGCGTACTCAAGATATCCATCTTGCATAACTGCCCCCCAGGATCCATTCAAAGCCATAACTAACTGCTCGACGAGATGACAATCGAAATAGACGATGTCTTCCATGAGGGCCATAATGATCCAATGGGGTGCATCAGTGAGCTTGCACCTGCGGTTTTCCTCAGCCCATTTCAAGATCTCGGCTTCTTTAACAACTCTTTCCAGATCAGACATAACATTTCCTCTGTCGTTTGAATGTTCCATATTCTTAGGCCTTGGGTTTATTCAGTACTCAGGACTCAGTGCATGAGTGGTGCCAACTACAGTTCTCATTTATATAATCATTTATTTGCTAATATAATCAGCAAGATGGGGGGATGATGGTGAGATCAGCACTCGCCTCGATTGTCGGCCTTTGGACCCTAAACGGCGCAAACTGACGATTATTGTCATTGAAATGACAGATGTGAGATGTGGGATGTGAGATAATAAATTGGCATGATCCCACATCGCATATCTCACACCCCTAGGATGAAGTATTCATCTATTATTGGGTACTTACGCCCAAACTTACGATGAAGACGTATCTGGGGGGGCCGCTTCCTCAATGGGCGAGTACATCAGCACGAAACCAATGAAGCTGAGAGCGCCGACAGCCAGAAATAGGATGTCCAGTGAGAAAAGATCGGCAAACCAGCCGGAGATCACTGAACCGCTTATAAAACCTAAGTCGAGGGTTGCAGTGGCCAGACTCATCATGCCAGGGAGTTCCTCCGGTTTTTTCGATTGGTCCGCGGCCAGTGCTACGGCCGCTGGAAAGAGGAAAGCAAGCCCTGCACCGTAGAAGAAAGCGGAGGCATAAAACGCAGGTGGGTGGGAGATCAGGGGGATGGAGCAGATGCCGATTCCGAAAGAAAGATAGGAAACTTTCATAAAACGCTTCTTACCGAATCGATCGATGAAAGATGCAGCGACCAGGCGCAATATGAAAGCCAAAGATGCAGCGACTGCAAAATAGTATCCGGGTGGCAGTCCGAGTCTTTCAGCCTGGAGAGCGACAAAGTTCAACACTGTGGCGTGTCCCTGGACAAAGAGGAGGATTGCCAGAAGCAAAAGACAAGTTGATCGCCTTCTCAGCAAGGGACCATAGAGAACAGAACCCTCATATCTGCTCGTTGCGACGGTACGACTCGTAGCCGGGGTAAAAGTCAAAATGGCAGCGAGTAACACGGTGGCAGCCGCACCGTTGAACAAGGCAGGATATCCAAATCCCCTGACGAGGTGTTCACCTGCTAAAGGCATAAGGGCTACAGCTGCCAGGATGGTAGCGCCGATGTAACTGTAGGCCTGGCCTCGTCGTTTTGCTGGGACCCACTGGGCCACCGCAGTGTAGGAAGCGGAGATAAATGCTGAAAATCCTATACCGTGTGAGACTCGAACGAGGAGCATGGGCCACCCCACTTGCTGGAGTCCGTGGTATGCTAGGGTGGTGAAGAAAATGATGATGAGACCCAAGAGAATAACCCACTGTTCGCCCCGACGCGCCACCAATTTCCCCATATAGGGTCTCGAAACTACCGTACTGATGGGCATGAGGCCCATGACCCAACCAATGGTGGTCTTGCTGCTCCCGATCGCTTGAAGATAGATAGGATAGAGATAGAAAATGGCTACATTGGAAAAAACCAGGAACATCAGGACATTGAGAAAAAGAAACGGGCCGATCCAGGGGCGCGGGGAGTCTTGATGGCGGGTGGGGGTCTCCATAGTCAAAGGTTCTTACAGCGGCAGATGCGCGTCAGTCGTCCGTTGCAGAAAGTCAGCATTCAATTGCATCTCAATTCGATCAGGAGAGATGTTAACAAGTTACATCATTAATGCAAGCATATCTTATTAGATATGCAACGGACCACTGACAACCGACTACGGACAATGGCGCTCTATGGAGAGTTGAGCTCACCTGGCAGTTGCTAGCTGCCTGCTACCTGCTACCCACTGAAATGTTTTCCTTGCCAAAGATCGCGACTTTCCAAGGCGTCACGGACAGCCTGTAGATTGGTCTGTTTCTCCAGTGCCCACTCTGGGGCCAGCAGTTCATCTGGGTGAGGATCACCGGTGAGCCGATGTATGACCACCTGAGGGGGAAGCAGAGCTATAAACTCGCAGACAATATCCACATACTCCTCACGGCTTAGACAACGGTAGTGTTTACTCTGATAGAGATTCGCAAGCGGTGTGCCCTGAATCACATAAAGAAGGTGAATCTTGATCCCCTGAATGTCGAGCTTGGCCAGGGCCCTTGCTGTTGCCAGCATATCTGCCTTATCCTCATCGGGTAGTCCCAAGATAATGTGGACGCAAATGTCGAGGCCATGCCGACGGGTTCGCTCCACTGCATCCGCAAAAGCTGCAACGTCGTGGCCCCGGTTGATCTGTCTGAGAGTGCGGTCGTGTATAGATTGCAGACCGTATTCCAGCCATACGTAGGTCTGTCGGTTCAAATCGGCCAACATGTCCAGAACATCGTCAGCCACGCAGTCAGGCCTGGTTCCAATGGCAAGGCCCACCACATCCTCTATGGAAAGGGCTTCCAGGTAGAGGTGTCTCAGTTCATCCAGCGGTCCGTAGGTGTTGGAGAAAGACTGAAAATACGCAATAAATTTTTTCGCCTTATAGCGGCGCCGCAACCGTTCCTTACCACGTTCCAGTTGTTGGGGGATGGAGTACTGTTGGGACAAACCGGTCCCCGAACCTCTGACATTGCAATAGATGCAACCGCCAACGCCCAGGGTGCCATCTCGGTTCGGGCAGGTTAGTGCCGCATCCAGACTAATCTTCTGTACACGGCATCCGAACCGTTCTCGGAGTGCGGTGTTGAGATCTCGATAGCGACTAGTATTCATCCGCAACATTATAATATATAATTCCCTGGATAACCTCTAGAAATTGCCTGGACTTTGCTAGAGTCAGGTGGAGTAATGGAGTAATGGAAAGACTTATTGAACCTGAATCTAGGAGTTTGGCCTTTTCCAACACTCCAACACTCCAGTACTCCAAAACCACTAGAGTTGTTTACGGGTAAAGCAACTGAACTTTGATCCAGCTTGCAGGACTAACTTTACTGGGTGCCAATGAGCGTTTATCCGAAGACATACGATGTCCTAGTCGTGGGAGGAGGGCATGCAGGGTGTGAGGCAGCCCTGGCCTCCGCTCGCATGGGATGTAGTACCGCTCTATTCACCATCTATCTGGACACTGTGGCCCACATGCCCTGTTCACCTTCGGTGGGTGGCCTGGGCAAAGGTCATCTGGTCAAAGAGGTGGATGTTCTGGGGGGTGAGATCGGAAAAATAGCGGATCAAACTGGCATCCAGTTCCGTACTCTCAATACGCGGAAGGGGCCTGCGGTTCAGGGGACCCGGTGTCAAAACGACAAAGTGCTTTACCGTGCCCGAATGAAGTCTGTTTTGGAACGGCAAGAGAACCTGGATATCAAGCAGAGCTTGGTGGAAGTGATCCTGGTTGAAGGCAACCGGGTCGTTGGAGTTTGTGACAATCTGGGTATGGAATTCATGGCTCCGACGGTAGTGCTTACCACGGGAACCTTCTTGCACGGTTTGATTCATATAGGCAGTCAGCAAATTCCTTCGGGGCGTGCCGGGGAATTTCCCGCCGACGGTTTGGCTGACAATCTGGGCAAGCTTGGCTTTCAGATGGGTAGAATGAAGACCGGAACCCCAGCGAGGTTGAGGCAGAAGAGCATCGATTTTTCCCAATTCAGAGAGCAAAAGGGTGACGAGAAACCGCGTCCTTTTTCACTTTTTACCGAAAAGATAATTCTGCCTCAGATTTCTTGTCACATTGGACATACAGAGCGCCGCACTCATAAGATTGTGCAAAACAACATCAACTTATCTCCACTCTACAGTGGGGTTATCAAAGGGGTGTCGGCCCGCTATTGCCCATCGCTTGAAGACAAGGTAATGAAGTTTCCTCAAAAGGAGCAGCATCAGATCATCCTGCAGCCTGAGGGGTTGGATACTGAAGAGATCTATGCCAGCGGCACAGGAAACTGCCTCCCTTATGATCTCCAGATACAGCTTGTCCGTTCAGTGCCAGGTCTGGAAGAGGCGGAGATCATGCGGCCCGCCTACGCCATAGAGTATGACTACGTTCAGCCCACGCAGCTGAGGCCAACTCTCGAGACCAAGAAGGTGTCGGGACTTTTCATGGCGGGTCAGATAAACGGCACCTCGGGCTATGAAGAGGCCGCTGCCCAGGGTTTGTGGGCGGGAGTCAACGCTGCCTTGCAGGTTCAGAAAAGGTCTCCCTTTATTCTCGATCGCTCCGAGGCGTACATGGGGGTCATGGTGGATGATCTCGTGACCCGGGGAACCAAAGAGCCCTACCGGATCTTTACTTCTCGGGCGGAGTACAGGTTGCTTCTCAGGGAAGACAACACTGATCTGCGCCTCATGGAAAAGGGATACGAGCTGGGCCTCATAGATCAAGATACCTTCCAAAAGCTCAAAGAGCGACGCCGCCAGATTGTCGAAGAACTTCAACGCGTGGAGCGAGCCAGGATCAAGCCCTCTGCAAGAGTAAATCAGCTTCTGGCAACAAAAAAGTCAGCAGCACTTGAGACTGCCGTGCCCCTGGCCCAACTGCTGAAGCGGCCGGAGTTGTCTTATGCCGATGTGGAGCAGCTGGAGGACCGTAGCCACAAGCTGCCAGAGCTCGTAGCGAGACAGGTGGAGATTCAGTGCAAGTACCAGGGCTATCTACAAAGGCAGGAAGCTGAGGTGAAGAAATTCAAGAACCTCGAGAAAATAAACATCCCCCCCAGCCTCGACTATGAAGAGGTCCCCGGGCTATCCAACGAAGTGCGCCAGAAATTGAGCGCAGTTCAGCCCACCTCTCTCGGACAAGCTTCAAGGATTTCTGGGATGACCCCAGCGGCTCTCTCAGTTCTCATGGTTTACCTCAAGCGCATCCGAGAGAACCAGCAGACCCCACCCCCGGCCCCCTCCCAGAGCGGATCTTATTAATTTTCAGCCACAAATGGCCTTCTTGAATTTTATGAGGCAATATGCAACCATAGCAGACTCTTTCCAAAAGGGGAGGAAACGTATTTTCTGGGAGATCAGATGCTGATCGATAGTGTAAGTTACTCTGATTAAAAAAGAATTTGTTTTACAATCAAAAGAAATCCGCTATATTGGGCCCAAAAGTTGCTAACAACGTGGTCATGGGCTGATGAGGCAAGGGAAAGAACGCTATTATCATCTAATCCGGGAGGACAGGATGGAGATGGTTAATTTTAGACAATTTGTGGTTAATACCGGAGCTCTGATATTGCTTTGCTTGACTTCGGTATTCACGATTTTCTTGCCAAATGTTACTGATGCGGCCACTATGTTATACGTATCCGATACTACGCTAGAGGCCAACCTGCGGAGCGGCACCAGTCAGGAAAACCGAATCATCGGTATGCTAAAGCCAGGCACACAGGTAACCCTAGTTCTGGAGGAAGACGGCTGGGCCAAGGTCACCTTAGAGGATGGCCGTACCGGCTGGATCCTGAAACGCTATCTTTCTGAGCGCCCGCCGTGGCGGCTGACTGCAGAAAAGCTTGCCACAGAAAACGAGCGACTGCGAGCACAAGTGGCCACCATAAAAGGTGGACACCAGGAGGTGCTGCAAAAAAACAAAGAACTGCAAAAACAGGTGGACCTCCAGCAAAAAGAGTTGGAGAAAGTGAACCGGAATTACGAGGAGCTCAAGAATTCGTCGACAAATTACTTAAATCTCAAAATGGCCTACGAGAATCTTCAAAAGGATGCCCGGCAAAGTAACGCCAAATTAAATAAATTGGAAAAGGCTTACGGGAAAGTGAAAACGTCCACTGGCATCCGTTGGTTTCTCAGTGGTGCCGGGGTCCTACTACTGGGTTATGTTATGGGCTCCAGTGTGGCTCGCTTGCGCCGTCGCCGCTCATCAGATTATTATAAGCTGTAAACAGTGAAAGTGACTCCGTTGTGCATTACCATAAAGACCAGGGGCCAACCCTGGTTTTTTATTTAATATGCCATATCAGATCCTCACAGCAGATCAGAGTTCAAAGGTTTCGCCGGTGAAAATTGCGAGCTATTATGAAGTAATGATTAAGGTTTCTGGTTTCAGTGTTCAGGTTTCAGCCTCTATGTTTCTTTTTCCTGACACCCGACACCTGACACCTGACACCTGAAACCCTGAGATTCAATAGTCCACAGGAAAAGGAACTCGATCTTCGCGAATAAGATGAGGTTATGGAACTTCTCGAAGGTTTTTATCACAATTTCCTGAGGTTTTTCTCCTGGCAGGAACTCTCTTTTCTCTTTACCGGCACCGGCCTGTTGGTCATGCTGAACCTGGTACTGAGCGAGGGTTTGCTTTCCTTGGACAACGCCCTGGTTCTGGCAATTCTGGTGAGTCACCTGCCTAAAGACCGGTCGTATAAATTTGGGCCTTTTAAGCTGTCCACTCAGCAATGGGCGTTGACTGCTGGAATTTTTGGAGCTTACTTCTTTCGGGCCATTGCCATTGTCTTGGGAACCTATTTGATCCAGTTTTGGACCTTACAACTCCTTGGCGGCGGCTATCTCTTGTGGCTGAGTCACGAGCATTTCTTTGCAGGGAGGGTGGGAAGATCTGAGATAACCGCTTATGGCAGGGGATTTTGGGCCACGGTGCTCAAAGTGGAGTTGATGGACATAGCCTTTAGCGTAGACAGCATTCTGGCCGCCCTGGGGTTATCCAAAAAGGTTTGGGTGATTCTCATGGGTGGCATGATTGGCATCCTCTGCATGCGACTGGTGGCGGGGGTTTTTATCCGTTTAATCGAAAGATTTCCCCTCTTTAAACACACAGGCTACGCTCTGGTGGCTCTGATTGGCTATCGTTTGGTGAGTGAAGTGGACTGGGTCCATTTCAACAAATTATTTGCCTACATGGGGCCCGTTGGGGTGGGGGTTCTGCTCGTTTTAACGGTGGCGGTCTGGGGTACCGCCCAAGTCAGGAAGGCGAGATTAAGTACCATCAAATCCCTGATCCAACTGACTCTGCTCATCCTTTTTTTCTCCTGGAGCGGCACTAGGCTGCACTTGCACATGAGTGATCTGGTATTCTCCATTATCATGCTCACTACCTTTTGCAGCACTTTTGTTTTTAACGGAAGGTATGTGCGCTGGCAAAGCGGAGGTGGGCAGAAAGAAGGCGAAGCAGCTCAAGACAAGACCGCAGAGCAAGAAAAGACCACTCGAACCGACTAAATGTCCTACCCGCTGAGAAGTTAACCGAGCGAAAATTCCCAAAACTTACCCAAAACATCCCGTAGACAAAATGGGTAAATTTACCCAAAAGTGGTACGGCAAGAAATGGGTAAGATTGAGTCAGGAGACTTCAGGGGCAGCTCAAGACTGGCGTCCTGCTTCCGGCTCTCGAGACAAAGTCCCCAATCCCGCTCTGTTTGCCAATATCAACTACGTAATGTGGCCCGACCCCTTGTGGGCTTGTGATGAGATCAACTTTCCAGGGGAAAGACTGGCGCAAGGGGCTTGATGAAAGGTTGTCTGAGGCTGTAGGTGTAGGCTCCTTGACTCGGGATCATCAAAATGTCTCCCGGCTTGATTCCATCGCCGAAATAGCCGTATCCCCAGACATCGTGAGGGGTGCAGAGGGACCCAAAAATAGAGCACCTTCGCTCCACAAGGGAAGGGTTTGAGAGATTTATTACCGGGAAATAGTCAGTTTCGAACCGCTCCCAACCCACGATATTCGTACCGCCGTCGACAATGACGAGATCCTCCGCCTTCTTGTCCACCACGGTCAAGAGGATATGCATGGAGTCGTTGACCAGCCACCGGCCGGGTTCAGATAAAATTTCGCAGTCGACGTGGGGGAAGATGTGTTGGCGTAAGCTTTGCCCGATCTCGCGAGCAAAAATCTCTAAGGGTTCTGCAAAATACCTGTAGCGCTGCGGTTGCCTGATGTCCGGCAAGACCAACTGGGTAATACGTCCTTGGGGGGTGGCGGAAAAGTGGAGCCATTCTCCGCGGGGCGGCCAGTAGCCGCCGCCAATATCCAAGAATTCTATGGTTTGGGCTCGCTGCCGCTTCATGGCCGCGAGCTGTTCCCCAAGGCGAATCAAGAAGGAAACCTGGGAGGAAGGTGTAAGGTTCCAACTGGTGTGAAACTGAAGCCCGCATAGACGGACGTGGTCAAGGCTTTCAGCCCTTGTCATAAATCTTTCCAGCTCGGCCAAGGGGACTCCGAACTTCCGCCACAGCCCCTTTTCTTCAGTGGTAAGACGAACCCCTGCCCGTACCACCGCGTTTCGCACCCGAGAGACACGTTCCAGACGGTCGAGCTCTCCAAAGCTGTCGATAAGCACTGTAACCACTTCGGCGTGGGCCACTGCTAGATCGAGTTCCGCCTCGGTTTTCCCCGGTCCGCTAAAAAGAATGTGCTGAGAGCCTTTATCAAGAGCGGTTTCGAGTTCAAGACCACTGGAGACATCCAGGCCAAGGCCGAATTTCACCAGACTTTCGGCCACAGCCGGATGGTTGTTGCTTTTCATGGCGAAAAACGCACGGAGTCCGGGAATCTCCTGCGAAAAAGCGGTGGTGAACTGCTCTGCCCGTTGCAGTAGGACACCTTCATCGAAGAGATAGACGGGGGTGCCGTGCCGCGCCGAAAAGTCCAAGTAAAGTTGCCTCTGCTCCAGAAGCAAGCGGACGTAGGCGCAAATGACTTCATCTTCAAGGGCGGGGCTGACACTCTCAAGGATCTCGGCAGCCTTGCGGAGAACAAAGGTGGAATTGTTCATCATTCCAACTCCATTACCACGTTCAGTTTGCTCGCCAGTTCGGCACATTCCGCCTCCAGGGAAGTGTTTGCTGTGGGCCTAAAAATCACGTGGCCCAAAAGGCGAGAATCGTAGTCGTTCGGTGGAAGGACCACCCTGTGCCCCGGCCTCCGCTTGATGAAAACCTCCTGCACTCTTGAATCCAGGCGGAGACCCCCATCGTCGATCTCTTTAACGCTGCCGCCATGCTGGGCAAAAAGCCGCAATCCCACCAGAGTTTTCCAGCTTTGCCCCGGAACTATGGATAACCTTCGGCCCTGAGCCATATCCAAGGCCAAACCAATCATGTCGAGCCCGCAGCTCTGCTGGATCAACCAGGGAAGACAATCGCCTCCGGGTCTGGGCGTCAGTTCTAGCAGGTGAGCTTTCCCCTGCCAGACAATGAAATCCACCATACAGAGAGCTCGTTCCAGGCCGAGGGCTGTGGCTGCACGGTGCAGTTGATTTAGAAAAACGGGCGAGGGTATCTCCGCTGGAAGTTGGGCCGGGAGAACATAGGCGGCAGTTGTAGTACCCACCTGAGTTCCCGCAGTGGGGATCTTTCTTGCCGTGCGGATGACCTCCAACCGTCCGTTTTCCAAAAAGAAGTCGCAGCTAT
>JAJDNL010000007.1 GCA_022340745.1 Deltaproteobacteria bacterium
AGTTCGTAACTGCCGAGCTGCTTTAGGAAGATCTTTCCCGGGCGCAGTGCGAGGGGCGATGGGTTTCCCTTCATTTCTCCCGAGAGCGGTGAAAGACCTTTGAGAGTCATTGTTAGCTTTCCAGATATTTCGACGCGGAGAGGTCCTAGCCCTTACTCCGATAAGATCGCTGTGCGCACGCGTCTGTCGAGCAATTTTATTCCCGGGCGGCACCGTGGGGCCGCTGGGCGATTTTAAAACGGCGACATTCTTCTGCACCAGTCCTCTCTGGGATGCGATTCGGTCATGGCTGCGCTCTAAGATGGACTGAGCTCCACTTCGAGCTTCAGCTGTAAAAAACGGCCTTTCATACGTCCTCCTCGGCACCGCTCTCAATGACCTTCCCCCTCGTCGTTTCACAGGATCAATTTTGTAAAACCGTTGACGATGAAAAACGTGATTGCTAACCGCCACAACACGCTGGTGAACAACAGACACCTTGTGAAAGTCATGGAGGATGAAGAATCCGGAGAAGGAAAAACCGGAACACCAGAAAGGATAAGGAACCCAGGCATACAGATAGAGGTAATCTGGCGGGGGAGCATAGTAAGTGACCACCGGCGGGCCTTCGTTGTAGTAATAATTGTTGATCACTGTCGGTTCAGTGTACTGAGGGCTTGCCGGCGGTAGAGCTTCTGCGTACTCTCCAGACGTATCAGTAAGGACATATAAACCAACGTCTACTGAAACTCTGTCTAGTGCCGCCAAAGCCTCATCTTCGCCCATGAGGAGCCTATTAGACTCCGCTGCGGCAGCCACGGCATCCTCTAACTCCCCGAAAATATCCGGTGTAATCGGATAATCCGAGATCCAGCCGTTTTTCGGGGCGATTCCGGCCGCGGCCAACATGGTTTCTGCTTCTGTCTCGTTTGCAGCGGTGCCGATCTCGAGGGCGCTGACCAGCCTGGTGGCAAAATCGCCTTCACGTACAAGAATAGATGCCACTGGGGGAGGAGTCGTTATTGTCTGGTTTTCTTGCGGGTAAGCTGCAGGCAAAGCCATGAAGAACAAAGGAAGTGCCATTGCTATGGCTGAAAATTTCTTCATTTATCCTCCCTCCTTTCCAAAATTCAAATGGAGCATGCTCCAACAAAAGGTTAAAAAAGATGACAACCTAGAAGAATTACCCCTCTACTTATTGTTGTCGCTGAACCTGCTGAAAAGGTTACAAGCATGGCGCTCACTACACTCGCTGGCGAGAAGGGCCCTTCGACAAGCTCAGGACAGGCGAGACGAGAAGAAGCATAGAACACAGGGTATGGAGCAGAAGAGCTCATATCTCTCGAGCTTCGCGTCATATGCCTCCGGCGTCATTAGGTCAAGACGCTGCGCTGTCATTTGTTGTAAAAGGGAAGGGCACCCAAAAAACCTACGCGGAGATCCGGAGAGTCGGCGCCAAAGAAATGGTCAGGAGTTGTAATTAGTTTCACACATAT
This sequence comes from Deltaproteobacteria bacterium, assembly GCA_022340745.1. GTDB lineage: Bacteria > Desulfobacterota > Syntrophobacteria > BM002 > BM002 > BM002. The sequence continues at coordinate 1,476 of JAJDNL010000007.1, forward strand.
ACAATTTTCTTGACAAAGAAGTGCAATTTAACGATATGCAATTGAATGGTCTTGGTTTGTCTGAGCGAGCGGGCCAATCCAATACCCCTCATGTTTTAGAAACTCTCGATCATTGCAACAGGGTAATTGGGAGTAGATGAATGAGTAGAATACCTGTCTACCTTATAACTCTCCTGCTCCTGTACACGCTTCCCGTGCATGCCGATGAAGCCATGGATTATTTTAATCTGGCACAAAAGGGCTCGGTTACCCGCAAAAAAATAGAATTGTTCACCAAGGCGTTGGAGTTGAATCCAAAACTGGCGGCTGCCTATGAACAGAGAGGTTTGCTCTATTATTTTCAGGAGAAGTATGACAAGGTGATTCAGGATTACCAGACATACCTTGACTTGGCGCCAGAAAAGGCTCAGGCTTACCGGATGCTGGGTCTGGGGTATCTTAAGACTGGAGAGTATGAACCAGCCATCGCCAATTTCAGCCGCGCCATAGAACTGGAACCACAGCATCCGGCGGGTTACGCTTACCGGGCGGAGGCCAATCGATTGCGTGGCAAGGATGAAGAGGCAATCCGGGATGCCACTGCTGCGGTCAAACTCAGAGGTGATATGCGAGCCAAGTCCGAAGCCTATAAAACAAGGGCCAGAGCCTATCGAAAGCTTGGTCTCATGGACCTTGCCTATGCCGATACCCGCTCTGCCTGGGAGTCGGACCCCAGATGGTCCTACTGGGTTCGATACTGGTATAAATATGCCAGTCTGGAAGAGTTGAGAGGAGCAGGCCTTGTTGGGATTATAGTCTTAGCCCTTGTCTTGGTCTTTGGACTGAAAATCAAACCTCCCGGGAAAGAAGAGTAGCTTGCCTCAATTCTATCCCATCGTACGTGCCAGAAAATCACGATACAATTAATGTATTGACTATCGTTAGCCTGAGGTAGTTCACACCCATTATTGACGCTCACAACACGTTGATTTCAGCTTGTGGCGTTTCTTATTGTTCCAACAAGTAGCCCGGATATTTCATCACGCCTTGGCGTGACTAAGACCGCAGACCTGATATACAGCTTCATGAGGTTTCGATTTCATCCGGTGGAGGGTCAGTGTTTGGATTCGTTCTTATTTCCGCCATCACATTGATGCACATTTATGTGTTCTGGCGAGCCGCCTCGGTGCCGCTTCTTAAACGGCACCTTTCCAGAAAACTTCTCATCGGGGCAGGCCTGGTTCTCTGGACAATCTTTTTCTTGGGCAGGGTTTACGGCCACAACGGTATAGGTCCGCTGGCTAAGGCCCTGGAGTTGCTTGGAATGAACTGGATGGCCGCGCTCTTTCTTCTCTTTGTCTCCCTTCTTGCCATGGACTTTGTAACTGGGTTCGGCTTTCTCGTGCCCAGGCTAGCACCTTCGTTACGAGGCACAGCGTTGGTTGCCGGTCTGATGCTATCGGTGGTCGCACTTGTCCAGGGCATGCGGCCGCCGGTGGTGCAAAACTATACGGTGTATTTGCGAGGTCTTGCCGCTGAGATGGACGGCACGGTGCTGGTAGCCATGTCCGACCTACACCTTGGTAATTTGCTCGGCAAGCGGTGGCTGGAAGCGCGTGTCGCCCAGGTGCAGGCGCAAATACCTGACCTCGTGGTCCTGCTCGGAGATCTTTTCGAGGGTCACGGCAAGCCCCAGAGCGATCTGCTTCCGGTTTTCCGCCGCCTTTCTGCGCCCCTCGGTGTCTGGGCTGTCACCGGCAATCACGAGTTCCACCATCGTTACAACGGAAGTACGCTTCTGGCGGAGGAGGCCGGCTTTCAGTTGCTGCGCAACCGCTGGGCCGAAGTTCGACCCGGCCTGGTTATGGTTGGCGTGGACGATCTTACATCCATCCGCCGCTCAGGTCAGTCCGGTGATCCCATGTCAAAGGCACTCGCGGGTCGACCTCCGGGTGCATCCATCCTTCTCTCCCACACACCGTGGCAGGCGGAGAAGGCAGCAAAAGCCGGAGTGGGTCTGATGCTCTCAGGCCACACCCATGGCGGGCAAATTTGGCCTTTCGACTATCTGGTTCAACGCGCCTACCCGCTGCTTGAGGGGCGATATGAAGTGGACGGCATGACGGTCATCGTCTGTCGCGGTACGGGCACCTGGGGACCCCGTATGCGCCTCTGGCGTCCCAGCGAGATCCTCCAGCTGGAGCTTCGGGCGGCGAGAAAGCAGGATACAAGTAATTAAGATCATCGGGCACAGGGCATCCTGCGACAGGCTCAGGACAGGTTGAGCATGGGGGAGTGGGTTAGAGGTTGGAGGCAGAGGGAAAGACGACAGACGACAGAGGGCAGAGGACAGAAGACAACTAGGAACCAAGAACCCCTTCGACAGGCTCAGGACAAGTAAGCACTGGGCACAGAGGGACGACGCGGAGGCAGAGGGAAGATTTGTCCTGCGGACTCCCACCCTTAGGGCGGGTTCCCGGTTTGAGATTGTAGATTGCAGAATCAAAGGTTTCAG
>JAJDNL010000120.1 GCA_022340745.1 Deltaproteobacteria bacterium
TAGGCGAGTCTTTTGCCGGAGTTGGAACCACCGATTTGACCTTCGGCTTGTTCCAGTGTACAAAAAAACTCCGCATTGGCAACTTATTTTTTGGCGGTGCCCAATGCAGAGTTTGTTGCGGTGTTCTCGTTGTGATGTTGCAAACGTGCACCCTCATGGAGGTATCAGTTGTCCCTATTCAGTGGTCAGTGCATCTCACTTCGTTCGCAGCATAGCGCCCAGCGCATTGCGTTTCTCGATTGCAGATTCTGCGCTATGCTCTATGCGTTGTTTTGCAACGGACGACGGACAATTGACGGGAAATAATGAGCCTCAGATGGATAAGGCGACAGTCTACACACCCCACACTTTGCACCAATAGACTTCCATGACCGTTCTGTACCAGATACTCAAACGACTCATTTTGCCGCCCACGATTTTGATCGTACTTTTGGTGGTCGGTTTCACTTTCAGCTTCCTGAAGTTCCGAAGACTGGGCAGGGTAATTCTGGCTGTCGGCATTTTGTTCCTTTATCTTCTGAGCATTTCACCCACTGCAGACTTGCTATTGGCCCCTCTCGAGTCTAAATACAGCCCTCTTGGTCCTGAGCGACTTCCCAGGACTGGAACCCTGGTGGTTCTCAGCGGCGGCGCTTCGGCGGCAGATTATCTGCCGGTCTCAAGTCGGCTAACCCAAAGTTCCACGAAACGGCTTCTGGAGGCGGTGCGACTGTATCACCTCATGGATCGACCGAAGATAGTGATCTCCGGCGGTAGCGGCAATCCTTTTCTACAGGTTACGGAATCAGCGCTCATGCGCGAACTGCTCCTCGATCTGGGGATACCCGGCAAGCACATTATGATAGAAGGGAAATCGCGGAATACTTTTGAAAACGGTAGGGCAATTCAGCAAATACGGCTTACACCCCCTATCGTTCTTATAACCTCGGCCAGCCACATGGAGCGAGCTGTCAGGGTTTTTGAGATACTCGGCATACACACTTTGCCCGCGCCCTGTGATTTTAGGGCTCGCTGGAGTGCGAACGATCCCCTTCGCTTCTTCCCCTCAGGAGGGGCACTGAATACCTCCACCGCAGCAATTTACGAATACCTCGGCACCTGGTGGTACTATCTGACGGGCAAGCTATAATGGTTTTTTGCTCTGGCCATTGCAAAGAAAACAACTTATGATGAGAACCAGCCGCGTTCACGCGGCTGGTTGTGTTTTGGCCTGAATTAAATATCGCATAGGGCATAGCGTATGGCGCATAGCGAAAAAAAGAGTGAACGGTAAACGGTGATCAGTCGCCGAGCCAGCGCATAATCGGTCTACCGTTCACCGTTTACTGTTTACCTCCACGCTTTGCGCTCTGCGCTTAGCGCCATGGGGCTATAGACGGAGAAGGATGAGAGTTAAAACCGTAACAGGTAGAATGGTTAGGTTGCTGCTCATAATTGGTGTCTTTGCAATTACGGCGGGGATGACTGGAGAAGCGGCGGCTCTCACTCGGAGCGAGCAAAACACCATCCGCGTTTTTCATCAAGTTTCAGCTGGTGTTGTAAACATCACCACCACGAGCATTGGCCGGGATTTCTTTTTTAATCCTATACCAGCAGAAGGAAGTGGATCCGGCGTTATTGTCGATAAAGCAGGACATATAGTCACCTCCTACCACGTGGTGAACGGCAGCAGCCTTATGGAGGTGACCCTGGCAGACGGCAGTAGATGGGAGGGCACTCTGGTTGGCAGTTCTCCCAGTAGCGATCTGGCGGTCATCAAAATCGAGGCACCGCCAGAGCAGCTCACGTCCCTGCGATTGGGATCTTCGAAGAATCTTCAGGTGGGTCAAAAAGTGCTGGCCCTGGGCAATCCATTTGGCCTGGGACAGACACTGACCACGGGAACTATCAGCTCGTTGGGGCGAGATGTTCGGATCAGCCGCGATGTGGTCATTCATAATGTCATTCAGGCAGACGTTGCAATCAATCCAGGAAACTCTGGCGGTCCGCTCATCAATTCTGACGGCGAGGTAATTGGTATTAATACTGCCATCTTTAGCCCAACTGGTAGTAGTGTGGGCATTGGCTTTGCCATTCCCGCGGACACGGTACGGAAGATTCTACCTGGCATTGTCTCTATTTGGCCCAAGCTCGTGAGTTGGGCCCTAGCCGTGGTACTGGTGGGGCTGTTCCTCTGGTGGTTTTGGCGAAAAATACAACCGAAGTCGTACTAAATACTAGACACATCACAATTGCGGAATTTGGATTGCGGATTGCGGATTGAAAAGCAAGGAGACAGGAGAAAAAAGTTATTTGGTTATTTAGTTTTTCATTCTGAATTCTGAATTCTGGCTCCTGACTTCTAGATTATTACGCTATGCGCTATGCGCCATGCACTATGCGATGTTTTTAATTGGAGGGAGAACAAGAGTGAGATTTTGGAAAACAGCTCTGCTTGGCTTGCTAGTGGTTTTATTTCTAATTCAGCTGCCCATGGCTCAGGCTAGCACCGAAGACGAGCAGAACAACATTGAAGTTTATGAAGCAGCGGCCCCAGGGGTGGTAAACATTACCACCATCTCGGTGGAGCGGGACTTCTTCTTCAACATTGTGCCGCGCCAAGGCGCTGGTTCGGGGGCGATCATTGACAGCGAGGGTTATATCCTCACCAATTACCACGTAATTCAGGATTCTCGCCGTCTTGAAGTAACTCTGGCCGACGGGAGCAAATGGCAGGGAAAATTGGTGGGAACGGATCCGGACAATGACCTGGCTGTGATCAAGATAGATGCGCCTTCCCACAAACTCACCGTTATTCCTATGGGAGACTCGGACCACTTGCTCGTGGGTCAAAAGGTTCTGGCTATTGGCAATCCTTTTGGCCTGGGACAGACGCTCACCACTGGGGTCATAAGCTCTCTGGGGCGAACCTTGCGGGCTCAGAACAATACTCTGATGGAAGACATAATCCAAATAGATGCCTCCATAAATCCGGGGAATTCCGGTGGACCACTGCTTGACTCGAGCGGCAAGTTAATCGGTATCAATAGTGCAATTTTCAGTCCCACCGGCGCCTCGGTGGGTATAGGGTTCGCCGTCCCCGCTAATACTGCCAAACGTATTATTCCGGAACTCATAGCCCAGGGCTATTACGCGTATCCCTGGATCGGTGCAAGCGTGACTACCTTACTTTCTGGGGATTCCAGGGCTCTTGATTTCGCCGTGGATAGTGGCGCCCTCATCGTTGAGGTTGTCCGTAGCGGTCCGGCGCATAAGGCAGGCTTGCGTGGCGGCGATCGGAGAGTTCGATTGGGTAATCGGATTCTCATTGCAGGTGGCGATGTGGTGGTAGCAGCAGATGGCGAGCCGGTTAACACGGCTGAAGAGCTCATCCGTATCATCAGAGAAAAGCGGCCCGGTGACCTGTTGCGGTTGGAAGTCTACAGAGGAGGCTTGCATCGCCGCGATGTCCTGGTACGTCTTGAGGAACGACCGAAGAGGCGATAGACGCATGGCGCATAGCGCAAAGCGCATGGCGTAAGGAATGACCTCGTAGGAGGAATGGACCGATCTGCTGAAATAATATCTCACTCGGTAGAGAATATTTGTAGTGGCCGCGTTTAACCCCGTTCGAAGATTAAGCTGAGATAATGAAATGCAGTAGGTTTGACGCTATGCTCTATGCGCTTTGCGAAAGGATAAGTTGTGCCCGAATTACCTGAGGTAGAAGTGATCCGTCGCGGCCTCACTCCCCATTTAGTGGGCCGCACAATCACTCGTGTGATGATCAGTAACCGCAGGCTGCGGCTTCCTGTACCTCGGGCCAAGCTGAACCTCTGGATACAAAGCGATCGGGTGAAGTCTGTGGATCGCCGGGCCAAGTACCTGTTGGTAAGAATGAACAACGGAGCCATGCTGGTGCTGCATCTGGGGATGACCGGCCGTCTGGCTTTTTTTGCCAATGGGGCTCCCAGAGCCGTTCACGACCATCTTCGTTTTAAATTGGACAGTGGATTGGAACTTCGCTTCAATGACGTTCGGAGATTCGGCTCAGTGCAGGTCCTTGGTCCAGAGGATGTTAAGGGGACGCAGATATTTGCTGGGCTTGGTCCGGAGCCACTGGGGCCTGATTTCTCGAGCGACTATTTGCTGGAGCGGGCCCAGAGTAAGGTCAGGCCTATAAAGAATTTCCTCATGGATGCGAGGGTGGTGGTAGGCATTGGAAATATCTATGCGAATGAAATCCTTTTTGCCGCTGGCATCAAGCCCACACGTGGTGTGGGGACTCTCGGAAAATCCGCATGGGAAAGGGTGATTCAGGCCAGTCGGCAGGTGCTGGAACAGGCCATTGCCTGTGGGGGTACAACCATTTCGGATTATGTGAGAAGTAGTGGAGAAACGGGCTATTTTCAGTGTGAGCTTAGAGTTTATGGTCGTAAAGGGGAGGCGTGCCAGCGCTGTCGCAGCCTGATCAGCCGCCAGGTCCTTGCCGGACGGGCCACATTTTACTGTCCTAGATGCCAAAGGTGAGCATTGGTCATTTTCCGGATTAATCGGGCATGGTAGGAACAGAGGGTCATAAGGCTTCGCCGTCATTTGGGCTTACGCCCGTCACGAGGCCTTACGGCCGTCATTAAGTTGCTTCAAAACCACAATGAGAGTTAACGATAAAACATTGAAGCGTAATGACGTAATGACTCAGTGACTTAATGACAATAAATAGACAGCGTTGTTTCTCTACCGGAAAAACGAATAATAAGAGATAGTATGATGAAATCTGGGCGAGGTTGGCGAAAACGTACTCTGGTCCTGGTGGGCTTGATTCTTCTGACTGGAATCGTGTGCGGCTCAGTACTTGGAGCTTTTCTGACCCTCAGCCATGACCTGCCACGCATCCAAGAGCTGGAGAATTTTCGTCCCAGCTCCGTGACCAAACTGTTGTCTGCAGAAGGCAAAGTAATAGGTGAATTTTTTGTAGAGAAGCGTGTTCCTGTAGACCTGGAAGAGATTCCCCCTTATCTCAGGCAGGCAGTTGTTGCTACAGAGGACAGACGTTTTTACGAGCACGCTGGTCTGGATTGGCGCGGCATTGGGCGAGCTCTTCTCAAGGACATCAGGGCAG
>JAJDNL010000122.1 GCA_022340745.1 Deltaproteobacteria bacterium
TTGGGTATTGATAAAGCAGAAAATGGGGGCATCGAAAAAGATGAATTACAAAAGGTTCGAAGAGTTACCATGTTGGTCGAAGGCAAGAGAGTTATGCCAGACTGTTTTTGAGTTAATCAACAAAGGTAGGTTTAAGGACGATTTCGCTTTTAGAAATCAGGTATGGAAGTCGGCTGGTTCGACCATGGACAACATCGCTGAGGGTTTTGATGATGGATCAACGAAAGAATTTATAAGGTTCCTGGGATATTCGCAAAGATCATGTAGTGAGGTGCAATCGCAGTTTTATAGGGCTTTAGACTGCAAATATGTTACACAAAGTGAGTTCGGCTGGGTGTATGAGTTATCTTCCGATTGTCGGAAACAGGTCAAAGGATTCAGAAAGTATCTACGGGACTATGACGCAAGCAACTAGGCTAGGACAGGCTATAAGTCTAAGAATTCCTGAATCCCTCAATTCCTAAATTTCTGAATTATATTATTATGCAAACAATGAGACGGAAAATTCCTATAAGGCGGCTGGAACAGGAAAGGCTCGCTGCTCTTCAGGCAAGAGAGCGGCGGCGAAGAATGTCAAGCAAGGTCAAGTGGGCTGTTCTGCTCTTGCTGCTTGTGGCAGTTATTGCGGGGGTGACATACGGGGTTTTTTTTACACCCTACACTGCTCTTAGAAACATGTTGCCCGTGCCGAACAAGCTAATTTCCGTTGTTTTCATTGTAAATGGCGTGTCACACTCAGTGCCTGCCGAAGGTACTCTGGTGGTGCATCCAGACGATGTGGTGTCAGTTGATGATATCCATACCGACGGGAAATTCAACTGGGGTTTACGGTTGACTTCCGAGCAATTTTCAGCAAACGATCTCTTGGAGGGGCGTCGCGATATAAAGGAATTTTGGCCAGATTTTGAAAGTGAGGACCCTTTGAAGGTTGTTGTTGATGTGATGGCCGGTTCTCAGTCCATTGGTCGCTTCAATATGGTAGTGCGACTGCGGGCAAGAGACTGGGTGAAAAAGGCACAGGAGGCCGAAAGCCCGGAAGCGAAAGTGCGCTATTATGAGCGTGCTGCGCGCTTGGCTTCGCATAACGCCTTGATCCTGACAAATCTGGCACAACTTTATGCTGAACAAGACCAGTGGGCTAGGGCTGCTGCTACCTATGAGAAAGTGGCAGCCACCAGCAATACGATACCCATCTTGCAGAAATTGGTGGAGGCTTACCAGAAAGCAGGCAAAACGAACCAGGCTCTGGCTACATATATCAAACTGATCCAAAAGAGCGGCACAGACAAAGAGCCTTTCTACGGTTTTATCTCATATCTGAATGCCAAGAAGAACCCGACCCAAGCAGCCTCCTTTCTTTCCACCAATTTGAAGTCTTTCCCGCAAACCTACCGACCTGAGATCCACACGTATCTGGGAACACTATATGGCCAACAGGGGGAATGGACTAAGGCCATTAATTCCTACAAGCGGGCTTTGGCCGGTGGTGTTGCTAATCCGCTCATCCATCTCAATTTGGGTGAGGCATACAGCAGGATTGGTAATTATCGCCAGGCTGAGAAAAGCCTGTTGACTTACCTGAACATGAAGCCCAAAGATGTGGATGCCAGGCTCAGGCTGGCAGCGGTATACCGCAAAAGGAACAAGAATAAGGATGCCATCAGCACCCTCAAGGAGCTCATCAAAGACAATCCTAGATCACTGAAAGCTCATCTGGCCTTGGTGGATATTTACGAAAAACTGAACAGAGACAAAGAGGCTGCGGCTGTTTATGAAGCCATCGCCAAGCTGTCTCCTGATAACAAGGTAGTTCATTACAACCAGGGAGTACTCTACTACGAGATGAAACAATTCGATCGGGCTGCCAAAGCCTTTTCTCAGGTGTTGAAGTTGGACAAGAAGGATGTCGATGCCAGAGAATATCTCGTGGAGGTATATCGGAAAAAGAAAAAACCTCGTCAGGCTCTTATTGTTCTTAAAGAACTTATCACACTGCGGCCAGACCACTGGCCCTATTATGCTGAGGCTTTTGAGCTCTACGACCAACTAAAGGCCTACGAGGAGATGACCAAGACGTTTGCCAGTGCTGTGGGCAAAGCACCTGAACAGCCCGAACTGAGATATTTTCTCGGTATTTCTTACGAGAAACGGAATCTTCTGGTGGAGGCGATTCACCAGTTCGAGGCACTGGTGAAAATGGCGCCCAAAAACATTGACTACCTGGTCCATCTCGCCGGGCTTTACGAACAGATCGGCAAGACAGAGAATGCACTAAAGACGTATCAGAAGGTTCTCGATCTGGATCCTGAAAACCCCGAGGCTCAAGAGAATTATTTGCGTTTGAAGATGCAAGAGATAGGAGGGTAGAAGGGGATTTTAGATTGCAGATTGCAGATTGAAGATTTAAGAAAGCATAGAGCGTAGAGCATAGGGAAACAAGCTAGCAGCTGGCAGCAAGCAACGGGCAGTTATGAAAACTATGCTCAAGGCATCAAAAAGAAGGAGTCAGAATCCAGAATCCAGAATGAAAAATCGAAAAGCTAATACCTCTTTTCTACTGACTACTGGCTACTGACTACTGAATTCTCTGTTTCTTTTCCCTGACTCCTGACTCCTTGCGTTTAAATTGTCCTTCGGACTCCCACCCTTCGTGCGGGTTCCCAATTTCGCAATCCGCAATTCGAAATTACCCCCCTATGCCCCATGCCCCATGCTCTATGCCTTCCCATATCCACGTTTTGCAGTTGACCCGCCTGGAACCGACCTCCAGATTCTGCTTTTGCTTGACAGGGCGCACCGCTGTCGCCTAATCTGACTTTAGTATCAGCAAGTCTTCTGTCATCTTCAAGAAGATCATTGGTTGCCGTACTTTCATTGAAACAAAACTGCTCGCTCGGTTCATAACCCGTATTGTTGTCGGCTTCTCGGAAATCAGATCTGTGGCTTATTAACGAGGTGATGACATACGCGGCCTCGAAACAGAATGATTGCTGTGGAGACAAAGTAATTCTCAACGACCTTCACGTCTAAACCCCAATGCATACGGAGGGAGTTATGAAAAGGTGTACGTATTTTCTGGTGGTGGCCTTTGTGGTTGGCCTTTTTAGCCTTACCTTGTCAGCTGAGGCAGAGGCATTAGAAGACTATTTTGTCAAGATTCCCGGCATGCCGGGTGAATCGAAGATAAAGGGCTACGAAGATTGGATCGATGCATTGAGCTTCTCCGTTGAGATAGATCGTGGTCTGAAAGGGGGCAAGGCAGATTCCGGTACTTTTGTGCTACTCAAGTACCTCGACAAGGCCACTCCGCAACTTGGCCAGTACTGTACTTCGGGACAACGTATAAACGAGGTCAGAATAGATTTAAAAAAGGCGGGGAAAGACGGACTGAATTATATGGTATATAAACTGCACAACGTAACAGTAGCATCCGTGCGTGCCGAAGCCAGGGATAACAAAAATACAACTGAGGAAGTTACTTTTCGATTTGCATCGATTACCTGGACGTATACTCCACAGAAAGCAGATGGAACCGGGGACGCAGCCATAGAGAAGTCTTCTAAAGCTCCCGGGAAGATCCCGCAAAGATTTGTGCCACGCAGATACTGAGGAAAAGCGAGCAGTTTAATAGGCGTGCTCTTGTCCTTTCTAAGCCGCCCCCGTATGTAGTATGGTATCTTTCCTTGAGTTGAAAGTGTAGATGAGGGAAGTCTTATTCACTTTCGCTCTGGACTGGTGAAAGTATCGTATCTCTCATCACCCAAACTATCGCTTGGGCTTGCCCGTATCCTGCCTGAGTGATCCCGGTCATGAAGGTTTTAGAGTGGAGGCGATAGGAACAGGACAGTGCTGAACCGGCGTATGAAGCCTGACCAGGGGGAATGCCGCCCATCTTATTGAGAGGTTATCCGCACCGTTGGGTAACTCAAAATCCGAAATGTACTACTGGAACAAAGACAATTTCGAGGGTCTGGAAGCCATAGCCAGTTCTCTACAAGACAGCACGGATGTCAAGGACTTCTCTGATTATTGCCGCCTTCGGGCTGAGGGATTGCGGCAACAGGCTTTTGAGGCTCTGTCACGGTTTCTGTTTCAGGCCCTGAACTGGGAGTTCGAAAAGCGGCGAAACTTCATCGATTGGCTACTGACTGTTCAATACAACAACCCAAGGGTCCATCAACTTATCCCGCAGCCGTTGATGGAGAAGCTCGTTGAACCGACACTGATCGAGTGGATGGAATACCAACCAGAATCACCAATTCCACACAGGTGGCGTGGTGTCTATTTCAGAGAGTTTAAGGAATTGGAACGTGCTCTGGCCCTTGATACCACCGACTTGATTGCTCGCAGTGTCGCGGCATCACGGCTGCTCAAAGACGTGGAATACGACACTCACCATCTATGTGATGGGCTTTTCCTCGGTTCGGAAGAGGAGGCAGAATCCTTGCTGGAGGAAGCGTTTGCACACATCCAACGCTTGCCGGAGTCCGAAAACCGGTCTAGTCTCGAGACTTGTTACGAGCAGTTGAGGCATCTCCTGGATGATTGGCTCGAGTATAAAGAGGCTCCTCAGGGAACCTTTCCGGAGTGGTGTAAAAGCCGTGGCAGACAACATCTCTGGTGGAAGGCGGTCTATTACAAAAAGTAATGACCCAACATATACTGGAGTTGAATCC
>JAJDNL010000009.1 GCA_022340745.1 Deltaproteobacteria bacterium
ATTTCACTCAGCGCTGCAGCTCTTCTACACGATTGGCGAAACAAGACAAATGTCAAGAATTGAGAGCTTACTGCCGAATTGCCTGTGACCGAATTGATACCATTGATTCCCTGGAAAAAATTGGGTGAGGAGGCCAGGATCATTCGGCCATCACTGGAAAGTGGAGGGATAGTCGCTATAGAGAAGGTAGCCCTGCCTGAAGTCCCACTCGCACAGCTGTCAGATAAGTGGAAAACTATTTTGTCCAATTCACAAGGCTCCATACGCCTGTCCGATATGTCAGCGGTACTGCCAGCGAAATTGCCAAAGCTAGAGGATATTAGCGGCAGCCTCCAGTTGGCAAAGGGAGTGCTGACCGCCACCAAGGTCCAGGCCAGAATGGGGCCCTTGACCCTGCCCATGTTGGAGGCACGCGCCACCAACCTTTCGGGCAAGGTCAAGGTGTCGGCTGCGGCCAAGGGGCCCATGCGCTTAGAGAAAACCGCGGATGCTGAGGTGGAAAAACTCCTCAGGCAGTACGGTCTCAAGAGCCTCTCAGGAAGGGTGGAGATTGACCTGAGCGCAGACTATGATCAGGCCAAGCCGCGCCAATGGTATGCCGGAGGCTCACTGGTACTAAAAGGGGTAAAGGCCGTAAGCCACCCGGCAGGCGTGCGTCTCGATGACCTCGAGGGGCGGGTGACAGTAAAGCGCACAAAAACCCTGGAAGTCGCCGTAGAGGACCTCATGGCACGGCTTGGCCAGTCGCCGATCCAACTCCAGGGCAAGCTCTCGGGAGGTGGAACCCCCCAATTGGTCGTTGACGGGAAGGCCCAAACCGAAGGGCTGGATCTCAAGCAGCTCAGTGGATTTTTTCCTCCACTCAAAGAGTTTGAACTGGCTGGTATCTTGGACATGAACATCGATGTCCATTACCCCCACGCCGATCCCGGGAAGAGCAACTTCAAAGGTACAGTGAAGACCAGCAATATTGGTTTCAGGCTGGCAGCTCAGAACCTTGCAATTACAGAAGGTGATGGAAATATCGAGCTGGCAGGGGACACCATCATACTAAAGGACATGACCTTGCGGGCTAATGATCAGAAGGTGACTTTGTCAGGACAAGTCACGAACTTTCGTGAGCCCACGGCACAGCTCCAGGCAAAATCGCCCAAGCTGAATGTAGACCGCCTGCTTGTTCACGCCAAAAGCACAGGGACCGCCTCCAAGCCCAGCTCCAAGCCCACAGCGGAAAAAACAGGTGCGCCAAAACCTGGAGAGCCTGCAAAGACCGAAGAGCCGACAAAGAAGAAAGGGGACAAGTCGGAACTCCCCCTTTTCCTTCGCAAACTCACTGCAAAACTGCAGGCCGAGGCTGACCGCGGACAGTACCGGGGGCAAGAATTTCAAAATCTTACCTTCAAAGCCAACTACGAGCGTGGGGTGCTCAAAAGCCACGAGTTCGATGTCCTCATAGGAGGTGGCCGCATCCAAACCACCGGTTCTGCGGATTTGAGAAACCTAGAGCAAATACCTTTTACCCTCGAACCTGATATCAGTGCTGTCAGATTGCAATCAATTGCCTCACTTCTCAATACTGATAAGATCTCTGTGCAGGCTCCCCTCTCCTTGAGCGGCCGGCTGCAGGGCAGCAGCGGGAGCACAAAAGCTCTCCTTGCCAGTCTGCGTGGGAATCTAGAGGCAGAGGCCGGCCCCGGGCGCATACCCGAGATCGGTCCGGTTGGCAATACGTTCTTCAAAATACTCACCTTCGTCAACCTTCAACAAATCTTTTCGGGAAAGAAGCTCGACGACTTGGCTACTGAGGGCCTTCCTTTCGACTCCTTAATCTATCGGGCAACCTTTCAAGACGGCACCATGTCCGTCAACAAGCTTAGGTTGTTGAGTCCTGCATTACAACTGGACGCTGACGGCAATGTATTCCTGGTTCAGGAACAACTGGACATGAAGGCCCAAATCGAACTTCTGGGAACCGTGGACACAGTGCTCGGCCTGGTGCCGGTCCTGGGGAAGGCTGCCGGAAAACTAACCAACGTCTATCTGGATCTTAAGGGGCCTTTGGATGACCCCAAGATTCGCGTCCGTGCCGCCAAGGGCATAGCTGAAGCAGGAAAAAAGGGAACCCAGGACACCGGTAAGGCCGCGGAAGATGTGGTTAAGGAGTTGGGCAAGGGACTCGAGAAAATATTCGGAAAGTAGCACAAGGGATTTGAGATTGCGAATTGCGGATTGCGGATTTACAAACTCAGAAGCTCGCGATCCGCCATCATGTAGATTGTATTCGATGCCAGCACCGCATGGTCGCGTCGAGAGCACAGTTCATGCAAAGGGGAACGATCTCACCCTCATTGTTTATGAAGGCCATGGCCGCATCGGTATTTTCCCATTGCTCTGGATCATTTTCTGTAGCAGTCGCCCAAATCGGTATTCTGGTAACCATGATTTGATCCTCTCTGATCCAGGTGTTGCAAATATAGCAAGTGTTTTCTTGCATAGTCACTAACCTCCTCCTTAAACGATTAGTTGCTTTGTTCCGCATTATCACGGCCTGATGAGGCCTGATTGAAGATATTAACCACAGAGACATATAAATATTAGGTTTCAGGTGTCAGGTGTCAGAAAAAAGAAACATAAAAGCTGAAACCTGAACACTGAAACCTCCATGTATGCTGACAGCTGAAAGCTCATTGCTTGTAATCATAACATTTGCGAGGAGAGAAAGATGGAGGGAAAAACAGTCAAAGAAAGCAGTGTCACCCTTTCACGCGTCATGCTGCCTCAAGATGCCAATCCTGCAGGAAATATTCACGGAGGCGTTGTCACCAAAGACATTGATGAGGCCGCCGGTGTGGTTGCCTTTCGGCACACACGAAGCAACGTGGTAACTGCTGCTATTGAGAGGCTTATATTTCATCACCCTGTGTTTGTCGGAAACCTCCTTACCCTCAAGGCAAGCATCCATATGGTTGGAAACACTTCAATGGAGATCGGTGTTCGAGCTGAGACGGAAGATCTTTTCACTGGTGAGGTTCGGCACACAGTTTCAGCATATCTCACCTATGTGGCATTGGATGAAGAGGGACGGCCTCAGAGAGTCCCGCCTCTGATATTGGAATCCGAGGATGAAAAAAGGCGTAACCGAGAGGCTCGAGTGAGGAGAGAGGCGAGATTGGCAAGCAATGAATAATCTCAAGCCCACCAGATTATTCTCCACATCTTGGGCTCGCCTATTAATGCTTCCACTTCATGGAGAGAACTAAACAGCCTTTTTACAATTTAAAATTGCCTCTATATTGACTTGCGCCCAGTCATCTACCCGTCGTTTAGTTTCGACATAGTTGATGACTCTTTCGGACAGGTGTATTTTTTTCATGAGTGCCTCAAAGATCTCTTCACCTGAATCTTTTGCCCGCATGGGGTTGATGTAAAGAATCCCGTCTTCCTCTCCAAAACCCTCTTGCTTGAGTACTCGAGATGCGCCACTCGTGCTCAAAGCCAATATGCCTCGCCTCTCCGGCCGTTTGTATTTTTGCGACAGGATGTATTCAAAAGCCACCAGGTTCATGCCGTCCTCGAGGGGGGTGACGAGCATGACATCTATTTCTTTCATAAATCTGTAGTTTTGCGGCGGTGAAATTCCCTCATCTAGGTGGACAACGGAGGTGTCTCCCATCTTCTTATGAATCATGGCCACTTTGTTTTCCAGAAAGGCCTCCAGCTTTTGATAGTCCGGGTTTTCAGATCTGCTTGGTGCTGTCACTTGGTAGAAGCGGCCGTCCTCCTTGGAAGCCCTTAATTTGGCAAGGGCGTGTTGAAAAATGGTGAGTCTGGCGATAAGTCCTTTTGTATAGTCGCATCTCTCGAGGCCGCCGAAGAGATATCTTCCTGCTTTTCTGTCTTCGGTGATTTTGGAGTAAAGACTTTCTCCACACCAGTCATAATTCAGCTCTTTGCCCTCCGAGACCTCAGAGAGGATGTTATCCACATCCAGACCGATGGGAAAGGCCCCAATGGTTGTCACGGAATCCTGATGAATTACTTCGTAGAACTGGTCGGCAATTCTTATTTCCACAGGAAACCATTCTTGCAGAGCTTCCAAATAATGGTCACAATACTCTTTCGTGTGAAAACCTATGAAATCATTGGAAAGCATGTCCCATATCAATTTTTGCAATGCTGTTTCAATGGTCTCTCCAAATGGATCGTATATCTGACTTTTCACTCTGAGTCTTTTGTCTTCACGGATAAGTCCCTGGATTTCATGAATGTTGAAGAAGGGCGTGTGTATGAACTGCCCCACATGTATTTTCTTTTTTTCTTTTTCAGAGACTCCTTCTTCTTCCAAAAGTGCTTTATATACCCCAGCAATCCGCATAAGATGGTAGTCTTGGTTCCATATAACAACAGGGGCTCTATCTTTGCGCAATTCTTTGGTCTTACGAGTCTCATCAATGATGGTATTGGCAAAGGTAACGCTGCTGCTGGTGTACTGAACAAAATCATTTTTCACAAAGTGAGGCCTTGGAAAAACTGGTGTCTTTTTATAAAAGAGCGGTGTTCGCGTAAGGTGCATGAGAGGCCAGAGAAATCCATTGGCAAAGTTGCTATAGTAACTGTGCATATGCCTGGTGTCGAAAAAGACAAACCTCATGTAAAAATCGTATTCCCTGTACTTAAAATGCATCCTGCCGTCACGCTGTATCTCTATGTGAGGAAAATGGTCGGGCGCGTATTTCGCTTCTCTCATCTTGCTGAATAATTCGGTGTAATGTCCTCTGGTCACATCAATGTCGTATTCTCCCATGGAGGCGCCTATCCAGGTAGTGTCCCATTTTCCCGGTTTGAGAAGACCTGACATGGCCTGAACCAAACCTCCCTCTCCAAAGCTTGGGGCCTCTGGCTGAGTTCCCTTTTTTAGGCACTTTTCGGCGTTTTTGAGAAAGTCTTCTGAAAAACTGAATGGCCCCCTATTGGAAACAATGACAAGGTAACTCATCTTGAATGGCTCCTATCACCCCTCTATCCAGCCTGAAAGAAATGTGAAAAGTTCTTCAGGGGGTCTGATCCACAGATCAGCAGCAGTCGGTCGTAACTCAGCCCGAACCAGTAAGCCAACCCCCTTTCCCTTTATGGCTCTGAACGCATCCTCATCCGTCAAATCGTCTCCTAGGTAAGCAGCTACCGCACTCTGATTCAATTCAGCCAAGATGGTTTTCACTGCATCGCCCTTATTCCTGCCGGGCACACGTAGTTCAAGACCACCATCAAATTCATGCAAACTGAGCTGCCAAGCTTGTGCGAGAGTGGACCATCTGGGTTCAACTTGATTTTTTATTTCTTCTACCATTTTTTGGTCTAACCCCCGGTAGTGGATAGCCAGACTGCCTGGTTTTTTTTCGCAGCGATTTGCAAGGCCGAGCTCTTCGATTCCCTCGTCGGCGGCCACTAATCCATCTAAGTGTTGTTCATCTATGGAATCAATTTCATATGATCCATCCGCTTTCAAACGCTCCAGTCCATGGGAACCCCATATTTCCGGTTGTCTTTCCAACTGCAGAAGGGGAATCAAATCCTTTGTCCACCTCCCTGAAATAATTACCAGACGTATACCTGGCACTTGCATTAATCTGTTAAGCACTTCGCGTATACCAGGATAGGGTTGAGCTTCATTCGGCTCTTTGCGAAAAGGCGCCAGGGTGCCATCGTAATCAAGAAGGAGCGCTTTTTGAGAAGCCTTGTTCCTTTGGTGGTAAAAAAGTTCTAGGTCAATATCAGGGTTGAGGATTTTCATGTTGTGCCACCATTGCCAATAAGAGATGTTGACATTAGCCTAACATGCTTACTGCGAACCGTCTAGGTATGCGAATTCTCGTCTTTGCCTTCTCTTGTGATTTCAGGTAGGACTCCAATGAAAGAAATACAAGGGTGTGTTTTCCGGTATACACTTATGGGGACGGGTGATGTCGCTTTTTATGAACGGACCAATTTTGGCTTAAAAAATGCATTTCTTGTGGTAGAAGTCAAAATTGCTCATGATTATATTGCATTTTCAAATATACGACATTTTGACGAACAGCAGTCAATTCGTCAATCTACTCAATAATTAAAATCAAAGTCGAGCATTCATGATTGATCCATTTGCGGTAAAAGATTGTGCCCTTATTGCCATCGCCACCGGTGAACGGGCCAATGATCTCCGAGAGTTCAGAGATCGCCTGGAGACGACCCGCCAGGGTTGCATCTATTATCATTTCTGGGGAGGCCTTCTCCGGCCCAGTTTTGATGATCCCGAGTACCAGAACGACTTCGCAGTTTGGGCTAACCACATACTGCGCGACAGATTTCTTGCCGAGCGGCTTGCCCTGGTGGATCCCACCGATTTTGATGATTTGGAAGACTTGCGGCGCGAGTTGATCGAGATAATCGAAGAGCGGCTGGATGAAAATGAGCTGGGATTTTGGAGCGCGCCGCATCAACAATTTCAATTTGTTCGGTCACAAATCGTCGTCTTTGATACAGGAATTCGGGTCGGCAAACCGGAAGAGCTGAAACCGCTCATTCCTCAACTCACGGTCGGCAGTGTCTTCTATCACTTCGTGGACGCTCGACGGCGGACAGCCCACAAGAATGATGATTTCAGCGAGTGGCTCATGGGTTTTGGAGACACCTATGATGAGCTTTTGGATCAGATCGCATCCTTGGATCCCTATTTCAAATCACTCACGGAGCTGAGGTCCCAGCTTGGGGAGATATTCAAGGAGTACATGTAGACATGACAGATGGCCTACTTGACAGATACCAAGAGATAGTCGGGGTAGATGTCACTAACAATCTTCGTCAACTTGCCGAGCCTCTCAGAGGTGCAAAGGTGGTGCATGTCAATTCCACCAGAGACGGTGGCGGTGTGGCCGAGATTCTTCATCGAATGATCCCTTTAAAGCAGGAGTTAGGGCTGGAGCCAAGCTGGGAGGTCATTGTCGGAGATGAGGAATTCTATCAGTGCACCAAGTATATGCACAACACCCTGCAGGGGAACCGGTTCGAGATTCCAAACCCCCTGCTGAGACGGTATGAAGAGATCAACCAAGACAATGCGGAACGATTGCGGGAGCACCTTGAAAAAGCTGATTTTGTCTTTATCCACGACCCACAGCCTGCACCAATGTTGAACTTGTGCACCGGCAGGAGGGGGAAGTGGATCTGGCGTTGTCATATAGACGTGAGTCGTCCCTACAGGCCGGTCTGGAAGTACTTACGCGGTTATGTTGAACCGTATGATGCCAGCATTTGGTCTCTGGCAGAGTTTGCCCAACCATTGCATCATCCTCTCTACCTCATTCGCCCCAGTATTGATCCCCTCAGTGAAAAGAACATCGAGTTACAAGAATCAGAACTTGAAGAAGTCGTGGAACGATTTGGACTTGACCCCAATCGACCAATTATTCTCCAGGTCTCACGCTTTGATCGATTCAAGGATCCTTTGGGAGTAATCCAAGCATTTCGGCTGGCAAAGGCGTTCACCCCGCTTCAACTCGTGCTGGCAGGTGGTGGGGCAACGGATGATCCCGAGGGGGAAGAGGTGGTCGCCGAAGCGAGGGCAGCAGCAATGGACGAGCCAGATATCCACATTTTGCTTCTGCCCTCTGATGCCCACCGTACCATCAACGGACTACAGCGAATCTCAGACATCGTGGTGCAGAAATCCACAAAGGAGGGTTTCGGCCTGACCGTCACTGAAGCAATGTGGAAAGGCAAACCGGTAATCGGCGGAGAAGTGGGGGGTATAAGACTCCAGGTGCACGACCACCACACTGGCTTCTTGGTCAATACTCCTGAAGGGGCGGCGCTGCGCATCAGGTACCTCCTCACCCACAGGGACAAGCTGCAGGAAATGGGACAAAAAGCACAGCAGTTTGTAATGGAAAATTTCCTCATCACTCGCCACGTGAGGGAATACCTGACGCTCATGGTGGCAATACTGAGGGGAACTGAAGAGAGGATTGAACTCTATGATTCCCCATAGGGGGAACTGCCCCTGCTGGCCAACGTGACGAGGTCCCTATCGAAAGGGTTAGACCTTCCACACAACCCCAAAACCCAGATGTAACCACCTCGATAGTTTTCCTCGCCTGCACCATGTAATTCCTGGCCTTTTGAAGCTCCCTGCAGCCCCGCTGGAGCGGGACAGGGAATCTTCGAAATGTAAGGAAGTGATTCCATTTTATTGTAGTTCGCTCGCTAACCCCGCAGCCCCGGCGACGGGATTTCCGCTCCGCTCCAACAAGCTACGGGGAATGCGCTCGCTGTAGCATTTTCAAATTCAGCTCTTCTGACCATCATATTTTGTATATTGGCTCAGTGTTCGTGGGGGTGCGATTGCCGCTCTACCTGTAAACTCCCTGGAGGATTTTCAAGTGCGCCGAGTCGATGACCGTACTGTTGTTGCATTTGGATCGTCCTTTTTGTAATCTTATACAAGCCTGCGTGTATCACAACTCCCAATACCATATTCTTCAAACCCACTGAATTAAATAGGCTCGAACGAGAGAACAGGTAGAGAGATTCCAGACGACCTTCTTTCCGGATGTTCAGTATGTGGTCTTGTGGTTCGTGCTATAATGACGCGTGGTTGATCAGCTCGGGCTGCCACCGACGGGACATCTCTGACTATCGCAGCGATACTTACGAATTTTGTCTTACCAGGATTTTTTGACTGGTCCTACAGGGGTCATCTATTATTGACTCAGATCGAGACTGGAAGCCTTTTGTGCCGATTGAATTAGGGTAGGTAGGACCTGCTTTGAACCGTGACGGCGTTGTCCAAGCCACTTTGGGCAAGAACTCATAAGAATTTGAATCCATCTACATAATAAGGAGGCGAAAATCCATGTCTCTCTTTCTAAGAAAAAGTTCGAAGAAGGCCGGTCTACCACCAGGAACTGTTGTTTTCGTGGGGGAGCAAAAAGTAGAGGAGATTCGGATCACACTTATTGATTACGATGAGAATCAATATAGTGAAAAAGAAATCAAAAACATCGAAGACTGTTTTCCCCACAAGGATACTCCGTCTATCTCTTGGATCAACATAGATGGTGTTCATCAAGTTGATGTTATCGAAAAGCTCGGGGATCATTTTGTTCTTCACCCTTTGCTCCAAGAAGATGTGGTAAATACTCATCAAAGGCCAAAATTAGATGAATTCGAGGACCATCTGTTTATAGTCTTGAGGATGTTTTGTTTAAATGAAGAGGAGAATGAGCTGGAGGCAGAACAAATCAGTTTCATTGTTGGAGCCAATTTCGTCATCTCCTTTCAGGAAAGACAGGGAGATGTTTTCGAGCAAGTCAGGGAAAGGTTGAGAAACGGTAAAGGCCGCATTAGAAAGAAAGGCAGCGATTATCTCACCTATTGTCTGATTGATGCCATCGTGGATAGCTATTACACCATCCTCGAGACCTTTGGAGAACACATTGAATCATTACAAGAAGAGTTGGTGTCGGATCCCAAGCGAGAAGACCTGCAGACTATTCAGGACCTAAAAAGGGACATGCTCTTTATCCGAAAGTCGGTTTGGCCTTTACGTGAAGTAATAGGCGGTTTGGTAAGGAGTGAGTCGCCTTTGATTAAACAAGACGTTCTCGTTTATATAAGAGATGTATATGATCATGTAATTCAAGCAATTGATACCATAGAAACGTATAGAGACATGCTATCCGCCTTGCTTGATATCTATTTATCAAGTGTGGGAAACAGAATGAATGAAGTCATGAAGGTATTAACTATCATCGCGACTATCTTTATTCCCATGACTTTTCTTGCCGGCATTTACGGCATGAATTTCAAATATATGCCGGAGCTGGAATGGAGGTATGCTTATTTAGTTTTCTGGATTGTCGTATCAGTGGTTTTAATCGCCATGATAGCCTATTTTAAAAGAAAGAAATGGTTCTAGCCCGGATATTTCATGAATCATTTGTGGTGATCAAGGTTAGGGTGCCAAAAACATGAATCTCTCTACGGACTTGAGATTACAGTGACAACCTGGTTAGAGGAAGGAAGAGGCTCATGCCGTCAGATTTAGCCAAAATGATTGCCATTGGTGTGGACGGTTCCGAAGATGCACTGAAGGCCCTAGACTACTTAGGTCTGATGTACGGAGTCAAGCCTAGTCTGGAAATCGTTCTCCTTCATGTATTGCCTACTTTGCCCCAGATCCTCGTTGCTGATGCTAACCGTCAGACGAAGCTAAGACTGCTCAATGTCGAAAAAGAAAGCATCCAGATGGGAGAAGAGATTTTGAAGAAAGCAAAGGGTATTCTTGTAAAGAAGGGTTTCAACGAAGATCACATCATAGCGGTGCATCGGAAGAAGAAAATGGGCGTAGCCAGGGATATATGCAACCTGGCAGCGGACAGAAGAGCAGACAGTGTGCTCATCGGTGCGAAAGGTAGAAGTAGACTGAAGACCTTTTTCTCAGGAGAGGTGGCCAACAGAATGCTAGAGTACTGCAGTGTCTGTCCTGTGTGGATAGTGGAGGGTTCGGTCAAGTCAAGAAAGGTGCTCATCGCCATGGACAGATCAGAGAATGCACTCAGAGCAGTAGAGCACGCTGGTTATATGCTCTCTGGAACCGACTGCCAGGTGACTTTGTTTCACTCGAAACGACACTTGAGACGCTTTGTACCCCAGGAGATCATTGAGGCAGCGCCGGAACTGGAAGAGCTCTGGGCAAACAAAGCGGCAGAGCAGATCGCTCCGTACATGAAAAAGGCGAAAGAAATGCTTCTGGATGCGAGCATCCCCGAGTCTCAGCTCAAGACCAGGGTGGTTGACGGTACTCGAGATGCTGCCAGTGATATCCTCAAGGAAGCTAAGAGCAACGACTATGGAACTGTAGTCTTAGGACGACAAGGTCACTCAGGTGTAAAGGAATTTTTCATGGGAAGTGTCACCCGGAAAGTTCTCCAGGACTGTGCTGGTATGGCTGTTTGGCTTGTACACTAAGCCAGAGGAAACAACGGTCATGCCGTTTTTAGAATCCCCCCTGCCTTGCCCGTCCGCCTCGGCTCAAGCCTCGCGGTGCCGAGCGGGCCCAACCCCCCTTATACTCTTTCAGACAGTTCATGGACTTTCCGGGGCTTTTCGCGTCACCTTCGACTCCCCGGGTTCCATATCTTTTTCGACAACCGGTCCCTCGAGACTCACCAGGGTTATTCGATGACCGTCCATTCGCTCCACAGCGATTTTACATTTGGGAAGCTTTATTGAGTCGCCGAGTTCCGGCACCCGACCGAGGTGGTGGTAAATAAACCCTGCCAAGGTAGTGTACTCCCCCTCCGGGAAGGAGCACTCGATCATTTTCCCTAGATCGTCCAAGCGGATGCTGGGGTCGATCAGGGTCTTGCCATCCTTTCCCTTTGTCTTTATGAACGCGGGGATTGGCGAGAATTCGTCCTCATACTCTCCCACGATCTCCTCCAGGATGTCCTCTAGCGTGACCAGCCCGGCGGTGCCGCCATACTCGTCGATGACTATCGCCATTTGCTGTCGCTGCGCCTTGAACTCTGCGAGCAGGGTACTGAGTGGTTTGATGTCTGGCACCAGATAGGGGGTCAGCATGATCTCGCTGATTGGGCGTCCCATCTCTGCCGTCCCCCCTTCAGGATAAAGACTGTTGAGCAGTTCCTTGATGGGGAGCATTCCAACGATACGATCAATGTGTGTGTCATATACCGGATAACGATGGTGTCTTTCTTGGCGGAAGATCTCGAGAGATTCCCTGATCGTCATGTCCTTGTGAAGTCCGACGACCTTAGTACGCGGAACCATAACCTCTCGCACCGTGTGTTCATCAAGATCGAAGACGCCCTGAATCATTGCTGTTTCCTCCGAGTCGAGGATGCCTTCGGATGCACTCGCCGCCAGAATCGTGCGCAGTTCCTCTTCCGAGATGGATAAGTGTCCACCTTTGGGACCCACTAGATCTCGTTGTCCAAACAGTCTCAACAGACCATTGGAAGCATGGTTAAGCAGCCAGATACATGGGTAGAGCAACCGGTAGAGAAGGTTGATAGTTCGCGCCACAGTAAGGCTGCTCCGCACCGGCCTGTGGAAAGCATAGACTTTGGGGGCCAGCTCGCCACCGACAACGTGGAGCGCGGATATGAAGAGAAAAGCAACAATGTGGGCCGTGGTTAGGGCGACGGGGTGGGCCTTGGTGGGAGGTACTAATAGGGAAAGATGGCCGACAATGAACACTATAGGTGGATTTATTATCGTGCTTACTGTGGAGATCCCAATCGCCCCTAGGGCCAACGACATCAGAGTGATACCAATTTGGGTTACCGAATAGAAGCGCTCTGGTTCGGCGTGCAAAATCTGCACGACGTTTGCCGTCTTGTTCCCCTGCTCGGCGAGATGACGAATACGGCTGCGCCGCGCCGAAGTGAGGGCGATTTCAGAGCCCACAAAAAAGGCGTTTCCTGTGATGAGCACGACTATGCCAACTAACTTTGCAAGAGTATGTGGATCCATTCCGATCTCCCAGGAAAAGGATTGACTTTCGAGCTTTCCGCGAATTGTTAACAATCAATAAACACGTTTCAGAGCAATTCTCGGCTATTTAGAACAACCGCTTTCCAAGCGGATTAGACGGCAGAAGAATAGTAACACAAAACACTATTCACGCCATACAATGAACTTTGTGCATCTTTGAACTGGGGTCTGACCACGTCAAGGGATTAAACTGACTATGAAAAGCTCCTGTTTGAGGAGTAGGACAGGGCAAATGAGAATATGGTGGAATTTACCATGCGGTATGTGGTTGACTATAAGCAACGGCGTGCTATTAAGAATAGAATCTTCAGCTTCGTCCTGAGGGAATTTGAAAAGAGCGAAGGTTTGGTCGAGATGCGTCCACAGCCGCAGCTATTCATTTGATTGAAGCTCCCTGCAGTCCCGCTTATGCGGGACAGGGAATCTTCGAAATGTAAGGAAGTGATTCCATTTTATTGCAGTTCGCTCGCTAACCCCGCAGCAAGACCTGTCGACGAGACTTGTCGACGAGACATGACGACGAGCTCAAGTCGTGTCGCTCAGGTCGAGTCGCTACGGGGAATGCGCTCGCTAGAGCATGTTCAAGGTCCAGCCTTTGACGTAGGGCGGCAGAAGAGGGCTAGAAGAATGAGAGCGAACACAGAGAAAGAGTGTGTTTAAGACATAGTCAGGCAATTCTACCCCAAATGGTGAAAGACCTCCATGCCTCCCATACTAGCGCAAAGCCCGGCAGTCTTACGTATCATTTTGATCCTTGCCATCGCCGCAGGAGCCCATGTACTGGTGCGGCTCGTTCGTCGACTGGGCCGCAAGGTCATGGTCTCTCGCGCAAGTTCTTCCTATTCCAAGGTCCGAACGGTTACCAGTCTGTCGATCAGCATTGTAGTCTTCGCCATGTATTTCGTCGCCGTGGGGCTGGTGCTGAAGGAGTTTGGCATATCTCTCACTGCATATTTCGCCAGTGCTACAATTATCGGCCTGGCCGTGGGGTTTGGCTCCCAGGGCCTCGTTCAAGACGTGGTAAACGGTCTAACAGTTGTGTTCTCGGACCTTTTCGATGTGGGTGATATGGTGGAGATTGCGGGTCAGACTGGAATTGTGCAGCAGATAGGGATCCGCTTTACGGTGTTGACCAATTTCATGGGAGCGGAGGTGTTCATTCCGAATCGAACCATAACCAACGTGGTGAAGTATGAGCGGGGTTATGTCCGCGCCCTTGCCGATATAACCTTTCCACCAGATCCGGCGTCTGCCGGGAGGGTCGAGGAACTAGTGGGAAAGATTGTGGAATCAATCAGTGAGCAGTTCCCCGGCATCCTTATCACAACTCCGTCCATAAAGGGGCGGCAGCAAACCAGTTCAGGCAAGAAATTCCTCCGGGTGAAATTTCGTATCTGGCCCGGTCAGGGAGGCCCTTTGGAGGCAAGTTTCAAGCGGGAGGTGGTGGAATCGCTTAAAAGCATCGATTCCGCCTATTCGGATTGGATGGTTGTCCTGTCCTATGAGGTGGAGAAAAAGCCGGTTTCTCTTCCGGGGACTTCGAAACATTCCACAGAGCTCAAACACTGAACCTCACAACAGGGAGGCTTTTCATGAGACGTTTTGTTCTGCTGACTTTGATCGGCTGTGGTTGTCTAATGTTAGGAACAATGCTGTGGGCGGCGGCTAGCGGAGGTGAGGCGACATTTCACTCGTTGAAATGTTATATTTGCCACAAACCGGACAGAAGATCCGCTGGCCCCTCGCTCCCCGAGATTGCGAAAGCCTACGGTGGACAGCAGCAGCTGGTTCAGTATCTTCAGGGCGAATCGGCGCCTCTAATAGATCTGGGCAAGCACAAGGTGATGGAGCGCCAACTCGAGAAAACCAAAGAGATATCGGCTGCGGAGCGGCAAGATTTGGCGAACTACATTCTGAGCTTTGGGGAAAAATAGGTCTGCTTGCCGCAGCCAAAACCATTTTTAAGTATGAAGCTGCAGTAGATGTTTGAGTAGACACAGTTAAGATTAAAGCTCCCTGAGCCGCTAAAGCGCCAAAGGCATGCTGACCGGCCTCTCCTCTTGAGCCGTCAGGTTTATGCTTGGCGCAGGGATTCCACGATGTTGAGCTTCGATGCCCTGAAGGCGGGGAGGATGCCGCCGGCGAATCCCATAAAGAGCGAGAAGCTCAGCGCCTTGTAGGCAATTTCAAAGGATAGCGAGAAGCCGAAGGCGAGTTCGGAAAAGGTCTGAAAATTGGTGGTGGAAACGGTGAACAACTGGAGGAGAGAAGCGAGAGAAAGCCCGGCAACCCCACCGATGAGGCCGAGAATGAGTGATTCCAAGAGAAAGGCTGCCAGTATGGTACCCCGCCTGAAACCCAGAGCACGGAGGGTAGCAATTTCCCCGGTGCGGTTTGCCACCGCAGCATACATGGTGATCATGGCGCCGATGACGGCGCCGATAGAAAAAATAGAGGTCAAGGAGAGACCAAGAATGTGAAGAAATTTGGCCAGCGCCTTTGACTGGTCCTTGTAGTAGGTGGTCTCCCGCTTTGCCTCCAGAGTGAGACGCGGATCGCTCTGCAGGCGCTCTTTTACTTGCTGGAATTCGAGGGTATTGCGCAGCCTGAAAATGACTGAGGAGTAAACGGGCCTGCCAAAGGCCTGCATTAATTGATCCACGTCTCCCCAGATCTCAGAACTGAAACCGGTGTTGCCCGCATCAAAGATGCCCACCAAAGTCCAGGTGCGGGTGGCGAACGAGAGCGTCTTGCCGAGGCCCACATTCTGGAAACGTGAGGCCACGCTGGTCCCGGCCACAATTTCGGACGAACCCGGTCTTGGAAACCGCCCGGCGGTGAGCTTGACCTGAGGTCGCAGTTTCAGAGAAGCCTCTGAAATTCCCCTGATAACAACATTGGTGGGGCTGCCGGAATGTCGCTTGCGCAAATTTATCAGGACTACCAGCTCTTTGGCCACAAGTCTCCGGCCGTCCGACCCCAGGGCCACTTCAGGCTGGGTCTCCACAATGGCCGCTTGCCGTCGGTCGATTCCACTCTGCATCTCGGAACCAGCTGAACGGCGGAGGACCACGACGTTTGACCTGGAGCCGGTCTCCACTAAAGTCTTTTGCAGACCTGCCGCCAGCATGATAATTGAGGCGAAAACAAAGACCACCAGAGCCATGCCGGAGGCAGTGAGAAAGGTGGTGAGCCGCCGGGTAAGGAGGTTGCGAAAACTGTAGAAGAGCAGCAGGTCCACCTATTCGATCCTCCCCAGGCCCTCAACTACGCGCACGCTAACAACTCTCCAGATGGGAACAACCGCAGCCACAATGCCAACCACCAGGGCGGCCGCCACCGCCAGATAGACAGTCAGTGCTTCCACCTTGAAAACCGGGAACCAGTTGCCCACCGCAGCGGCAAAAGCTTTGGCGGCGGGAAAGGTGAGAACGATACCGGCAGCACCACCCAATCCTGCGATCAGCAGCGATTCTCCGAGAATCAGAGCCGCCAGGTAGAAACTGCCGAAACCAAGGGTCTTGAACACCGCATACTCGCCGGCGCGCTCTCGCACTGACATGACCATGGTGTTGGCCACCACCACCAGAATGATAACGATGACCACGAAAGAGACTAGGCGGATGGCAGTGAGAATTGCCTCACTCATGGAGACGAAGCTCAACTGAAAGGCCTTTTCCGTTTCGGTGAGGGTCTCCGCCCTGGAGTTTTTGAAGGCTCTGTCAATGGCCTCTGCTGTCTTGGCCGCCAGCTCCGGCGCAGCTATGCCAACAACATAGAAGCCCACCTGATCGGCCCTGCGGGGCACGGTCTTCTTCAAGGTTTCGTTAATATAGTCC
Source organism: Deltaproteobacteria bacterium (assembly GCA_022340745.1). Lineage (GTDB taxonomy): Bacteria > Desulfobacterota > Syntrophobacteria > BM002 > BM002 > BM002. Next base: position 16,395 of record JAJDNL010000009.1, read on the forward strand.
CAGTGAAGGAAGAATTGATTTTCGTCGATGGTGTCGTCCCGGCCCCGATAAATACCGCGCAGGACGAAGTCCCAGTTGCCGGGGAAAATGGTTCCGGTGAGGGTGATGGTATCACCTATTTTCCAGCCGAATCTTCTCGCCAGCTTGCGGCCGGCGACGCACGACTTCCGGTCACGATAAAAGGCCGTCCTTTGGCTGTCCGGCAGCAGATATTCCGGATAGAGACTCAGGTAGGACTCAGGTTCCACCGCAAAATTGGCGAAAAAGTTTTTCCTGTCGATGTAGTAACCGCCGAACCAGTTGCCATATGAGACCTTCTTGACGCCATCGATCTGGCGAATCTTGTCCCGATAAGAAAGAGGGAGGGGGAAGACCAGGGAAATGGAGTTTCTGGTCACCAGCCGGTTGGCAGAGGAGGCTTCCACCCCAGCGTACCAGGCGCTGACCACGGTGCGAAGCAGGGCAAAAGCGAGAACGGCGACGCCCATGCCTGCCACTGTGAGCAGGCTGCGGAGTCTGTGCCTAAAGGAATTCCGTAAAACTAATTTCAGGAGCATCGGTGAGCACACCTTTGTCCAGATATCTCATGGTGCGAGCCTTCTTGGCCGCCCGCGGATCATGGGTGACCATGATGACCGTTTTGCCCAGGTCCACACTTAAGCGTTCCATCAGTTGCAACACTTCCTCGGCAGAAGTGCGGTCCAGGTCGCCGGTGGGTTCGTCCGCCACCAGGATGGTTGGATCGGTTACCACAGCACGGGCAATGGCCACTCGCTGCTGCTGGCCGCCGGAGAGTTGTCGAGGGTGGTGATCCATTCGATCCTGAAGTGAGACCAGTTCCAGGGCCAAGGCCGCGTGCCGCCGTCGCTCTTTTCTCGAAAGTCCCGTCAATAGCAGGGGCAGTTCAACATTTTCCAGGGCGGTGAGCACCGGAATGAGATTATAGAACTGGAAAATGAAGCCCACATTGCTTGCACGCCACTCGGCAAGCTCAGTTTCGGAAAGGGAGGTTATCTCAACTCGGCCGATCTTTATGGTCCCCCTGTCAACCTGATCGAGCCCGGCAATGAGGTTTAGCAAAGTGCTCTTGCCCGATCCCGAGGGTCCCATCAGGGCCAGAAACTCTGCCTCCTTGATGTCCAGTCCGATGTTATCCAGCACCGGGATGATCTGGTTGCCCCGCCGGTATGACTTGTAAAGATTCCTTATCTGGACAAGGGAACTGTTTTTTTTATTCATTTAGTCCTAAAAACCTGGTCCTTTTGGTGAGTTCAAGTTGCAATGGCCTAGGTGGTAGAAATTTCCAGCGGTTTTGGAGTACTGGAGTTTTGGAGAACTGGAGTGTTGGAAAAAACTTAAAAACCAAAAGATTCAACCTTAGAAAGTCTTTGCATTACTCCATTACTCCATCACTCCATTACTCCGACAGACTCCCTTGCAAAGGGAAGCCCCTTAAAGACTCCTTGGGGGGCAGTCCAAGGCCGAGTCCTTTAGGCTTGATTCTTTACTCTTGAGCAACTTTTACCTTAATCCCGTTTTTTATCTTATCCAAAGGCGCTATTGCCACCTGCTCACCCACTTCCACCCCGTCCAGGATCTGCACCATGGTGTCTAGATGTTTGCCGAGGTGGACAGGAGTTTTCAGGGCCCGGTTGTTGCGGACCACAAACACCAGGGTTTCTCCCTCACGGCTGACCACCGCGGTTTCAGGCAATGCCTTAAGGGGTTTTTCCTCTTCCGGTGTAACCTGGCGAGAGAGAAAGGCAACCTTGGCACTCATTTCAGGGAGAATGCGGGGATCCTTGTCAAGGAAGGCGGCCTTGACCAGTATTGAGGCCTTGGTCCGGTCGGCGGTGGGCACGATCATGTGAACCACGCCGCGAAAACGCTCTTCAGGCAAGGCGTCCAGTTGGATCTCACAAGGCTGGCCCACTTTAACCTGCTCGATGTTGGATTCAGATACATCCACCTCCACCTGGAGGGAATCCATATCGGCTATGCTGACCACTGCGGATTTGGCATCAGCCGCGGCGCCGATGGGGGTGACAATATCTCCAATGTCGGCGTTCTTGGTCAGCACCACAGCATCAAAGGGAGCTCGAATTATGGTATATTCCAGAGATACCTCTGCTTCTTTCAGGGCCGCTTTACTCGCCCGCAGGGCCGCTTTATGAGCGGAGACTGCTGCCTTTGCCTTTTTGTAGCGCGCCTCGGCGCTATCGAACTGGGAGCGGGCAATAATATCTTTTTCTACCAGCTTCTTATTTCGCTCGTAATCGAGGACGACATCGTCCAGTTCGGCCCGGCTCTGCTTGAGGTTGAAACGCGCCACCTTGACATTGGCCTTGGCTCGCTCCAGAGCGGCTTTGGCATCATCGTTTTCCAGCCGGGCAATGACTTCACCCTTTTTCACCCGACTGCCTTCCTCCACCCCTAAAAAGACAAGACGCCCGGTGAGCTTGGAGGCCACAGCCGCCTTCCGCTGGGCTACAACATAGCCGCTGGCGTTGAGCAAGGTGAAGGTCTGGGCCGGATAGATTCTTTGTACAGTGGTGACCTGCACCTCAAGAGCAGGTTTTAGAACGCCCTGGAAGTAAAGAATTACCAATAAGAAAATGAGCAGGAGTGCCAGCAACAGGAGTGAGTATCTTTTTTTCTTCCCCTGCCGGCGTGAAATGCTTTCCTTATCGATTCGTAGTTTCGAAAGATCGTTATCAACCGTCAAAGAAGGCTCCCTTGCTTGCCACCAACCCCTGGTTCAGACTCCTGCTGATTCTGCCGTTAGCCAACCGTCATACTCAAAGACCTTACGATATCACTTTGAGCAGAGGATAAACAGATATTTACCGTTAATCATCCCTTTGGAGGTTATCGGACAACCTCTTCATTCGCTTTTGTGCTCCCTCCGCTTTATGGCTGTCTCCATTGCTTTTTGGCTGACGCCTAGGGCTGCATCTCAGTAGCACCTTTTGATGCAACACCACTATCGCCCCATTCCCACCATCATTCCCATATTGCCAAACAGCGCCACGGTTAGCCACCAGATGGCCGTGAGGATCACAAGCGCGGGAACGGCGGCGATGGCCCATTTCACCATAAAGACCACCATGGACCAGAGTGGCATGCGAATGTCGGTGACAATAACGTTCTTGCCGTTTTCACTCACCATATCCCCCCCTTTCCCAGTTTCTAGTTCTGCCCTGATCTAAGCCGAGAGCCGATTCCATGCATCCAGAGCGGCAACTTTGTAAGCCTCAGCCAGCGTTGGGTAGTTGAATACACTTTCAAGGTAGTAGTTGAGAGTGCCCCCCAGAACCAAAGAGGCCTGGCCGATATGAATCAATTCGGCAGCACCCTCACCGATGATGTGGACCCCGAGCACCCTCTGGTCCTCCAAGCCGAACAGGATCTTGAGCAAGCCACCCTTGAGGCCCATGATCTGGCCCCGAGCGGTTTCCCACAGACGGGCGACCCCCACCTCGTAAGGGATCTTTTTCTCGGTCAATTCCTGCTCGGTCATGCCCACCATGCTCATCTCCGGAACTCCATAAATCCCGAAGGGGAAATGAGCCGGCTGACTGGTGGCAGGATGATCGAAGGCATGGCAGGCGGCCAGTCTTCCCTGCTCCATGGAGGTAGAGGCCAGGCTGGGAAAGCCAATGATGTCTCCAGCGGCATAGATGTTGGGAACCTCGGTCTGGAAGTTCTGGTTGACTCTGAGGCACCCGTGCTGGTCGGCAGTGAGCTCTGCATTTTCCAACTTGAGCTCATGAGTGTTGCCCAAGCGTCCGGCTGTATACAAGAGTAAATCCGCTTTCAGTCGCTTGCCGCTCTCCAGGGTGGTGGTCACATAGCCGTCGGCGTCAGGTGCTATGGTTGCCAGCTTCTCCCCGAGACGCAAGGTAACTCCCTGCTCCCGCATGCAGTGGACGAATTCATCCACTATCTCCCGATCGAGGAAATCGAGCAGGGTCGATTGTCTTTCCACCAGGGTGACTTCCACATCCAGAACACTGAAGATGGAACCATATTCCACGCCAATGGCCCCGGCTCCCACGATTATCATGGATTTTGGGATGTGTTGCAGTTGGAGAAGGCCGTCGCTGTCGATAATGGTCTGGTCATCAAAGGGCACCCCGTCAGGCCGCCGGGGGCGGGTGCCTGTTGCGATCAGGATCTTTTCTGCTTCATATTCCTGCACCTCACCGATGGTAGTTTCAACTTCCAGCCGATGAAAATCTTTAAAAGAGGCCGACCCCTGGATGACCTCAACCCCATTCCGCTCGAGTTGGTTCCTAACTACCTCGATTTCATGCTCCAGGGTAAGGTGCAACCGTTGCATGAGGTCGTCTATGGTGAGATCTGGTTTCAGGCGGTAGCTGTAACCGTAGAGGCTGCGCTGGTTCCAGCCGGTAAGATACAGGACTGCCTCGCGCAGGGTCTTGCTGGGGATGGTGCCGGTGTGCAGGGAAACGCCGCCGACAATGGCCCGGCGCTCAATGATGGCCGCCTTCTTATTAAATTTGGCAGCCTGTATTGCAGCTTTTTGGCCGGCAGGCCCACTTCCGATCACAATGAAATCATAACGGTCCATGAGATAACCCTCGCCTCGGTGGATCAAACCACTTTACTGCAAGATTTTGAGGACACTGGCTCCTGTTGCTGCTGAAAGAATGCCAGCGCCAACTATCGCCAACACGATCAGTATATCAATAGCAGGAAACTGAGGCAGAACGAAAACCGTGCTCGGTCAGAAACCAGATCCACTACTCCTGCTGGGTGAAAAAAAGCAGCTATGTGATACCAGAGAAGATCTTGCACACATTCCTATTATGAAAATGCTCCAGCGAGCGCATTCCCCGTAGCGACTCGACTTGAGCTCGTCGACAAGTCTTGCTGCGGGGTTAGCGAGCGAACTACAATAAAATGGAATAACTTCCTTGCATTTCGAAGATTCCCTGTCCCGCTGTAGTCCCGCTATAGCGGGACAGGGAGCTTCAATTTTGCGATGACTGAGAAGAGGTTGTACGTTTCCTGCCCCGGTAGAGGTGCACGGTCCAGACCAATAAACCAATTATTGCGATTGCAAAAAGTGCTTCAACCTCGTAGCGTTTGACGTCTCCGATCACCATCTCCAAGGCCGAGCCGAACAGATAGCCACCCGTGCCCACCACCACCGCCCATGCCAAGGCGCCGATGGCGTTGAGAAGGATGAACTGGCGCACTGGCACGGAGCTCATGCCAATTACAAAAGGAGAGACGCTGCGCAGCCCATATAAGAAACGAAAAACTAGAATGAAGGGCGTCCGGAAGCGTTCAAGCAGCCTGTTGGCCTTGTCAGCCCGGGCTTTCCAGGCGGGGCGTCTGGCCAGAACCGCCTGACTATGCCGGCGGCCCAGAAAGAAGAAGAGCTGGTCACCGCAGAGACTGCCAAAAAAAGCTGCAACGATCACCCAGGGCAAGGCGAGGTATCCCCGGTGGGCGGCGAAGCCGCCCAAGACAAGAATGGTCTCGCCCTCGACGAAGGTACCAAACAACACGGCCAGGTAACCATAGCTGTCGACCACAGATTCCAGTGTCATTAGAGTTATCGCTCCTCTTACTTGAGGTGTTTCTGTTGATCTCGACAGGGCTGCGAATCTCCCGTGGACAACTTAAGCCAAGGCAGAATTTCTTCTATCAGTTGCTTCAATTTGTCCAGCAAGGCTCGGTCCTCCTAGTTAAAAGATTGTGCTGGCAAAGTCAATTATCTCCTTTTTTCAGGCAACTGTTTACTGACTATATTTCTTGGATAATACCATCCACCTTGTAAAGAATGGCCACTATTAAGATTGCCTCCCCAGCATCCACTCTGGACCAAAGAGCCGAAGCACCAATGGAACAGCAAGGTAAAGCGTGCCCAGGCCCAGGGTGTAATGAGTGGTCCTGCGCTTAAGAACTTTGGTGGCGCAGGTAGTTTGCACCCACTCCGGTAGCAGGTGGTTGGTGAGGCCGATTGAGCTTGTCATGGGTGCTTTGCGTAGTCGGTGATTAGATGAATGTGGTATGTTTTACCCTCGACCACATGTCTGGTATGGCTGGGTAGTAAATCATTTTTAAACCAGTGCGGTTTTTGCTGCTAAAATATTAGCCTGGGCCGAGTCAGCTCAGTTTGAGAATTATATCAAACAATAATAATCACAGCCAGAGAGGCTTTGCCACTGCTAATATATTTTGTGCCGCTTTGGCTGCGGAAAGTTGGACGAGGGAGCAACCATGAAAAAACATACAGAAAAAACGGTTAACTGTCAGGTGTGTAAGCAAGCGAAAACCATGGACGAGGTTCTTTATGCTGAATTGGTTCGCCCCTCAGTGGTTGAGACCATTCGAAAAAAATTCCCTGGCTGGTCTGACTCTGGCTATATTTGCCTCATTGACCTAAATCGTTTCAGGGCAGAGTATGTAGAAGACGTTCTCGAGGCGGATAAAGGGGAACTGTCTCTCCTCGAGTCTGAGGTGGTGAGAAGCATGACGGAGCACGAGTTACTTTCCCGGGACCTAAACACCGATTTCAAAGAACAACTGAGCCTCGGCCAGCGCATGGCGGACAGGGTGGCCGAGTTCGGTGGGAGTTGGAATTTCATCCTCTGCTTCGCTGCCGTCTTGTTCTTTTGGATAGTTGCGAACTCCATTGCCTTTTTCTGGCGCCCTTTCGATCCCTATCCATTCATCCTTCTCAACTTGGTTCTCTCGTGCCTGGCGGCCATACAGGCTCCAGTGATTATGATGAGTCAGAACCGACAGGAGGCCAAAGATCGCTTGCGCGCCGAATATGATTATCGGGTAAATCTCAAAGCCGAACTCGAGATCCGCCATCTCAACGAGAAGATTGACCACCTGATCATCCACCAGTGGGAGAGGCTCTTGGAGATTCAGCAGATTCAGATGGAACTCATGGAAGAGCTTGGGCCCAAAACCAGATGATCAAGCTGCTAAAATATTAAGAACGCATCAAAAACCCGGCTGATAGAACCAAAGCACATAGGTAAATTCTTCGTTCAACCTTCGAATAAATCTTATCCAAAGTCTCTGCTGCAGTATTTCCCTTCAGCTTTGCCAACCTCGTGTATACTTATTATTCTGTTACTGCGCTTTATAAGAACTATATTGTAATTAGTGCTCATTCGAAAACCCCGGTTCCGGCCAGTCATTCTGAGGAGTGAAGCGACGAAGAATCCCGTAGTTAAGAGGTCGGCAGGAGATTCTTCGCGGAGCCTGTCCTGAGCCTGTCGAAGGGCTCAGAATGACATTTGGTCTTTTTTGGATGAGCACTAATTACGGAAATCTACCTGAGATAGCAGCCAAAACAAAGACTGCCCGTTTGTTCGGAAGGATACGATATAATCCGTTCATACGGGAAAAACCCTGAGTTCGGGAGCAAAAATAATGATTCAAAAAAAACCGCTCTTTTCCTGGATTTTTCACCGTTATCGCGGACTCCAGTTCCTGTTGTTGGGCCTCATCGCGGTGACTGTTTTTTTTCGCGTTGTTCCCCTCGAACTGCAAAAGCGGATAATCAACAGAGCCATCAGCCTGAAAAAGATGGATCTCCTTTTCATCTACTGTGGTTTGTATCTGGGGGCGGTAATACTGGCGGGCTCGCTGAAGTACCTCATCAACGTACTGCAGGGGTATCTGGGACAAAAGATTCTCTACGAGATGCGGACCGAACTCTACGAACACGTTATACGCCTACCGCTCCCTTTTTTTCGCCGCACTCCGCCGGGGATGGTAATCAGTTCCCTTACCTCGGAACTGAGCGGGGTGGGGGACTTTCTTGGTAAGGCCCTGGCTGTGCCGGTAATCAATGTCCTTACCTTGTGCGCCTTTGCCGGTTACCTGCTCTATCTCAATCCACTGCTTGCACTCCTGAGCTTCGCTATTTACCCTATTGAGATCGTCATCATCCCCATGCTCCAGAAGCGCTACAACCGGATCAACTTTGAGCGTATCGACGTTAATCGTTCCCTGAGTAACACTATTGGCGAAGCGATTGCAGGGGTACATGAAATCCAGGCACACGGCGGCTATCCCATCGAAAAAAAGAAATTTGCAACGTTTGCTGCCAAACTGGTGGCTCTTCGTCAACGGATGTACATCCTCAACTACGGCATCAAGTTCACCAACAACTTTTTCCAAAATCTGGGCCCGTTCTTCCTCTTTCTCCTGGGGGGATATCTCACCATGGTTGGGCGCTTCGACCTGGGTGCCCTGGTTGCCTTCCTTTCGGCTTACGAAAAACTGTACGATCCCTGGAAAGAAATTATGGATTACTACCAGGACCTTCAGGACAGCCGGGTTCGATATCGGAGGGTAATGGACTATTTTGACGCTGAACCCGAGTTTCCCCTGGCTCCAACAGACCGTGAGCCTTATGAATTGGAAGGAAGCATACAGGTGGAAGACTTGAGTTACGTTGCTGAGGGACGGGTAAAGTTGTTGGACCAGATTTCCCTAAATCTCGAGCCTGGTAAACAGATGGCCCTGGTTGGATTTTCGGGCAGCGGCAAGAGCACCCTGGCGTTGGTTTTGGGGCAACTTTATTCATATGACAGAGGGCATGTTTTGCTGGGCAACAGAGAACTGAAAACCTTGACCAAAATAGACGTCAGTCGAAACATCGGTTTCGTCTCGCAGCAGTCTTTTATATTCGACGGCACCATTCGCGAAAATTTGCTCTATGCCTGCCAGTCCCTGATTACAGTCGAGGGTCCGGGTGAGAGGATATCACTCCCTGATCGCCAGCGAATTCTTCAACTGGTGCGAGAGGTGGGACTGGAAGATGACATTTTACGCTTCGGCCTCAACACCGTAGTGCTGGAAAGTCACTGGCCGGTTCTGGTGCCTCATCTACTCAGACTTCGGCAGATTTTCCATGGTAGGTGGGGGAGCGAGGTGGCTGAGTTGATTGAATTCTTTGACGTCAACCGATTTCTCCAGCACCGAACTCTCTATGGGAACATAGTGTTCGGCGATCCTGACCGCGAAGAGTATGAACTCGACAATCTGCCGAAAAATCTAACCTTTATAAAACTAATGCGTGATACTGATATTTATCAGCCCCTTCTGGATCTAGGCAAGAATTTGTTGGAACGCACGGTGATGGTATCGCAGGAACTTGAACAGGATTTTTCCCCGGTGGAAGACATTCCCATACCTGCAGATCAGTACGAGCAGTACAGGGAACTGATGCGTCGTATCCACGGAGCTCAACTGAATCAGTTGACCGAGAAGGATAACCAACTTTTGCTACGTTTGGCTTTGCAGTTTATCCCGGCCGAGCATCAACTTGTGGAGTTGCCCCCGTCCCTTGAAGAAATGATCTTGACCACTCGGCACAAGTTCATCCGGGAAGTTGGAGGGAAAGACTTGCTCGAATGTCAATTCGGTGCCGAGGCAGATGTGCCGGCCGAGATCAGAGGCGAGAGGGAAATAACTGATTTCTCGATCTACTGCCCAACACAATACCTCTACAGCAAGAGCATCCTTGATAATGTCCTTTTCGGCCGGATCAAAATCGACCAACCCCAGGCCTTGGAAAAGGTACAGGAGTTGATCGTGCAGCTCTTGAAGGACGAAAATCTTCTTGACGAGGTGCTTGATATCGGCCTGGACTTCCAGGTGGGAAGCAAGGGGGATAGACTCTCCGGTGGCCAGAAACAGAAGGTAGCCTTGATCCGGGCTTTGCTCAAGGAACCACGAATCCTGATTCTTGACGAAGCCACCGCCAGTTTAGACAACGCCTCGCAGGCACGCATCCAACGATTACTGGAGACGGATCTGAGAGGAAAGTGCACGGTGGTGGCGGTGGTGCACCGG
>JAJDNL010000171.1 GCA_022340745.1 Deltaproteobacteria bacterium
GTTCCGGGAGTTGGGAATCGAAATCGCCTTTCCTCAGAGAGATCTGCACCTACGCAGCATAGACGAATCGACTGGCTCAATCCTAACGCCGCCTGAGGAGCGGCACCCCGATCTCGTAGTGGCCCCTCCTAGGAAGGGGAAAAATGAGGAAGACGAGAAAGACCAATAAGAAAGTGTGAACACCCACAATCCTCTTGGGGGGTGTATCTTTCACTCATCACGAACCACACCCTGCCCCTCCTCTTGAACCACTGAGTAGAAATCAAGATGGTGGTTTTTCGTATTGACACTGTCACTGGAATTCCTGTATCTTTCATTTAGTTAATCTTTCGTTATTATGTTATTATCTCGACCAGTTAGGTTGAGCTTTTCATTTGGTTGCAGATTGGCGGAGGACACATGAACCTGAAATGGTGCCCCCGGGACTCTCAGGGGAATGTCGTCTGAACTGCTGGGAGCCGCCAAAATCTTGGCGTACAATTGCCGTCATCTATTCTGCGCACACTGGTCCGCCTTCACTCTCGCACTGCTGCTTTCAATTGATTGTAGGCATTAGCAATGTAGTCCACGGAAATCTCCTAAGCAGTGATGGGCGATAACAATTCGAGGAACAATAGTGGAAGGGGGGGAGCGTGCATGCAGAAAATAACCAAAATGCAGAATGAAGATCTAGAGTTTGTGCGGAAGTACTGCCTTGCCGGCACATTCCCTGCCAGCGATGAACGCTGCCCATATGCAAAAGCAAAACTACTGGCTGGAGTGCCTGATATCCCTAAAGGGGCAAGCGATTTAAGAGAAGCGGATGCACTCTTTCTCTGTCGATACCCAGATCAAAAAATGCCTACACATGAAGCGCGCTTAATCTCAGAACTGAGCCAGTGTCCTCATACCCAAAGAAGAGAAATGATTGATGGGATGGGGGTGGCAAAAGTCTAATTTCGATTGCGGTCTAGTCTTTCTCTCTATCCAACCCTCTGTCACTTCCCTGTGCGTGCTTCTGACTTCATCCGGTTAAAATCATGGTAGAGATTGATCCTTTTTTAATCTTGGAAGAAGAAGAGTATAATGACGGAGATGTCATTTTGAGAGAAGGCACTTCCACAGACTGGATCTATATCGTCTTGGAAGGCCAGGTTAGGATCCAAAAGAACACCCCGAAAGGAGCGGTGTCCATTACCACCCTTGGTGAGGAGCGCGTGGTGGGGGAGATGGCTTTTCTGGAGAAAGGTAAGGTCCCTCGTGCCGCTTCGGCGATTGCTTTGGGACACGTAAGATTGGGGGTTCTTGACCACGATAAGCTTACCAAAGAATATGACTTGCTTTCTCCGCTTTTCAAGACATTGATCTTAACACTGGTGCGACGTTTGCGTACTGTTACGGATGCAGCCGTCAGGCTCGTTACGAAGCAGTAGCAGTCAGGCGAAAGCAAAACAGCCCACCGGTCTGGTGGGCTGTGCATCATACAATGCCTATCCGATTACGGCGGTCCCTAAGACCCCCTTTTCTGCAACTGCTCCACGTGTGAGTCCCACCTCTCTTTGGGACTCATATGGACTGCTGCACCCCTCTGGGGGGCGGCTTCTTCTCGTTCAGTCTTTTTTCTGTCCCATAAAATGATCAGACCAAAAAGCCCAACCAATGCAAAGACCCCTATGGTAGCCATAAGACCTGAACTCATGTGCGATCTCCTTTAACCCTGAAGCCGGGGTTAAGCTGGGCTGGCGAACCATTCCGGCACCTCCCTGACCACAGCCTTGACGATAGCCCGATCATATTCGCTAAGGGCCCCCCTGGCGATGAGGCCCTCCACCGTATTGTCAAGCACCACCATCTTGCCGTCGGTATGAATGATAGCCGGGTAATACTCATTGACAAAGAACTGTTTCAGCCTGAAGCGCTTGAGTTGGTCATCAGCCATGGCCTTGATCTGTTTATTAATATCAGTCTCATCGAGACCACGCAATCCGGATTTTGGTGACTGCATCTTCTTGCTTGTGGTCTCCATTCCTTCAACACATTTGAAGGTGAGTCGCCAATGTTCGATGTTGCCGAGGGAGTTTACCATAAGGGTGTTGGTGGTAATGAGGTCGCGCTCGCGGTCCACTTTGACTCCGTGGAGGTGAGGGAAAAAATAGTTGTCGGAGATGGCTCCGAAGGCACTTACTCCACCGGCAAAGGGCTCATCCATTAAATCGCAGACCGTGAAAAACGGCTTTTGTTCAAAACGTGCATCCTGAAGAAGGATGAGCTCTTCCTCAGTGTAATGGAAGCGCTCGTTCCAAAGTTCCTCTGGGGAGAGGTCCTTCCTGGTTAGCGAACTTTGACTGGTAAGCATACCCAGGCTCTGCCCGCCGCGCCAGACCAGGGGCAGGGCGCCAACCGTCCACTCTGCGCTGCCGCCTATCTCGCCGATCATGCTGTGGAAACCGCGACCATCAGGACAGCGGAGACCATCAAGTCCCATGACCACTGCCGGAAAGAGGTCTCCATCCTTGTCATACGGAGTGGCCACCCCCATACTGTTTAACTGGTCCATTGGTAGGTTGTGGCGCGGTCGATCAAGAAAGTAAGCGGTCATTTCAGACAGATCTTTAATACCGCAGGCTTCGGAGATTATCCTCGTCTCCTCCTGCAGATCGGTACTCCGGGGGTTGAACTCCGGAAACATGGCGCCGGCCATCCAGCGTTCCACGTAAATATCGGGCAGATGCCTTTTAAAATCGGACTCTGTGATAAACAGGGCAGTGAGTGAACTGTGAAAGCCCTTAACCGACTTGCCGGTACCGTCGATTACATCTGATCCCATGGACAATCTGGTGACTTCTTTACTCACGCCGCGGCCGTAACGGCTGCAGTGCTCTTCTTTACCGAAGAGGGCGCCTACCGGAATGGTTGGATTACCACCTGCCTCCAGGCCCGGCTTGACCCTCACTCCCTCAGTTATTGCGCTCTCGATAATAACCTCGTCACCGAGTTCAAAGGTCTCCGTGGTAATCTGGAGCACCTCGCCCATGACCTGGGCCGCGGTTCGGTCGTTCAGTCTCTTGAGCCGATTAACCATTGCCTTGGTTTGCTCTTCTTTGGGCACATCCTTCAGTGAATCGAAACCGTCCATAGCAACCGCCGCCGCCGGCAGGGCTGCCGCGAGGATAACCCCCTGGCGTAATTGCTTACTTCGGAATACACCAAGATTGGAAAGTCCGTTTACTCGGTCCTCAATGATGAATACCGTGCCCTTCGCTAATTGCAGGCCGTAAAAATCCATCACCTCCTGGTGCCTCAGATTAAAAGTGGAGACTTTCTCATTGCTCATCTCCCTAGCTTCGTACCGGCCCTCATAGGTCAATCGCGCCTCAGCTATGTCGGAGCGTAAGACACTCGTCATGGTTGCTACCTCCCTGGATTATTGAAGCTCCCTGCAGCCCCGCTGAAGCGGGATCTCCGCTTCGCTCCGACAAGACCTGTCGACGAGCTCAGGTCGTGTCGCTGCAGTGAATCTTCGAAATGTAAGGAAGTGATTGAATTTTATTGTAGTTCGCTCGCTAACCCCGCAGCCCCGGCGACGGGATTTCCGCTCCGCTCCAACAAGCTACGGGGAATGCGCTCGCTGAAGCATTTTCAACGGGCATGATCCTCCGGTAACGCGAACAGATCTACGAAAAGACGACCAAAAACACCCATGAAACCTGAACTACCAATCCAATGAACTCATAACCCGGATATTTCATGAATCACTTGCTGCGACCACGGATATGGCCGTCCTTCCTGGCGTCCTCGGGTGTCGACCCCTGCGACGTACCCTTAAGGTACGCCTCGGAACCAACACCCTGCGGTTGCCCGGTGGCACGTCCATCTTCCTGGTCTCGCGACAGCAGTTCATGAAATATCCGGGTTAAGAGAGTTTCGATGCTATTTTTCTGTTGTTGCTTCTTGGTGGCTTATTGCTGGCCTTCCTGTTCTCCCGCCCCCTTCTCGGTTGCAGATTCAGAGACCCCTTTTTCCGCAGGTTTTTCATCGGTCATCATGACGTCGGCCTTCTCGGGTTCAGGTACCCCGGCAGCCTCCAGATTTATGATTTTTGTCTCCTGTTCCTCAATCTGTTTGCGCAGATCGTTGATCTTCTCTCCCGTGGTGTCTCGCTTTGCCTCGATCTTGATTTTGTTGGCTTCGATTTTGAGTTGCTCAGCCTTGAGGTCAGCTATGTCTTCTATGTTTGCTTGCTTTTCACCCAGACCCGCTCTGTCTATGGCTTCCAACTTGGCGAGCTCCACGCTCACTTCCGCTTTCTTCTGATACTCGTCAGCTGCATCTTCCTCATAATCCGCGTATTTCTTTTGCAAAGAAGCCAACTCAGTTTTCATTTCGGCAAGGCTCATCTTTTCTTGTGCAACCTGCAGGTCAAATTCAGCTTTTTTGACCTCCTCCCGCTCCTCGGCAGGAACCTGGGCAAGCAGATTCTCATCCGAGCTGCCGCTTATGGAACTTGTAAAACTGCGGGTAGCCTCACAGCCGGTGAGCAGCGAAAAAGCAAGCAGGAAAATCAAGCTGATATGGCCGAAAATTTTCATGATCTCTTCCCTCCCTTGCATTGTTATCAACCATTATGTGGGTTCAAAATCCATTGACCCGGCTCAGATGGTAGTTCCTGAGGGATCACTTTGGTGGGGGTTCGTCTGCATCTATGACGAGAGTCTGCAGAGCCTCCAACTCCCTGGGATCAACTTTCTCCGACTTGAGGTGTTCCAAAGCTACCTTCGCTATGACTTTACGGTGTTCGCCAGATATTTCTAGAAAGCGAACCCCCATACCACGGGGGGTGATGTCGTCATCAGGGCCGTAGATGTTTGACCAGATTACCTCAGCCTTCGCCTTGATGGGCTGGTCAGGCGCATTGATAATGAGGTCAACAACTTCATTTAGCCTAGCCGGCTTCGCACACGAGACAAAGGCGCCATCCGGACCGAGATCAAGGGTTACCCCATCCATGGAGCCTTTGTCTGTTTTCACCGTGACAGGCCACTTGATCTTAATACGCGGCCCGCCTCGACCATCTCCTCCAAGTGCCATATTTTTGCCTCCACTAAGAGAGTATCTATATTCTAGCGGGTAAATCCATATCCACCAGTCAGAAGCTATCTGCCTGGTGATTCACTTGATGAAAATGCTTTAGCAAACTCACTCCCTGCAGTCCGCCTGAGGCGCAAAAGACTCATGAATTATCCGGGTTAGGAAACTAAACCACGGTTGCAAGGCTGAAGTCAACGAAAAAGCTCCACTGCCATACCCATAGTTCGATGAGAAATTAAATGAAATCCGGCTCGTTACGGCAGATCTTCCTTATCAACGTTACAAAAAATATACCTGCTATAAATTTCAGGTGTCACATTAGGCAATCTCCTCGTCTTCGGTAATCGTAAACAGTGGCATGAAGCGGGTTAAGACTCGGAGCTGCTTGGTTGTGCTACGCTTAGGCATGCGTTTTGCACGGAGTTTGGAGTGGTTAACAAGACAAGAAAACATAATACTTCGACAGGCCGCAATGGGGAGGAGGAAGATCATGAAACATGCACTCAAAGCTACGGTAGCCTTCCTGGGCATCGTTATGCTCGGGACAGCAGGGTGCAGCACCAAAGCCCACGTCCAAACAGAACCAGCGGTGGTAGAAGAGATGGCCGGCTTTGAGCAAGTGGAGCTTGAGCCCTGCACCACACTTGAGGGTTCGTTGGTTCGAGCCGCGGAGCTGACACACAGCAGTTTTTCCGGGGCGACTCAATATGACGGGGCCATTCACTTCGCGTTCGACAGTTCTGTTCTCTCAGCGGATGCCAAGGCTGCTATCGACTCTGTTGTAGCTCCCCTGGTGCAAGAGGACACTGATGTCTTTTTTGAGTTGCAAGGACACACGGATGGTTTCGGCGCAGAAGCTTACAATTTTCAACTTGGTCTCGCCAGAGCCAGGGCGGTCATGGGCTACCTTTACCAAAAGTATGACGTACCCTTACAACGCATGAATGGGTTTTCCTGCGGTGAGATCAAACCCGTAGGGGACAACGGCCTTTCAGCCGGCCGGGCAGAGAACCGACGAGTTACCATTGTGGTGGTTGAGTAACACGATTGCGGATTTGAAAAAGCATAGGGCATAGGGTAGAGTGTAAATTGCTGAATGCGGATTGCGGAATTTTCAAGTAGTTCTCGAACTTCGTCTTTGCATTTTTAATCCTAAATCCGAGATCTGCAATCCGCAATGTGATGACTTCAGCGAAGGCACGCATGCAGGCAAGACCCTCAAAGCCAGGTCCTTAGAGCCTGGCTTTTTTATTTCACCCTAGCGTGTCGCCAATCTCGCCAATAGCCATACGAGTATGGCCTCTGTCATCTCTCAGTGTGATATTCTTACCCTTCGAACCAGATTCAAAAGAGTGACCCGCAAGGAAGCGATCCCTAAATTTGCAGTGGAATGGAACCCACATTTGTGTAACAATCAGCAGACGGAATAATCAGTGCCAGGTAGGGGTTTAAAACGGTATTGAAGAGGTAGGTAGCCATGGGTCTTTTCAAGGCTTCAGCTGGATTGAAGGGAATAAAGCGGTTTGGAGTTATAGCCAGGGTGCTCATCAAGCACGGCCTTGGTGACGTAGTGGAAAAAATTGTGAGCCGTAAAGACAAAGAGGGCGAACCAACCAAAATAAAGGGTGTGGCCCTAAAACCTGGAGTACTATCACCGCGCCGCATTCGTCTGGTCCTGGAAGAATTGGGGCCCAGCTTTGTCAAGCTGGGGCAGCTGATGAGTACACGGGCTGATATATTTCCAGCTGAATACATTGAAGAGCTCAGAAAGTTGCAAGATCGGGTTCCACCAATACCTTTTCCCGAGATCCAAAAGGTCATCGAAAAAGAACTTAAGCGACCCATTGAGGAGATTTTTGCTGAATTGGATACGACGGCCTTTGCCGCCGCTTCTGTGGCCCAAGTGCATCACGCTACCCTACCCAATGGTGAAAAGGTAGTAGTCAAGGTAATTCGTCCGGCTATTATGAAGAAGATTCGGGAAGATATTCGCTTGATGTACTATATTGCCGATAAAATTGAAAAATCCTTTGATGTTGGCCGCATCCTGGCTCCCAGCAATCTGGTGAAGGAATTCGAGCGCACCATCTTCAAAGAAATTGACATGCTCATAGAGGCCGGCAGCATTGAGAAATTTGCGTATAACTTTCGAGACATTGATGAACTCTATATCCCCAAAGTCTATTGGGATTACACCACCAAATCCATCCTGGTGATGGAAAGGATCGATGGTATCAAGATGGATCGGGTTGATGAATTGAAAACCCACGGCATAGATCCAAAAGAAATAGCACGCATCGGTTTACGCTCGTTCTCCCGGCAGTTGATGGAATTTGGTTTTTTTCATGCTGACCCACATCCCGGTAATACCATCGTCATGTACGACGGTCGGGTTGCTCTGGTTGATTTCGGTATTACCGGCTACCTGGATGAAGAGATGATGCGGCAGATAGCCAACATCTTTCTGGGGTATGCCGAGCATGATTATGACTTGCTGCTGGATGCTTTTCTGGATGCTGGTTTACTGGATGAGGAAAGGATGGATTTGGACAGCTTTCTCATAGACCTCAAGGACGTTAGTGAGTCCTTCTACGGTCGATCGCTCCAGTCCATATCGGTCAGGGACGTCTACGACCAAATTATCTATTTGGCCCTCAAATATCACATACAGTTGCCGAGAAATCTTCTGCTTCTCATGAAGACATTTGTCCAGACGGAAGCCCTCGGCAAGATTCTCGGAAGCGATGAAAGCCTGCTGGAATTTACCAAGCCCTACGCCAGGAAATTAATCAAGCGCGGCTATGATGCGAACAAGGTTTTCAAAAACATAGGCAGAGACGCCCGCTATGTTGGCAAATACGCTAAAGTCATGCCCAAGTTCGTCCACGATATACTCAAACAGGTGTCCAAGGGAAAGCAGCGAGTTGAGATTTGGCATGAAGGCTTTCAGCAGTTTGATACAAAACTTGAGAAAGGGCTCAACAGGTTGACCGTTGGCTTGGTGCTCTCGGCTTCTATTCTCGCTGCTGCCTTGGTGCTCAATTCAACACAGAAAATTTTAGAATTCGAGGTGAAGTTCCTCGGGCTGGAGAAAGTTTCTCTAACAGCCATTTTGGGAGTGACTGGTTATGTCATAACCACAGTGCTCGGCATCTGGCTTATTATTGGCATTTTCCGCTCCGGGAAACTGTGAACGGTAAACGGTAAGCAGTGAAAGGTATAAAACAAAGAATCCAGGAGACAGGAGTCAGAAGTTAGGGTACAGGGTACCAGGTACAGGGTACAAGGCATGATGCCTTTCTTATTTTTCTTCCCTGACACCTGACACCCGACACCTGAAACCTTTCATTCATCAATCCGCAATATACAATCTACCCTATGCTCCATGCTCCATGCCCTATGCTTTTTCAAATCCGCAATCCGAAATGACCAACTGCCTTGTGCAGTGATCAAGGCAGCAACGGCTCCAGGGGGCACCCCTCGCAGCGGGCCTTACGTTTACAGTGAAGTTTTCCCGCCCTCACCAGTAGGGCGTGATATTCGTTGAACATGTCCACATCAAGCGGCAAGTGTTCCATGAACAAGTCCTGTAGCGCTTGATAGTTGGCCTCCTCTTCGATGAGACCGTGACGGCTGGTAACTCGGTACGTATAGGTATCCACGACAAAAATGGGCCTGTGGAAAGCATAAAGCAGAATGCTGTCGGCGGTTTCAGGGCCCACGCCGTTGACTAATAACAGCTCCTGACGCAACTGAGCTGTCTCCATCTGCTCCATGGCGGCTAGGTCACCTCCGTAAGCCTCGGTAACCATCTCAATCAAGTTCTTGAGACGACGCGCTTTGAGATTGAAATAGCCTGCCGGTTTGATGAGCCGTGACAACTCCTCAGTGGATAGAGCCTTAAGTTTGTGTTGATTGAGCAGGTTGTCCCGCTTCAAGTTGGCAATGGCCTGCTCAACTCCCTGCCAGTTTGTATTTTGGGTGAGAACGGCTCCGACCATGACCTCCAGGGGGCTCTCTGCCGGCCACCAATGCTGCGGACCGTAAGCCTTCACTAAAAGCTCGTAGATCTCGTTGAGTCTGTCTGACACGGTGTTCATTGGAATCTCGCAATTGTCCTTCGGACTCCCACCCTTCGGGCGGGTTCCCAGTTTCGCAATCAAGGAAACGAGGAGTCAGGAGCCAGGAGAATTGAGCATACGGCATAGAGCATAGAGAAAGGAGCCAGGAGTCAGAATCCAGAATTGAAGCTCCCTGCAGTCCTCCTGCGGCGGACAGGGAATCTTCGAAATGTAAGGAAGAGACCCATTTTACTGTAATCGGCTCGCCAACCCCGCAGCAAGGGCGGGGATGAGCTCGCTGTAGCATTTTCAGGAGAAAAGCAAAACCTTCACTCTGTGCCCTGTGCCCTTTGCTCTGCTCCTTAGCTATTATTATAAGAAGTGGCAGCGAAGCAAGCGCGAAGATATGAGCTAAAG
Organism: Deltaproteobacteria bacterium; assembly: GCA_022340745.1. Taxonomy (GTDB): domain Bacteria; phylum Desulfobacterota; class Syntrophobacteria; order BM002; family BM002; genus BM002. The sequence continues at coordinate 9,546 of JAJDNL010000171.1, forward strand.
TTAAATCCGCAATCCGCAATCTGCAATCCCCAATCCCCCTGCCGGGCAATAGATGAGTGTGGCCCACCCCTGTGAGACTGCAGCTTCCCAGTCGCTATTGAGTCAAAAAGCTCATTGACATTCGCCCGT
>JAJDNL010000176.1 GCA_022340745.1 Deltaproteobacteria bacterium
TCAAAAACTACGAGCGAGCCAATGCTAACATTACTGTGGACGAAGACACATTCGAGGTGAGAAATCTTCTGACCTTGATGGTAGTCAAACAACCATACTCTGGCTTCGGAATGAAGGTAGTGCCCAGAGCCCGATTCGACGACCGGCAGCTGCACATCCTTTGCGTAAATTCCGGACTCATTAAGACTGTCATTGGCGGGACCGCAGCATTTATGACCGGCAATCGAACCGGCGAATACCGTACCGGTAGGCAACTGAAGGTGAAGTTGGATCGTCCACTGGTATTGCAAACCGACGGCGACGAAGGCTGGGCTGCTGACTCATTTTCTTTTACAATTCTCCCCAAGGCATTGAGGATTAAATGTTAGGATTAAGTAACTAGTTTCTTCCATAAACCCCAATCTCCGGGCCTGGTGAAAAAGGTCAATAGCTGGAAAAGAGCATACCGTTTGGAACTGGTATCGCTCAGGGAAGCCAGTGCATACGTCATTCCGGAAGGCGCGAAGCGACTATCCGGAATCCAGAAAAGCCTAGACCTACTGGATACCGGCTCTCGCCTTCGTCTCGTCCGGTATGATGATGATCTTCATCTGGCGACTATAGTAACTGTTCACCCTTAATTGGAGAATAATCATGGCAAAACCTATTGTTCTGGAGATCTTTTCCGACTATGTCTGACCGTGGTGCTATTTCATTACCGGGCGTATTGATAAACTGAAGCAGGAGTACGAGATCGATGTCAAGTGGATTGGTTTTCCATTGCACCCGAACACTCCAGAGGAGGGGCTAACCTTGGATGAGCTTTTCGCCGGCAGGGGTATCGATATTCCTGCGCTTCTGGAACATCTGAAAAGGGTCGCCGAGGAATGTGGTCTGCCTTTTGGTATGCGCGAGAAGACCTTCAACAGCCGAAGAGCCCAGGAATTGGGTAAATGGGCCGAATTACTGGGCCGTGGGGAAGATTTTCATATGGCCGTTTTCCGAGCCTATTTTGTGGATGGGCTGAATATAGCCAAGGTACCGGTACTCACCGAACTGGTGGAGGCAATGAACTTAGATGGGGCTGAAGCAGAACGTGTACTAACCAAAGGGACTTTTAAAGACCTGGTTGACCAAGACTGGGCCTACTCGCGAACCCACGGAATCACCGCCGTACCAACCTTCACGGCGGACGGCAGGACAGTTGTCGGGGCCCAGCCTTATGAGGCTTTAGAGAAGCTCGTTTTGGCTGCCGGCGCTATAGCCCGGTTATTTCATGAATAACTTGCTGCGACCACGGATATGGCCGCCCTTCCTGGCGTCCTCGGGTGTCGGCCCCTGCGACGTACCACTCAGGTACGCCTCGAAACCAACACCCTGTGGTTGCCAGGTGGCACGCCCATCTTCGCGGTCTCGCGACAGCAATTCATGAAATATCCGGGCTAGCCGAATTGGGTAGACATTTCGGATTGCGGATCTAAAAACAAGGAGACAGGAGTCAGAATCCAGAATTTAGGTTTCAGGTTTCAGCTTTTGTGTTTTTCTTTCCTGACACCTGACACCCGACACCTGAAACCCTGAGATTTGGCATTTTAGTACACTTTAGGCATTTAGGACTGGGGATCTCGGTTAGTACTTTGAAGCCAAACCAGTATAACCTCCGTCGTCTGCTCGTATAATATCGTCCTGACTGGCAGCTTCGGTAAGGGCTGGTGCACTCATCCCATCCTTACCAATACTGTAAAGGTCATAGTCAGAATTCAGCGGACTGCCTTTCCCCTTGCCTTCCCCTTTTGCCCCTTTTGTTCGCCTATTGTCTTCCGCCCCAGGTAAGCCGAAATTAATGTATCGGTAATCATTTTTCCAAGGATCCTGGGTAATTGCAAGTCCCAGTTCAACAAGAGCATCGGGTAGTCTTTCGGTGTCATTTACAAAATTCATGATCTCTTTTTCATACATCCGGATTTCAGCTACAGCTCGGGTATTTCTTGCGCTATCAATGAAATGCTTATACACGCTCAAGCCAATGGTCGAGAGTATCCCAACAATAGTGATGACCACGATGAGCTCAGCGAGGGTAAAACCTCTCGTCCACCACTTCCGGTTGTGGGAACCACATGAAAGAATACCAGTACGCCAACGGCGAATTGACATCTTCCTGGGATCAAAAAATTCTTGCATCTGTATCTGCCGGTTCCTCAAGGATATGGAATTTTTCGTCCTTATGACACTGGTAGGGAATTATCCTGTCTCTTCTTCCACCCTGTCCTCGTCACTCAGTTGAAAGCGCTGCACCTGTTCGAGCAAGTCAGCAAGATGCTGGCGGTGTTCCTGAAGAAGTTGCTGATCTGAATCCTGCCCGCCACTTATCTGGCTCGGTGTTTGCTCAATGGCACTCAATGATTCCTGTGCTCTCAGACCTGCTTGCCGCAAGCGTTCGCATCGTTCAGAAAGTCCTTCAATCATCTGATTGAGCGCCTCTTCCTCGCGGTGAAGGTAGTCGCTCTTTCTAATCTTCACTCGAAAACTCAGATCCCCATTTCCTATTTTTGAAAAAGCCCAACGAAACCGATAAAGCGGACCAATAAGCCGATGGAAAATCCGTACTGAATGGATGCCTAACACGCACACCATCGCGACGATAGCTGGCCATACCCGTGAATGGAGGGTCAGCAGTCTATCGGCGGCTGCAGCACGTATTTCCAAACTCAGATCTTGATTGCTCATGGCAAGTATGTCGGGGATAAAGAGGCAAACGGCCAAGAAAAGCACGATGACCAAACTGTAAATTAAAATGATGGCCAAGACTCTGTATTGTAGTGATCGGTCTACGATGGAGTATTGTTTTCGTCTCGTCTTTGCTGGCATGACAACTCCTTGTACTATCTCCATCAAGAAAAGAGTTCGGGACTTATTGAAACCTTAGCCCGTATGTTTCATGAATCGCTTACTGCGACCACGGATATGGTCGTCCTTCCGTGCGTCCTCAGGTGTCGGCCTCTGCGACGTACCATTCAGGTACGCCTCGAGGTCAACACCCTGCGGTTGCCCGGTGGCACGCCCATCTTCGTGGTCTCGTCACACCAATTCATGAAACATACGGGCTACATCAATTGTGGTCCAGGACTGCACGAATCACCCTGAGCATTTCCTTTATGTCATATGGTTTGCTAATGTGGCCTCGCGCCCCAGTCTTGATAGCTTCTATTGCTGGTCCATCCAGGGCATAGCCACTGGCAATCAGAACCCGTGCTTGCGGATCCATCTTGATAAGCTCCTCAAGGCATTTTCTGCCACCCATTTCAGGCATGATGAGGTCGAGGATCACGAGATCGATCTGCGCTTGCTGTTCGCCGTAAAGATTTAGTCCGCTCTTCCCATCTGGAGCAGTAATAACCGTATAGCCAGACTCACCCAGCACCTGTACTACCAGATCTCTAATTAATTCCTCGTCATCCACCAACAGAATTGTCTCACTCCCCTTCTTGATTGGAGCTTGCGCCTCTTCTTCATCAACTACCTGTACTTCTCGGTCCAGAGTCGGCAGATAAATTTTGAACGTTGTACCCTCACCGGGATCGCTGCTGCAGCTTATAAAGCCATTGTGGTTTTTCACAATCCCATAGACCATGGCCAGGCCTAGGCCTGTGCCCTTGTCCACATCTTTGGTGGTGTAGAATGGTTCGAAGATGTGCTCCTGGGTTTCTGAATCCATACCATGCCCACTGTCTGAGACCGTCAGCAGAGCATAAACCCATGGGGTTGCATCAGGGTGCAGTCGACAAACCTCATCGTTTAGAATCGCATTCTCTGTTTTTATGAGCAGCTTGCCCCCTTCCGGCATGGCATCCTTGGCATTGACCGCCAGATTCATGAGTACCTGCTCCACCTGGGTGGGATCGGCGTTAACAATCTTGAGATTGTCGGTTAGATCGAGGTCAATGTTGATCATTTTAGGAATGGTGCGCTCCAAAAGCTTCTTTACCTTTTTAACTTCATGGTTCAGGTCAAGGGGGCGCCTGTCACTGTCAACAGCCCGGCTGAAGGTGAGTAACTGCTGGGTAAGGTTAGCGCCTCTCTTGGCGGCACCAACGATACGCACCAATGCCTGGTGGGCACGCTCGTCTTGGTTCTCATCATGAAGAAGCATCTGACCGTAGCCTTGAATAACCTGGAGTAGATTATTGAAATCATGGGCGACCCCGCCAGCTAACGTGCCAACGGCTTCCATTTTCTGGGCTTGGAGCAGCTGGTATTGTATTGTCTCCTTTTCCTCTTGCGCCTGCTTGCGCTCGGTGACGTCTGTTAGGAAATTGAGGGTGGCTGGTTTGCCTTCCCAATTGATTAAGACTCCGTTGGCCTCCAACCACTTAATACCCCCTCTTTTGTTAACAACCCGAAAGTCAAAGATTCTCGCTGCTCCCTCACCCTCAAGGAGTTCTGTGAAATACTCCGACGCCTTTGCTTGATCCTCTGAGTGGACAAAATCCACAAATGGTCTGCTGGCTAAATCTTTACGAGAACAACGCATAAATTCCCGGATTTTGGGATTGAAAAATCTGGACATTCCATCCTGAATAACCACTATTGCCTCGCTGGCGTTGTCCACTACCAATCGATATTTCTCCTCAGATATATTGAGCTGTTTCTTGACTTCAATGGATTCATCATAGTGTTTCTTTAGGGTCAAGACTGCTTTTACTCTAGCTGTCAATTCTGGCATGAAAAAAGGTTTTGTAACATAGTCTATGGCGCCGGCCTCCAAGGCTTTGACAATGTTTTCTTTCTTATCTAGAACTGTCACCATCAATATGGGAATGTGTACTGTCACCGGATCTTCTTTCAATTTTCTCGTAGCTTCGATGCCGTCTATTACCGGCATCTGAACATCCATTAAGATCAGGTTGGGTTTAAGCCTCTGAGCCCTCTCTACTGCTTCCTTGCCATTGACTGCAATATGGACTTCATATCCTTCGTATTGGAGTGCCGCACAGAGAGCGTCTCTAATCTCGGTATCATCATCCACCACCAAAATTCTCTCTGGCACTTTGATCACAGAAGGGTCAGCAATCATATCGGTCTCCTACAATTGGGAATAATCTACTGTAACCAAGCAGAATCCATGCCAAAATTTCTCTAAATCACATTATTCATAATCAGTTATCGCGGGGAAGTAAGGTGAAAGGCGGTAAATGGTCTTTATTTCGTGCGGCGGTTTGCTGAGGAGTACTAACGTGCTAGAGTGAATGGAAATTTCAAATCACAAATCGCAAAGAGTAAGGTTTCAGTTTTTTTCCTGACACCTGACACCCGACACCTGAAACCCTGAGAGTTAGTGCGTGGAGCGTAGGAGTTCATAGTCTCCGATATTTCACAGCAGTTTTCTATGTTGAATAACTGCATCAGTTTTGACACTTGTAGGCTGAGTGCTTAAATTTCATACAAGAAGCAGTACTTCATCCGGAAAAACCTGATCGCTTACATTTCTCATTGTGCATACATAACCAAGAAAGTGAAAAGGAGATGTTATGGGCAAGGCTATTAGGATGCACGAAACAGGCGGTCCTGAAGTTTTGCGCTGGGAGGATTTTGATCCGGGCCAACCTGGCCCGGGTGAAGTTCTCCTACGCCATGAAGCTGTAGGTTTGAATTTTATCGACGTCTATCACCGCACCGGCCTCTATCCAGTTGGTCCCCTCCCGGCAATCCCGGGAATGGAAGGGGCTGGCATAGTGGAAGCCATCGGTGAGGGAGTGAGCGATGTAGCGGTCGGGGACCGCGTCGCCTATGCCGGTCTTCCCCCCGGCGCCTATGCAGAAGTTCGAATTATGCCGGCGGAGCGCCTCGTTATGCTCCCTGAATCCATCTCAACCCGTCAAGGCGCGGCCATGATGCTTCAGGGTATGACGGCGCGATACCTGCTCAATGGGTGCTATGAGGTAAAAGCGGGCGATAGTATTTTGCTTCACGCTGCAGCCGGAGGAGTCGGTTTGATCGCCTGCCAATGGGCCAAACATCTTGGCGCCACCGTCATTGGCACAGTGGGCTCTCCAGAAAAGGCCGAACTCGCTCAGAGTCACGGCTGCGATCATCCCATCCTTTATAGAGAGGAAGATTTTATTTCACGGGTACAGGAGATTACCAATGGCAGGGGCGTTGACGTGGTGTACGATTCCATTGGAGAGACCACCTTCATGAAGTCCCTGGATTGCCTGAGGCCAATGGGCATGATGGTAAGCTTCGGTCAATCCTCCGGCCCTGTGCCCCCGCTGGACATTGGGATTCTTGCTGCCAAGGGCTCTTTGTTCCTCACCCGACCCAGTCTGATGGCTTATACGGCACAACGGCAGGACCTACTTGCTCACGCCCAGGATTTATTTGAGGTGGTGGCAAGAGGTGCGGTCAAAATCGAAATCCAGCAAACCTATCCCCTGGCCGAGGCTGCCCAGGCCCACCGAGATCTGGAAGGGAGAAAGACCACTGGGTCGGCGGTGCTCATTATTGAGTAGGTACTGCAGGTTATTCGGCAGGGATCTGCATGGGAGGAACCAAGCAATTAATCAAATTCCGAACACTAAATCTCAGGGTTTCAGGTGTCGGGTGTCAGGTGTCAGGAAAAAGAAACAGAGAAGCTGAAACCTGAACACTGAAACCTGAAACCTCTTCTACCAGCAAAACGACCGGGGAAAAATCCCCCCAACCCCCCTTTACAACAGGGGGGCATCAGGGGGACTTCAATGGATCCTTTACTAGGTGAACAGGCAGACTTTGCAGTCCTTGGCGTAGACCAGAAACTCTTCCGCATTCCAGACCACTACGTCATCCACGAGCTTGTCCTCGTCGATTTCCATCATGTCAATGGTCATCTTACAGGCGATCAGCTGGACGCCTTCCAACTGGGCCACTTCCTGGAGTTCCTGTAGACTGGGGATGTTCGCCTTGTCAATCTTCTTTTTCATCATCCCGGTGGCAATGCTCGACATCCCTGGAATGGCTCCCATCACACCAGGCGGGACGAACTTGGCCCTGGCAGCGCCACCTTTGAGTACCAGGTTGAGCCCCATGAATGAGTAGAAAATCTTACTCTCCATACCCTGGCGCGCGGCATTGATCGCCAGCACCAGGGAAGGGTAAGCTCCATCCAGGGTGTCTTTCACGCAAATAAATGCAGCTCTATCTTTTTCTTCAGCCATTGATCTTTCTCCTTCTACTTACAGGAAGATAATATTAATATTGGGGAACGAAATAACCGTTCCCCGGATTGAAAATGCTTCAGCGAGCGCATTCTCCGTAGTCCGCCGGAGGCGGACGGGGTTAGCGAGCGAACTACAATAAAATGGAATCATTTCCTCACA
>JAJDNL010000010.1 GCA_022340745.1 Deltaproteobacteria bacterium
CTATAATCTGCTGGTGGCAGCCGGACTGGCGGTTATGCTGAGCTACATTGTCCAGGTTGCGATCACCGGACCCCTCAAATACAAAAGCCTCTACGAACAGCAGGTGCCCCGTCGAGCGGATTCGCCGGCGCATCATTTGGAGCACGTGGAGGCAGCAATCCATCTCCTGGCCAATCATCACATTTCGGTGCCTGAAACCGTCAGTCACCTGGACCTGCGCGCCCTACTGGCCTCTGGGATTGCCCTTGATCTGCCGGACGGCAAGAGGCTGGCCCTGGGGGTCCTAAAAAAGAAGAGTCCCTATGTAGGCAAATCGGTTCAGGAGAATTTTCCAGTAGCTGACCAAGAAGACCTTGAGATTGTTGCTGTCTTCCGTGAGGGACACACTCTTCTGCCCCACTCTGATCTGGTTTTAAAACCGGAAGATCGCTTATTGGTCATCGCAAAGGAAGAGGTTTGGAAGAGACTTGAGTCCCGTTTGGCTGCGCAGGAGGTTTAGAGAGGACGTAGCTGGACAAAAATGCACTGGGAAAGAGGATTACACTTCCTGCCTAGTCTCAGAGAATCCAGAGGCTGGTGGTCCATTCTCCGGGAAGGAGTGGATGTATGTCAGGTTTCCTTAACAAGCTGAAACGCAAGCGATTAGCCCGGCGTCCCATCCCCGAAAAATGGCTGACTATCCTGGAAGAGAGTGTGCCGTTCTATCCACGGATCTCAGGTGAAATGCGGCGGCGCTTCCTCGAAACGCTGAAGATATTTATATGGGAAAAATATTTTATAGGCGCTGGCGGCATGGTGATCACTGATGAGGTGAGGGTGGTGATTGCCGCATGCGCGGTGCGATTGGTTTTACACCTGGACCTGTCATACTATGACAGGTTGAGCGAGATTGTGGTGTATCCCTATGTCTACAGGCACCTAGATGAGGAGGTTGCAATCCTCGGAGAGGCTCGAAATTGGGGTACGGTGGTCCTCTCTTGGCCTGCAGTGCTACAAGGCCTTGCCTCTCCAAAGAACGGCCATGAAACAGCCACCCATGAATTCGCTCACGTGCTGGATCGGGCGGACGGGGTCTTTGATGGTACACCCAAGTTGCGGGCTCGGGCAGACTATAGGCCGTGGGCAGAGATTATGAGCCGCCACTACCTCGGTCTGCAGAAAGGTGACCCCATCGACGGACGTGTTCTCCGTCAGTACGGCGCCACTAATGAAGCTGAGTTCTTTGCTGTGGCGACAGAGTCCTATTTCGAGAGGCCGCAGCTGATGAAGGAACTGATTCCTGATCTGTACGCAGAACTCCAGGCATTCTATGGTGGCGATCCGGCCCTTCAGGAGTCCCGTTACAGTGGGAGTGCATCGTCTGATAGCCAGTATGTTTAGCTCGGTGACCCTACCCGCGTGAAGCGGAAGACTATGAGCGACGTCTTCATAACCGTTAAGCCGTCCGCTCTCCGTTCACTAGCCCCACCCTTGCTCCGCGTTCACCCGGACATTCCATTCTTCTGTCTCGCCACTTTCCCTTCTTTCCGCTTTGTAGGACGTAACCCGACAAGATAACTTTTCTCTGTCCTACAGCAAAATCAGACAGGGGCCGATACCGACACCCTTTGCGGAACCCTATAGTAGAGACAACCAAACAAATGAAGAGAATGGCCAGGAAGAAGACAACACAGTCAAAAAACAGGTAGGAGAAAATCAAAGTCGATATCACCAGTAACGAAAGGAGCTCTCAAATGAAAATCATCAACAGTAAGTGGACCAGGCCGGTGACAACCGGTATCGGCAAGTCAGGGGTAGTGGTCGCCGCCGCCATGATCGGGCTGTTGTGTCTGACCGGTCTTGCGCGAGCGGAGGATGTGATCACGTCCAAAGTGCACGTGACGCCACCGAAGAAGCAGTTCAGCGGCGACGAATGGCGGGCCATCTCGTTGTCGGCGAACCGCGTTCTGAAACATGTGGACAAAGCCTTGGACGCGTTGGCTGGCAAAAAGAATGACGTCGCCTCGGCGAACATCGAAAAGGGTCTTACCTTGGTAAAGATTCTGAACGGTGTGCTGCCGGGCAGCAAGGTGAGGACCGAGATCAAGGGCGCGGGTATCACCTATAATGATGTGGATGACATTAAGCCCGCGTTTGTCCCGATTTACCGGGAATTCGATCTGGTGGACGTCGTCTCGCCGGTCAAGGCCGCCAAGCAAGCCGCCGGTAAAACAACTACGCCGAGCACGCCGAAGACGACGCCAGAATACACCTATGCCGGATTCGATTACACCGGCATCAAGCTGAATGTTCGGTTGGCCAAACGCGACCTGCTACTGGCGCAGGACCTCATCAAACAAGGTGACACCAAAGGGGCGGCGGCGGCGTTGGAGGACATCCAGAACGCCGGCGTTATATTCGAGTATTCCACGCTCGACGAGCCACTGGTCAGGGCGATGGACAACTTGCGGCTAGCCGAGGCCGAGTTAAAGAACGACCACCCTGAGCAAGCCAAAATCGCCCTCAGGGGGGCAGTGGACGCGTTGAAGAACTACGAGAAACACTCTGGAGCAAGCCGCGTCAAAGAAGTGCAAAAGCTACACCAGGAGATTGACAAGGTAGCGAAAAACCTGGCCCAGCACAAATCGGAATCGTTCTCCAAGAAGGTTTCCGAGTGGTGGAGCAAATGTCTGAGCTGGTTTAGCAAGTAACGAGAGTTGAGATGGGTCACGGGGCGGGCGTCAGACGACCAGCCCTGTGACCGTCGCGTTAGCGATTGTAGTCCGCCAACGAAAGCCATAAGAAAGGCATTAGCTATAAGAACACGGAATGTTATCCCTCTGGGCCGCGTACTCGGAATACTGGTTGGTTTGGACTTCTCGTGGTTTCTGATTTTCGTGCTGTTGACGTGGTCGCTGGCGGTGAGTTACTTCCCGCACGAATTCCTGTCCAAACTTCCTTACAGAAATCACCGAAAAGGCGGTGGCTTTGAAAGAGGAGCTTGTCGAGTCCTGGGAGAAAAAATCACCTTTCCGGAAATTGCAAATAGAAACCACTCAGATTATGATTACATTGCTGCAAAGCAATAAACGAATGCATACCTCACAAATACAGCATGCCGGTGTTTCCTACCATCAGTGATGACCTCCCGCCAAGGAGGATGAGGATATCCGGAGCAGATACATGGACATAAAACAGAATAAGACAACACAATCCGAGCACCATTCCCAGGACAAATCCCTTGAAGAGGTGCATGGTACCGTTGAGACCCAAAATCCCAAGTTATGGAAACGCATATTTGCTTTCGCCGGACCGGCCTACCTGGTCAGTGTGGGTTACATGGACCCGGGCAACTGGGCGACCGACCTGGAAGGTGGATCACGCTTCGGCTATGCGCTGATCTGGGTGATCCTAATGTCGAACATAATGGCGGTGCTCTTGCAGACATTGGCTGCGCGTCTCGGAATCGTCACCGGTAAGGACTTGGCGCAGGCCTGCCGATCAGAATATTCAAAATGGGCCTCATTCGCGCTTTGGATCCTGTGTGAGATCGCGATTGCCGCCTGCGATCTAGCGGAAGTGCTGGGAACCATACTCGGGTTGAATCTTCTCTTCGGTCTTCCTTTGCTCTGGGGAGCGCTGGTAACCCTGTTCGATACCTTCCTGCTGCTTGCGATCCAAAAATTAGGGATTCGCAAGATGGAAGCGTTCATTCTGTCGTTGATCAGTGTCATTGCAGGTGGTTTCATTGTCAACTTGTTTCTGGCGAAACCGGATTGGGGCATGGCTGCAGCCGGGCTTGCCCCTTCTCTGCCCGTGGGGTCGCTATACATTATTCTTGGGATCATCGGGGCGACCGTGATGCCGCACAATCTTTACCTGCATTCTTCGCTAGTGCAGACACGCCGGGTATCGCGGACAATCGATTCGAAGTCAGAGGCTTGCAAGTATAATTTCTTCGATTCCGTGATCGCTTTAAATGCGGCCTTTTTTGTTAACGCAGCGATCCTTGTCCTTGCGGCGGCTGTGTTTTATCGTCACGGGATCGTCGTAACCGAGATTCAGCAGGCTCACAAGTTGCTGGAACAACTTCTCGGAACCCATGCCGCTCCCATTGCTTTCGGACTGGCGCTGCTTGCGGCAGGACAAAGCTCCACTTTGACGGGCACGCTGGCGGGACAAATCGTGATGGAAGGGTTTGTCAGGATTCGGCTGAGACCCTACCTGCGACGTCTCATCACGCGCTCCATAGCGCTGCTGCCGGCGGTGGCGGTAATTTGGATCTCAGGGGATAAGGGGACGTATAAACTTTTAATTCTAAGCCAGGTGATTCTCAGCCTGCAATTGCCGTTTGCCATCGTTCCGCTGGTGCATTTCACCAGCGATAAGCTGAAAATGGGTTCCTTCGCCAGCAGATTGTGGGTGAAGGTGTTGGCCTGGATCACTTCGGTCATCATTATTTTGCTGAACGGCAAACTGGTGTATGACCAAATCATGGCATGGATAGCGGGTGGCGCTCCTCTGCTGGTCTCGATTCTAACGATCGGCAGTGCGGCAGCGATCTCGTTATTCCTCGTGTACATTATCCTGCTTCCGTTGATTCGCGGGGAAAAGAGCTGGAAGGAAGAGAAGCCTACCGGGGCAGTGGCGATCATCGAGGGGATCGAAACTCATCGCTCGAAGCATATTGCTGCGGCACTGGGACGGGATGACAGCGACGCTGCGATTGTCAGCCGTGCCCTATCTTTGGCAAAGGCAGAGCGAGCGCTGCTCACCCTGATCCATGTGGTCGATTCGGCTCCAGCTCTGGTTTATAGCAGCGACGTATATGACGAGCATACGCGTGACGATGAACAATACCTGCTGGAAATCGCAGCGGAAGTGCGCGCTTCCGGGGTTGCGGTGGAGATTGCCCTCCCCCACGGTGATCCCTCCAAGGAGCTGGTCACTTTCGCAGAATCGCACGGGGTCGATATGCTGGTCATGGGGTCGCACGGACACCGCTTACTCGGTGACTTGCTGTGGGGACAGACGGTCGATCCGGTGCGTCACCGGGTGGCGATCCCGGTACTGGTGGTACGATAGGGAAAAAAGTCCACCCATTCATCCAGGTGCAGGGTTGAAAATCGGGATAGGGGAAGGCCTTGAAGTTGTCGCTGTTTTCCGCCAGGGACACACTCTTCTGCCCCACCTCGGTCTGGTTTTAAAAGCGGCAGACCGTTTATCCTCACAACGAAAGAGGTGTGGAGGAAGCGGCTTGAGTCCCTTTTGGCTCCGCTGGCAATGAGTCCGGTGAAGCTGACGAGGGAGAGTGGAAAACTATGAGTGATTTCTTCGTAACCGTTAAGCCGTATCTAGATCATTATGGCTACTGGGCCTTGTTTGGCGCCATTTTGCTAGAAAACTTCTGCCTGCAGCTGCCGGGGGAAACCATGTTGATTGCCTCGGCTCTTCTGGCCTCTCAATGGAAGATGCGCATTGTGCCGCTGCCAGTGACAGCTTGCATTGCTGCCATTACTGGCGATAATATAGGCTATGCCATCGGTCGCTTCGGAGGACGGAGGCTGGTGTTTCGCAATATCTTTGGAGAAGCTTCAGAGACAATAAGGATAGAGTCTTGAAATATAAGTGTATATAATCAGAAAATGTAGATAATCTCACATGGAGCTAATAGAGCTTTGGAGAGAAGACCTTGGGCGAGGACGAAATAGCTGAATCTGCGCAGATTATCATTAATGAAGCTCAGCTGGTATTGGCTGAGAAAAGGACCGCCCTGGCGACCGTGCGTACCGCAATAGCTGTCCTGGCTCTCCCCCTTTCCATATTTAGTGTTCTCATCGCCACTTCAAAACTCTATAATCCCGATAAGGTCCTGTATCTCCTCATCCCGGTATCAGTGATCAATTCCTTGCTGGTGGTACTGGGTAGTTACCTAATTGTTAGGTCCCTCATTCGTATTAGACGCTATGAAAAAATGATTTTGCACCTCAAGCAAAAACATAGCGTGGTCGCAGAATTTATCGACTGACGCAGCAATGACTCACTTGGGTGGAGTCTGCTGAGCAATTGGACGCGTTGACTATTAGCGATGGAGGTCACGGTATTGTACCCTGCAGAGCGTATTCTGGGGCTCATCGGGCTGGGCTTTGCTACAGGAGCTTATGGAACCATAATCGGTGCCGGCGGCGGTTTTGTCTTGATGCCCCTGCTCCTTTTACTCTACCCTACGGAGAGCCCGGAAATTCTCACCAGCATATCGTTGGCCGTGGTATTCTTCAACGCTCTGTCCGGCTCTGAAGCCTACGCCATGATGCGGCGCATTGATTACCGAGCAGGGTTGATATTTGCTGTCGCCACAATTCCAGGTGCGATTATCGGTGCACTGAACACCTCTTATGTTCCCAGAAGGCTCTTCGACACCATCTTTGCCGTCTTGTTATTGGGCGGGGCGGCCTTCCTCTCACTCAAGCCCAATTTCGAGGACAAGCTCCAGGGAAAGCATAAACCGAAACATCACCAGGTCACCCACCACTTGGTTGAAGCAGACGGCGTCAGTCACACCTATAGCTTCAATCGCTTGCTGGGAATCACCCTCAGTTTCTTTGTGGGATACATTTCCAGCTTTCTGGGCATCGGTGGAGGAATCATCCACGTGCCTGCATTGGTCTATCTGTTACATTTCCCGGTGCACGTTGCAACAGCCACCTCCCATTTCATTTTGGCTATCATGGCTCTGACCGGGACCGTGGTCCACATTGTCACCGGCTCGTTTGTCCACGGGGTGCACCGGACTGTGTCACTGGCCATAGGGGTGGTTATCGGGGCCCAGGTGGGAGCGCACCTATCCCAAAAGATTAAAACCAACTGGATTATTCGCAGCTTGGCCTTGGCACTCGGTCTGGTGGGCATTCGCATTCTCATGGTGGTATTTCAGGGCAAAGGGTAACATAAAATAGTGAGCTCAGCAGATGGATAGGAACGGTTCACTAAACTACTGGTCAGTGGTGGCCATCGGCGTGGGGGGCATGGTGGGGGGCGGTATATTCGCGGTTTTGGGACTGGCGGTGCAACTCGCTCACGGAGGCACGCCAATCGCCTTTACCGTAGCGGGGCTCGTAGCCTTGGTAACCTCTTATTCATACGCTCAGCTGTCGGTCCGATATCCCAGCCAGGGTGGCTCGGTGGAATTCATCAATCAGGCATTCGGACCAGGCATCCTGGCAGGAGCACTGAACGTTCTCCTGTGGCTCAGTTACATCGTCATGCTCTGCCTTTACTCCTATGCCTTCGGGAGTTATGCTGCGAGCTTTTTCCCGGAAGGCTCTCAATTCTTGTGGAAGCATATCTCTTTGAGTGCTGCGGTGGTATTGTTAACCTTCCTGAACATTCAAGGCGCTGACATCGTGGGTAAGGCGGAAGAGTGGATTGTGGGGACCAAGGTCGTCATTTTGCTCTTTTTCGTGGGAATCGGCATCTGGAGCGTTCAGCTGCACCGACTTGCTCCCAGTCGCTGGAGTTCTCCTCTGGAGTTGGTAGCCGGAGGGATGATTATCTTTCTCGCCTATGAAGGTTTTGAACTCATCGCCAACACCAGTGGTGAAGTGAAAAATCCGGGCAAAATTCTGCCTCTCTCCTATTACTCTGCGGTTCTATTTGTCATCATCCTCTACGGGCTTATTTCCCTGGTGACCGTGGGAAACCTCTCTGTCAGCGCTATTGTGCAAGCACGGGACTATGCCCTCGCTGAAAGCGCACGGCCGTTTCTGGGAAGTTTCGGCTTTGTCCTCATTGCGGTTGCTGCACTGCTCTCAACCAGTTCGGCTATCAACGCCACCCTCTATGGAGCCGCTCGCACAAGTTATATCATCGCCAAGGAGGGTGAGCTTCCTGAAATCCTGGAAAAAAAGGTGTGGCACCATCCTATCGAGGGATTGCTCATCACTGCCGCCGCCACCTTAGTTCTTGCAAACTCTCTTGATTTATCCAGTATATCAATGATGGGAAGTGCTGGGTTTCTGCTCATTTTTGCTGCGGTCAACGGTTCCAATGTGATACTGTCCAGGGAGACTGCGAGCAGAATGTGGATCTCAGCTCTGGGCGTGGTGGTCTGCATGGCTGCCTTGGGAGCTCTCCTGTGGCACACAGCTCAAACCGCACCTGCCAAACTATGGGTTTTGCTGGTCATGATCGTCATCGCCCTTGGCACTGAGATCATTTATCGCTCGGTGTCGGGGAGGGAAATCAGGAAGCCCTTGCAAAAGGGTCTAGGTTAATCAGAGTGCAGTTAAATTTTGTCCTAAAGATCTTTGTTGGGCGCACCGACTTGGTGATCTAAGGGGGAGAATTTTCTGGTGGGCGTGAGCAGCCTGCAAAAGCAAAGTTTCTCCTTCGGTAGTCTGCGAACTAGGCTGATTCTGCTGATCCTGGTTGCAGTAGTGCCGGCAATGGCCGTGATGTTCTATACCGCCTTTGAACAAAGACGCTTGGATGAGAGAGCCATTGAAAAGGAACTGGCACATCTGACCAGGATGGAGGTTCGGGAGGAGAGGCAAATTCTGGATAGCGGTCGGCAACTCTTGCAAGCCACGGCACATTTCCTTCAGTGGACTGACGGCAATCCGCAAAGTTGCAGCTCCTTTTTCGAGGATCTCTTACAGCATTACCAGCGATATGCCAACCTCGGCGCGGTAAAGCCCGACGGCCAGGTTTTTTGCAGTGCAATTCCCTTGTCCGGTCCCACCGATGCCAGTGACCGCATTTGGTTTCAGCGGACAATGGCATCCAGAGAATTTTCCTTCGGCGACTATCAAGTTGGCCGCATCAGCAATATACCCGTCTTGGTCTTTTCCTATCCTGCCTTCAAAGCTGATGGAGAAATTGTGGCAGTGGTCTTTGCTGCACTCAAGCTGCAATGGCTTAACCGGTTAGAACTTTACAAGGAAGCGGATTTACCTGCCGGCACAACTCTCACCAAGATGGACGACGCTGGAGTGGTGTTGGCCCACCAGCCTGGACCAGGGAGTTGGAGTGGAAAACATTTTCCAGTAGCCGAAGTAAGGCAGGCGGTGCTCAAGGAAGGTCGGGGCCTGGTAGAGGCGGAGAATCCTGAAGGTGATTCTTCCCTTTACCTATTCGAGCCTCTCATTAGTGACTGGAAACACCGGGAGGTTTATTTGATTTTAGGTGTTCCCAAAAAAATTGCCTATGCAAACACCAACCGGATTCTGCTGCGCAATGTAATAGGTATGGGGATCATTTCTGTGGCTGCCCTGATGGCCGCCTGGTTTGGCGCGGAAAAAATGATTCACAAGCCGATAAAAGCAATGGTGAAGGCGACCAGAGAGTTTGCCGCCGGCAACTTGAGGGCCCGTGCCGGAATCTCGGGAGACCGAGACGAGCTTGGCCAATTGGCCTCCGCCTTTGACCAGATGGCCCAAAAACTGGAACAACGACAGGCAGAGCGTGATAGGGCGGAAAGTGAAATCAGAGATTCGAGAGAACAGTTACGGAATCTCTCGGCGCACCTGCAATCTGTAAGGGAAGAAGAACGAACGCGCATCGCTCGCGAGATACACGATGAGCTGGGACAGAGCCTCACGGCCCTAAAAATGGATGTCTCCTGGCTGAACAGACACTTGCCGGAGGTTGATGCAGGCTTCAACAGCAAACTCTCATCCATGGAAGAGGTCATCGACAGAACCATACAGACTGTGCAGAAATTGTCCGGCGAGTTGCGGCCAGGCATGCTGGATGATCTTGGACTGCCTGCTGCTATTGAATGGCAGGCGGAAGAATTTGAAAATCGCACGGGAATCGAGTGTAAAGTTTCTCTGGATCCTGAAGAAACCGTCCTCAGCAGAGACCAATCCACTACGATGTTCCGTATATTTCAGGAGACCCTGACCAACGTTATTCGTCATGCGCGAGCCACCAAAGTTCAGGTAAGTCTTGCAGCGCAAAACGGCAGCATAGTTTTGGAGGTTACCGATAACGGCAGAGGAATTACTGAAGCAGAGATTAGCGATCCCAAAGCGTTCGGCTTGATTGGCATGCGCGAGCGCGTAGATTTCATAGGCGGCGAGCTCACAATTGGTGGCTCCCCTGGTCAGGGAACAAGAATAACGGTAATTTTGCCGTTGAAGGTTTAGCCCGGATATTGCATGACATGTCCAGGCTCGGGAGGATAGTTCAGATGATCAAGGTACTGGTGGCAGACGATCACCCGGTGGTGCGTGAGGGTCTCAAACAGATTCTTGCCGAGGCACAGGATATTGAGGTGACGGCTGAAGCGAAAGATGGCTATGAGATCTTGGACAAGATGCGCAACCAGGAGTTTGATGTCATTGTCCTGGATATAACCATGCCCGGCCTGATGGGGCTAGATGTGCTCAAGCAACTGAAAAGTGAAAAACCTGAGCTTGCCGTACTGATATTAAGCATGCATCCGGAAGAGCAATATGCCATTCGGGTTTTGCGGGCAGGTGCATCCGGCTACCTAACCAAGGCAAGCGCTCCCACTAAATTGACGGAAGCCATCAGGAAGTTGTACGGCGGCGGCAAATATGTCAGTTCTTCTCTGGCAGAGAGACTGGCCGATGAGTTGGGGGGAGATTTGACAAAATTACCCCACGAGACCCTCTCAGATCGAGAATATCAGGTAATGTGTCTGATCGCCTCAGGAAAAACGGTGACTCAAATTGCTGATCAGCTGGCCCTCAGCGTGAAGACTGTCAGCACCTACCGCTCCCGTATACTAGAAAAAATGAGAATGAAGACCAACGCCGAATTAACCCACTATGCCATAGAGTATCAGTTAGTGCATTAACCCGACCGCCTTCCATAATTAGACCCACAGTACTCCGGGTCTCTCCGGACATTCCACCTACCCCATCGCCAACTTCCACTCTTACACCTTTGTAGGACGTAGCCCGACAAGAAAACTTTCTTCTGTCCTACAGCAAAATCAGACAGGGACCGATACCAGCTCCGGCCGCCGGACCCTATAGTAGAGACAATCAACTAATAGGTGGCAGCCAATGAAGAAAGTGTATGTCGTCGATGACTCAGATTTTGTCAGGGAAAGACTGATAGAGATGCTTTCCGAACTGGAAGAAGTGGAGATAGTAGGGGGAACAGGAGATCCTCGGGAAGCTGTCACGGTCATTCGCCAAATGGCTCCCGATGCAGTCATATTGGACATCAGGCTACCGGGGAGAAGTGGTGTTGAAGTGCTTCGCGACCTCAAGAAGGAAGAGCCCTCTCCCGTTGTCATCATCTTAACCAATTACCCATACCCTCAGTATCAGAAGGAATGCACCGAAGCCGGTGCAGATTACTTTCTCAACAAATCGACGGAATTCAACAAGATCGCCAAAGTACTGAAGGGTTTGACCAAAAAGTTACAAGATTGAGGTGGAAAAAATTCTTAGAAACGATGAGTTGTAAGCAAAGGAGAGGAGCCATGTTTCATAACTTTTTCAAAAACTCTCGCGTCGCATTCGCCTTCGTCTCTGTAATGTTTGTTCTGGCTTTGGGACAATGCCAGGCCCAGCCTTCCGGCGAGTCGGCTACCAGCGCTAAGGTCGCCGTTACTGAGGAACCAACTGTTGCCAGCAAGACCGCCGTCGACCTGAGTACTGCCATAGCCAAGGTAGCCAAAGAGACCATACCGGCAGTGGTGCACATCGAGGTGACCGAGCGTCAAGAGGTAAGCAATCCCTTCTTACCTTTCGAAAACGATCCTTTTTTTCACTATTTCTTTGACGTGCCTCACATGCCACGCAAGTTCAGGCGCGAGCTCAGGGGGTTGGGCACCGGGATGATCATAGACGATCAAGGTCACATCCTAACAAACTACCACGTTGTTGGCGGTGCTGACAAAATTGAGGTTCTGCTCACAGACGGCAGAAAATATCAGGCAAAGGTTGTCGGTACAGATCTGAAAACGGACCTGGCAGTAATCAGTATACTCACTGACGAGTCACTTCCCCATGTAACCTTCGGGGATTCAGACAAACTAGAGGTGGGAGATTGGGTGGTGGCCATAGGGCATCCTCGCGGCCTGGATCAGACCGTCACTCAAGGAATCATCAGTGCCAAGCATAGGCAAGGGATAATGGATCCGAGTAACTATCAAGACTATCTTCAGACTGATGCCGCCATCAATCCTGGCAATAGTGGAGGTCCGTTGTTGAACCTTCAAGGACAAGTTGTCGGGGTTAATGCCGCAATTGCTTCGGAATCCGGCGGCTTTGAGGGCATCGGTTTCGCCATTCCCAGCAACATGGCCGTCCACATTGCCAATACCCTGATTGCCCACGGCAAGGTGGAACGCGGCTGGCTGGGGGTGAGCATTCAGGACCTCACTCCGGAGTTGGCCAAATCTTTTGACCTGGAAAGCACCAAAGGTGTGCTCATTGCCCAGGTGCTCAAGAGTGGCCCTGCAGAAAAAGCCGGTTTGAAACGGGGTGATGTGGTGATCTCCTATGACGGCCAGGATATCACTGATACGAGATCCCTTCGCAACAAAGTGGCCGACACGGTCATGGGCAAAGAGGTCAAGGTGACCGTTCTCCGAGAAGGTGAAAGGGTTGATCTTACCGTGGAAGTCGGCAGCGAGCAACAAGCAATCGAGCTTCTGAGCGCTTCGCTCAAAGAGCGGTTGGGAGTAGTGGTCCGGCCTGTAACTGCTAAAGAGGCCGAGAAATACGGTCTCGATGCACAAGAAGGTGTGGCAATCAAATCGATCGAAAGCAATGGTCTTATGGCCAAAGCTGGCTTCGAGGTGGAGGATATCATTTTGGCAGTAGACAACCAACCGGTGGAAGGTGTGGAAGGATTCGTAGACGCTATGAACTCTCTAAAACATAACCAGAGAGTAGTCTTACTCGCCCTGGATCACCACAGCGGTCGTACAGCCTATGTTGAGGTTGTGGTGCGGTAAAGAGCGGCAAAGTGACAGATAAACCTTACACCTCAACCGGGGCGGGAGATAAGTGAAAGGAAATGACCTAGGGTCACTGACATGGAACAGATATTGATACAAGCAGATAAGGCTGAAATGATGAGTGTAGCCGCACTACTATTTTGGGACATATCTACATGGATAGGAGACAACCATCAGGCAAAAAACAAGCTCCGGAGGTAGCCATGGCAAACAATAGAGACAACACGCCTCAAGAGGACGAGAGCATATTTGACAAGTTGGGGTTTTCTTGGAGTGGCATGTCGCCAAAGGGAGATCCCGGCCGAAAGAAAATGCACTTTTCATTCTGGTACTTTCTTATGGCGCTTGTGGCCTTTTCCTTGATTCAAGATTATATCGTTGCCCGGCAAACAGATACCGTTCCCTACTCCGTGTTCAAGCAGGACGTCGTAGCTGGCAAAATAAAGAACCTGGTTTTGACCCCGCAACGCATAAGCGGAATCATTACTAAAGACGGCCAGGGTCGAAAAAATTGGCCTTTTGTGACCGTGCGGGTGAAGGATCCCGGATTGGTGAAGCTTCTTGATGCTCATAAGATAAAGTACACCGGTCATTATGAAAGCAAGTGGTTGTCTACCTTGCTTTCCTGGATCATCCCCCTAGCTTTCTTTTTCATCATCTGGAGAGTGCTTATCAGTCGGGTAGGTGGTGGCCCTCAGGGGGTACTCTCCATAGGCAAGTCCCACGCCAGAGTCCTCGCAGATACTGGGGTTCGGACTACTTTCAAGGATGTTGCCGGTATAGACGAGGCCAAGCAGGAACTGGCAGAAATAGTTGAATTCCTCAGGACTCCTGAAAAGTTCACCCGTTTGGGAGGCAAGATTCCCAAGGGTGTCTTGCTGGTAGGCGCTCCCGGCACTGGCAAAACCCTCCTTGCCAAGGCGGTGGCAGGGGAATCCGGCGTTCCCTTCTTCAGCATGAGTGGTTCGGATTTTGTGGAGATGTTCGTGGGTGTGGGTGCAGCCAGAGTTCGGGATCTCTTTGCCCAAGCTAAGAAGCAAGCCCCCTGCATTATCTTCGTCGATGAACTTGATGCCCTGGGCAAAGCAAGAGGAATGAATCCTATGGGGGGGCACG
Organism: Deltaproteobacteria bacterium; assembly: GCA_022340745.1. Lineage (GTDB taxonomy): Bacteria > Desulfobacterota > Syntrophobacteria > BM002 > BM002 > BM002. The sequence goes on from JAJDNL010000010.1 coordinate 14,042, forward strand.
ATGAGCGGGAGCAAACCCTGAACCAGCTGTTGGTGGAGATGGACGGCTTTGATGCCACCGTCGGGGTTATTATCATGGCTGCCACCAACCGTCCGGAGATTCTTGACCCAGCCCTGCTACGTCCCGGACGCTTCGACCGGCATGTGGCCATCGACCGGCCTGATGTTCGCGGCCGGGAGGAAATCCTCAAGGTTCACGTCAAAGGGGTAAAGCTTTCTGCTGAGGTGGATCTGGCCAAGGTTGCCGCCTTGACTCCCGGTTTTGTGGGCGCTGATCTGGCAAACCTCGTCAATGAGGCCGCTTTGCTTTCAGCCCGACGAAACAAGGGCAGTGTCGGCATGGTGGAATTTCAAGATGCCATTGACCGGATAGTTGGAGGGCTGGAGAAGAAAAACCGCATGATGAATGAGAAGGAAAAAAGGATTGTGGCCTATCATGAGAGCGGCCACGCTCTGGTGGCCATGAGTTTACCCACTGCAGATTCGGTGAACAAGGTGACTATCATTCCTCGTGGCATTGCCGCCCTTGGCTATACCCAACAATTACCCACCGAGGATCGCTATCTTATGACCAGGGAGGAACTTTTGGACCGTCTCTCTGTCTTGGTGGGTGGAAGGGTGGCCGAAGAAATTGTCTTTGGAGATATATCCACCGGTGCCCAGAATGACCTGCAGAAGGCCACCGACATTGCCCGCAGCATGGTTACCGAATACGGCATGAGTGAAAAGTTAGGCCTGGTTACGTACGAAAAGGAGAGACGTCCTCTCATGCTCGACACGGGAAGTGCACCTGCGAAAGAGTATAGTGATGAAACTGCAAAAGATATTGATGCGGAAGTCTCGCTTCTTGTGGAAAAAGCGCACGAGCGGGTGAAAAGGATACTTACTGAAAGGCGAGAGCAGCTAGAGATTGTTTCTCAAAAGCTCTTGGAACAGGAGACCGTCACAGGTGATGAATTGCGGGAGCTGGTAGGAAAGGAGTTTGCCTCACAAGACGACCCAGACTCAGCTGAAAAAAGTATGTACGGTGAAGCTTCCATCGGGCATGCCTAGGCTCTTTTCCCGTGCCCTGAGGCGGAAAGGCAATTCGTTATCTTCTATGAAAAACATATGCCTATGAAAAAACGAATAATCTACACCGTGGTTGGATTGATTGTGGTTATCGGTGTCCTTGGCGGAGTCAAGGCTCTGCAAATCGGCAAGATGGTTGCCCACGGAGAACAATCGATGCCACCTCCTCTGCCGGTCAACACGGCGGTAGTGCACAGAGAATCCTGGCAGTCTCTGCTCACCTCCGTGGGTTCACTCCAGGCAGTTCAGGGGGTCATGGTGACTGCGGAGCTTGCGGGCAAGGTAGTGCACATCGCCTTTGAACCGGGCACGAAGGTACAGGCGGGTGCCCTTCTGCTGCAGCAGGATACCTCTTCGGAAAAAGCCCAGCTCAGCGGGGCGGAGGCAGAATTGGATCTCGCCAAGGTCAATCTTAAGCGGTTGAGCAAACTACTCGCCGATGGAACCATAGCGCAGTCCCAGTATGACGATGCTGCAGCCAAGTTCAAAGAGGCGGTGGCGAAGGTAGACAACTTCCGTGCAATTATCGCCAAGAAAACCATCCGCGCGCCCTTTGCTGGCCGCCTTGGCCTCCGTCTGGTTGACTTGGGCCAGATACTCAAAGAGGGCGATAAAATTGTCTCACTTCAGTCGCTTGACCCAATTTTCGTAAATTTTCTCCTGCCGCAACAAGAGCTGCCGCAGATCCAACTGGGATTCACGGTGCAGGTGACCACCGATGCGCTTCCGGGCCAGACTATTGAAGGTAAAGTTACGGCGATAAACCCCCAGGTGGACACCTCCACTCGAAACATAAAGGTGCAGGCGACACTGGCAAATTCGCAGGAACGTTTGCGCCCGGGCATGTTTGTAAAGGTGGCCTTAGTACTGCCTGCTCAGGACAAGGTGATTGCCATCCCGGCGACAGCCGTACTCTATGCCCCGTATGGCGACTCGGTATTTGTAGTGGAGGAAAAGAAGGGCGAAAGAGACGGCCTGTCTGGTAAGATCGTGCGCCAGCGGTTTGTGCGCCTCGGCGAGAAACGCGGCGATTTCGTCGCTGTGGTTTCCGGGCTGCAGGAAGGAGAAACTGTGGTGAGCACCGGGGCGTTCAAGCTGCGCAGCGGTCAGTCCGTGGTGGTGGACAATACTCTGGCCCCTGAGTTCAAGCTAAACCCTAAGCCTCAAGAGAGCTGAGCTGGATGTACACCCACGAACTGAAGGCGGTTCCATGGTGCTAGAGTCTGTCAGAGAGTATTCATAGTATGAAAATTACGGATCTTTTTATCCGCCGTCCCGTCCTCGCACTCGTGGTCAACTTGGTTATCATCATTGCGGGGCTACAGGCGATTCGCACCCTCAACGTCCGCCAGTACCCTCGTAGTGAAAACTCAACGGTCACGGTGACCACCGTCTATATCGGCGCCAGCGCTGAACTGGTTCGCGGATTCATCACCACCAAGTTGGAGAGGGCCATCGCGGCCGCCGACGGCATTGATTACATCGAATCCCAGAGTTCCCAGGGCCTCTCGACTATTAATGTCCGCTTGAAGCTCAACTACGATCCCATCAAGGCTCTCTCCGAAATCAGTTCCAAGGTCGATCAGGTCAGAGACGACCTACCCCCGGAAGCTGAAGTGCCGGTCATTAACGTCGAGTCTGCTGACAGCCATTTTGCTTCGGCATATTTAAGTTTCACCTCACGTGTCCTCCAGCAGAATGAGATAACCGACTATCTCGTTCGCATTGTGCAACCGCGCCTTTCAGCCCTGGAAGGCGTGCAGCGCGCTGATATTCTCGGGGGCCGGACCTTTGCCATTCGTATTTGGCTGAAGCCGGACCGCATGGCCGCCCTCAAGGTCAGCCCGGCGCAGGTGCGTAAAGCACTGGCAGCCAACAACTTCCTCGCCGCCGTCGGCCAAACCAAAGGCTCCCTTGTCCAGGTCAATCTCACCGCCAACACGGATTTGCGTTCTGTGCAGGATTTCAAACGTTTGGTCATCCGCGAAGAGGCTGGTGCCATCGTGCGGCTGGAGGATATCGCCAACGTGGTGCTGGGCGCGGAGGACTATGACACGCAGGTCCGCTTTTCTGGCCAGACTGCGGTATTTATGGGTATTTGGCCCTTGCCCAATGCCAATTCCCTCGAGGTAATCGACCGAGTGCGCGGTGCAATGCAATCCATCCAGAAACAACTGCCAACCGGCATGCAGGCACGCATCGCCTATGACGCCACCGATTACATCACCAATGCCATTCACGAGGTGCTCAAGACCCTGGGAGACACCTTGCTCATTGTGGTGGTTATCATCTTCCTGTTTCTCGGTTCGGTCCGCTCGGTGTTTATTCCGGTGGTCGCCATACCTCTGTCACTTATCGGCGCAGTCTTCTTGATGCAGGTGTTCGGTTTTACCATTAACCTGCTGACGCTGCTGGCTATCGTGCTTTCCGTCGGTCTGGTGGTGGACGACGCTATCGTGGTGGTGGAAAACGTCCAACGGCATCTGAGTCTGGGTGAGCCGCCCCTCAACGCCGCCCTTCTGGCTGCCCGCGAACTTGTTGGGCCGATCATCGCCATGACCATCACCCTGGCGGCGGTATATGCTCCCATCGGTTTGCAAGGTGGACTCACGGGCTCGCTCTTCCGAGAATTCGCCTTTACCCTGGCGGGCGCCGTTCTTATCTCCGGGGTCGTCGCCCTCACCCTATCGCCCATGATGTCAGCCAAAATGCTGAAACCAGGAATAGAGGAGCGTGGGCTGGCAGGCAAGATCGACCTATATTTCAAACGTATCAGGACCGGTTACGGCCGCTGGCTCAACCTTACGCTCGACTCTCGCCCTGCCGTGTATCTGGTATGGATCTCTCTGAGTTTACTCACAATTCCCATGTTCATCATGTCTCCTAAGGAACTTGCACCCAAAGAGGACCAGGGTGTCATTTTCGGCATCCTCGATGGGGCGGCTAACGCCACTATCGACCAGACCAGCTTTTACGCCGAGGCGGTCAACCGAGCGTACCTCAGCGTACCGGAGACCAAATTCACTTTTCAGCTGACCCGTCCCGCCTCCGGTTTCAGTGGCATGGTGGTGAAGCCCTGGGACGAGCGCAAGCGCACCATTTTTCAGATTCTGCCTGAAGTGCAAAGGAAGCTGCATGCCATTCCCGGTATCCGGATGAACCCAGTGCTCCGACCAGCGCTACCCGGAGGCGGCCAGTTTCCGGTGGAGTTCATCATCGCCTCCACGGCGGAGGAGGATCAGATTCTGCAATTTGCTCAGCAAATACAGGACAAGGCAAGGCAGAGCGGCATGTTTGCCTTCCCGCCGCTCATAGACGTCAAGATCGATCAGCCCCAGTCGGAGTTCGTCATTGATCGTGACATGGTGGCGGACCTTGGCCTGGATCTCGAACAGGTGGGAGCCGACATCGGCTCGATGGTGGGCGGCGATTACGTCAACCGCTTCGATATTGCCGGCCGCAGCTATAAGGTCATTCCGCAGATCCAACGGCTGGACCGACTTAACCCGGCTCAACTCCAGAACATATATGTTACAGGGCCGAAGGGGCAGTTGGTGCCGCTCAGCATCCTGGCCACGATCCACAACTCCACGGTGCCCCGCTCTTTGAACCGCTTTCAACAGCTCAATGCCGTGAAGATCAGCGGCGTGCCCGTCCGGCCTCTCGACCAAACGCTCCGCTTCCTGGAGGATGAGGCCGCTAAAATCTTGCCCAAGGGATATGTGGTGGATTACACCGGCGAGTCACGCCAGCTCCGGACCGAGGGCAGCAGGTTCCTTCCAGCCTTTGGCCTCGCCGTAGTTCTCATCTTTCTGGTGCTTGCGGCGCAGTTCAACAGCTTCCGCGATCCCTTTGTTATCCTCGCCGGTTCGGTGCCGCTGGCGATGTTCGGTGCGCTCATCTTCACCTTTCTGAAGATGCCAGACCCGAACGTACCGTTTTGGACCAATGGCTGGACGACCACCCTAAACATCTACTCCCAGGTCGGCCTGGTGACCCTTGTCGGCCTGGTGTCGAAAAACGGTATCCTCATTGTCGAATTTGCCAACAAACTTCAAAAGCAAGGGCAGGGCAAGCGTGAGGCAGTGCACCAGGCGGCTCTGATCCGGTTGCGGCCCATCCTCATGACCAGCGGGGCTACCGTTGCCGGTCATTTTCCTCTTACTCTGGTCACTGGCGCAGGCGCTGCAGCCCGTAACTCCATCGGTCTGGTGCTGGTCGGGGGCATGGCCATCGGTACCGTCTTCACCCTTTTTGTCATCCCCTGCATCTACCTGCTCGTCGCTCGCGACCACTCCAAAGACCGTGCCCGGGAAGCAGCCGTCTCGAGCCTTTAACAAGGGTCCGGGAAGAGTGATCGTTGAGCGCTAGCCATCCTGCACCTCAGCAAGGGCCACTGCCGCGGTGATCAATGACAGGTGAGTAAGGCCCAGCGGAAAATTCCCCAGCATTTCAACGGCTTCGGTGTCGTACTCCTCGGAAAAGAGCAGGAGATCATTGCCGGTTGAGACGGCCGAGTGGCAGTCAGCAATGTAGCCATAGTCGCCGATGGGTGGATAAGAATCCACACTCATGAAAAAGAGCTCCTTCGTTACTCTGCATCATGACCTACTGTTCCTATATTGCACCGAGATAATAGTGGAGTGTTCCAATAGTGGAATGCTTCCCCCAGCCAGGTATTCCAGTTGGGGAAGTGGAGGGATAGTTTGGAACAGTGCTCTCATTGTTATGAAGCAGTCAATTTGTGACCATAGTCAAGAAGACGGCAATTGCAGTTCCAGCGATTGCCGTTAGCACGGTAAAGAGAATCCCCAGGGACAGACCGTACCCAGGTTCAGTGCTTCCCTCGCGTTGATAGCGAAGAGCAAAAGAACTGTATCGTACCCCAGCCACCACCGTCATCAACACTCCCAGAGTGACCAAGGACGTGCCTGCCCAAAAAGAAAACGGTTTGGGGTAAGGTTGACCACCGGATCCAGCAACCAACTGACGGACAAATAGCCCGAACCGGTCCACCACGAATCCCAGAGCCATCAAGGCCAATGCCGTACGAATCCAGGCAAAGAGGGTCCGTTCCGCCGCAAGGTACACGAGACGTCGCGCCGATGTTTCAGTTTCTGAATCGCGTGTCAACATTCCCTCATTTCTTTGGCATGGTCTTTTGTTTTTGCTGCGGTAATCTCTGTCCTTCTAGCATTTTTTGTCAATGTGCAAAAAGTGAAACCTCCGGCTGCAAGAGCATTCTCATCTCTTTCAAAAAGGTGCGTAAAACGCCTATGTTCTACGATCCTCTCCATCTTCTGACGGCTATGGGGAACTAACCCAATAAGCGGGATGCAGAATTCTGCACCCTTTTCGTTGTAGGATGGAGTCCGACAAAAAAATTTTCCATTGTCTTACAGCAAAATCAGACAGCCACCGATACCAACAAGGTGCTTGCCGATTTACTTTTGAGTAAAAGGCCGCATCATTGTATGCGGCGCTACGACTTTCACAGCTAAAAGGAGGTGAGAGCAATGAAAAGATTACTTTTGCTCATGTTGCTTTTCGGAATGGTGGTAACTTTGAGTCCGGGATACGTCATGGCTTATAGCGGTCCCTCTTACTATGTCATGGGTACCATGAACGGCGTCAAGTATCTCACGGGAGGTATGGGGTTGAGCGAAAGAACACACATGCAGGAGATGGCCAAGAACTACAATGTAAAACTGGTTTTTGCCGGCCCCGGCCGGGCCTACCTCGCCAATGTCCAAGTTGACATCAAGAACAGCAACGGCATAAACCTAATCCAGAGAGGTTCTAATGGTCCCTGGTTTTTCGCCGAGTTACCTGCCGGTCAGTACACTATCATCGTATCCCATAATGGCAACACCCAGACCCGGAAACTGGTGGTGGGCAAAACCTTGCGAGAGGATATTTTTCATTTCAAAGCATAAGGTCTGACCGTTCGAGGCTGAACCCCTCATTTTGGTAGGATGATGGAAATCCACTCCAGAGACTCCGAGCAATCCGCCTCTGGAGTGGATGCCCTACAGCATCGGGGGATCGTTGTGCCTATTTCAGGGTAAATGGGAGATATGGCGGCCTGTACCCACAAAACAGATAGATACCCCTACCAGGAGACAGGATGAATGATTATACCTTTCCAACTATACAAACGCTCTGTACGAAGATGACGTCAGAGTGGTTCGGAGGAGGCTGTAGTTATGGGAAATAAATACTGTGATCTTGGCTTAATCGGCTTGGGGGTGATGGGTCGCAATTTTCTGCTGAACCTGGCCGATCACGGCTTTTCGCTGACGG
>JAJDNL010000198.1 GCA_022340745.1 Deltaproteobacteria bacterium
GCGGGCCGGCGGGCAGACGAGTTGTCCTGCTTCTCTCACCGAGATCAACTTCTCCCCTCGGAGTGGTGGCCAGAAGTCGCACAGGAACCGTGCTATCGTCTTTCATCGTTTACCTTTTAATACATTAGACTACAACGCGAGACACCGAACACTAGCAGGGCAGCCGCTCCTGTCCCTCACGACTGCTTGAATCCACCCCTATCATATGCGCTTTCTGCGCTTTCCTCCACCGCATACTTCATGGTAAGGAAAGAATCCAGGCTCGGAGGACCTGGCTTTGAACTGGCCCCGGAGGGGCTATTGAGGTCTCTCCTTGATGCGTAAGTCTCTTGGAGCAGTGGAGTGGTGGAGCATTGAAAAATATCAAATTGGTCCTTCGGACTCCCCACCCTGTGGGCGGGTCCCCGGTTTCCAAGCACTAAATCTTAAGATTTCAGGTTTCAGCTTCTCTGTTTCTTTTTCCTGGCACCTAAGATCCCTGATAGATGTCCAACCACCTAATCTCTTGAAATATTGCATTCTTTTAAGTTATCTCTTAATGTCCAGCGCTTACGGTCTACTGTTTACATCCTACTGCCTAGCTCCAAGCTTCAGCTGTTCTTTTAGAGGCCTCTTGTTATTGACGGTTTGTTCTGAGAAAATAGAAAATTAAGAACCTTTCTCACTCCCCTCACCAGCGTCCAAAGGTAACAACATGATGATCTTGGAGATAAACCCTCACAATCCACAAAAAAGGCTTATTCGTAGGGCAGTAGAAATTATCCTTAACGGTGGAGTTATTGCTTATCCAACTGACACCTATTACGGTATTGGCTGCGATATTTTCAACAAGAACGCCATCGCCCGTGTTTATCAGTTGAAACGTCGATCGAAACACAAACCTTTCAGCTTCATCTGTTCGGATTTCAAAAATATTAGCCAATACGCTCGAGTTACCAACTATGCCTTCAAGACAATGAAACGACTTCTTCCCGGACCATATACTTTTATTCTGCGAGGCTCCCGCCTCGTACCCAAGATCATGCTGACCAAACGGAAGACGGCTGGAATCAGGGTTCCAGATCATGCCATCTGCCTGGCTATGGTCCAAGAGTTGGGACATCCTGTACTCAGTACAAGTGCCACGGGTCCCGATGGTATCATCCTGGAGTCTCTCATTGAAATCGAGGACCGATTGGGTCATGCCCTCGATCTCATTATTGATGGCGGCCCTGTCCCCTCGAAACCTTCCAGTGTTGTCTCCCTGATAGACGACGACCCGGAGATTATCCGAGAAGGCCAGGGAGACGTGAGTATATTCCTGTAGATAGTGCCTGAGACCAAAGAGTAATGAGGATTGCAGAATTTAGATTGCAGATTGAAGATTAAAGAATGGTAATCTGGTCTGAGCTTTATTCTCGATTTTTACATTTGAAATCTGAAATCTGCAAGGGGGTGCAACAGGATCTGCTATTAGGAAAGATGCGGTTCACCCGGCAGTGGAGGAAGGAGGAGAAGGCCCATGTATTCTTTTATATTATCGGCGAGCTTTTCTGTCACCCGATCAAATAGATAATCCACCACAGAGCGTTTTTCCTTTTCGGGATAAATGATTTTCGGTTCACCCTCAATTCCAGCCAGCTTGGCAGCAGCATCTATTGCGTCCCTAAGATTCCCCAATTCATCCACCAGTCCCAGCTCTTTGGCCTGTTCGCCAGTAAAAATGCGACCATCGGCGACCTCACGGACTTCCTCTTCCTTCATCCGCCGTCCTCGCGCCACATCCCGAACAAATTGCTGGTGGACGTTGTCAATCATTGTCTGCAGATAGGCTCGTTCCTCGGAAGTCATCTCTCGCGCTGGATTCCCCACGTCCTTGAATTCACCGCTTTTTACAACCTCCATTCGAAAGCCAATTTTGTTAAGCAGTTCCTCGAAATTGGTAAACTGAAGAATTACCCCGATACTACCAGTAATGGTGCCTGGATTGGCATAGATCTCTTGGGCTGCACAGGCAATATAGTAACCACCGGAAGCGGCAATAGAACCCATGGAAACCACCACCGGTTTCTCTCGTCCCGTCCGACCTATTTCCTGGTAGAGTTCTTGCGAAGGACTCACACCACCGCCGGGAGACTCAATTCTTACCACCACAGCTTTTACAGAGGAATCTTTTCTGAATGTGGCTAGTTGCTCTATGGTTGGCTGGGAGTCGGCTATGACGCCCTTAATTTCTAGGACTGCAACTTTTTCGCCAAACATCAGTCCTACATCACCGCCACGCAGGTGCGAAAACCAAGCAATGCTGCCAAAGATGACAACGAGAATCAAGATTAAAACGCTTGCCGCCAATAGGACGGAACGTTTGCGCACCTTACTGCCTCCCAGTCTAGATCCGACCGGTATCTGAACAGACACCCTGAGTGGAAACTACTTATTCCTTATCATCCCCCCCTAAGAAGTTATCGGTACGTCCTTCCAACTCTTCCTTTAAAAGCTGGCCGAGATTTGAGGTTGCCGCCTTGGGGCTATCTACATACTCATAGTACTGGGTCTTTTCCTCATCCTCGTCCAACCTCTTGAGGGAAAGCCCTATCTTGCGCTCTTCTTTGCCTATGTTGACCACCTTGGCGGTTACTTCCTGACCCTCTTGGAAAAGTCCTACAGGTGTCTTGATTTTTTCCTTGCTGATTTCAGAGACGTGTACTAACCCCTCAATCCCTTCCTCTATTTCAACGAAAAGGCCAAAATCTGTTACGTTGGTCACCGTACCAACAACAGAGTTCCCAACTGGATATCGCTCCGGGATTTCTTCCCAGGGATCAGGGCTCAGTTGTTTTACCCCGAGAGAAAAACGTTCATTTTCCTTATCGATATTGAGGACGATAGCCTGGATCTCTTCTCCCTTCTTGAAAAGTTCTGAAGGGTGTTTAATTCGTTTCGTCCAGGAAAGATCTGATATGTGCACGAGACCATCTATGCCTTCATCGATACCAATGAAAAGTCCAAAGTCGGTAATATTTTTGATTTTTCCCTGAATAGTGGTTCCCACAGGATATTTCTCTCCAATGACGTCCCATGGATTGGGCTCTACTTGTTTCATACCCAGACTAATCCGTTTGTTTTCTTTGTTCAGATTGAGAACCACTGCTTCGACCATGTCCCCCTGTGTGACAACCTTAGAGGGATGGCGGATTTTCGCGGTCCAGGACATTTCGGAGACATGGATCAGTCCTTCTATACCCGGTTCAAGCTCCACAAAAGCACCATAATCAGTCAAACTCACAACGCGCCCGGTTACCCGGTGACTTACTGGATATCTATCGTCAACTGTATTCCATGGATCTTCTGATAGCTGTTTTAGCCCCAAAGAAACCCGTTCTTTTTCGGGATCAAAGCTCAATACCATGACATCAATGGTATCGCCTATCGAACACATCTCTGACGGGTGCCCGACTCGACCCCAACTCATGTCCGTGATGTGCAGCAGACCATCAATTCCACCCAGGTCCACAAACACACCGTACTCGGTGATGTTTTTTACGATACCTTCGAGAACTTTACCTTCTTCCAGTTTCGCCAAAGTATCAGATTTTAATGTCTCTCTTTCTTTCTCTAGAAGTACCCTGCGTGAGAGTACTACATTACGCCTTTTCTTGTTGTATTTCAAAATCTTGAATTCAAACTGCTGTCCAATGAGACTGTCAAGATTGCGAACCGGCCGGAGATCCACCTGGGACCCAGGTAGAAAAGCTTGTACGCCAATGTCGACGGAGAGTCCACCTTTGACCTTCGAAATAATCCGGCCTTCAATGACCCCGTCTTCTTGATAGACGTTGCTAATGTCGTCCCATACTTTTATTTTGGCGGCCTTCTCTTTGGAAAGGACAATCTCGCCGTTCTCGTCCTCGTGATGTTCAAGAAGAACATCAACCTCATCACCGACCTTGGCAGTTACCTTGCCCTCTTCATCTTTGAATTCAGCGGCGGGTATCTGGCCTTCAGACTTGTAGCCTATGTCCACCATTATATAATCGTCGGTCACCTGGATGATGTTACCGCGCACGACCTCGCCTTCCTTGATGCTTTTGAGGCTCTCTTCGTAAAGCGCCTGAAAGGATTCCTCTGTGAGCATCTGGTCCTGATCCTGCAACTGCGCGACAGAAGTCACCGTCTTTTGCTCGAGATCTTCATGTTCCGCTGCAGTTTCCGCGGTTTCCTCTGTAACCTCTTGGACCTCAGCCTCTTCTTCAGCCTTCGCCTCGACCTCTTCTGGCTGATCTTTCTGCTCCGCTGCAGTTTCCGCAGTTTCCTCTGTAACCTCTTGGACCTCAGCCTCTTCTTCAGCCTTCGTCTCGACCTCTTCTGACTGACCTGCTTGCTCCTCGGTCACTTCCACAGTTTCTTCTTCCTGGTTTTGTTCTTTTTTTACCATGAACCGATTACCCCCATGCCTAATTTGATCTCTTTTTACCCTAATGTTGAATACTCACGATCGGGTTTAACCCTTTTCTCCTCGTCCTCTTTCAACTTCACCCGGTTTGTCACGAAGGATCTCGAGTGAAAGGTTGTACCTGTATAACAGAAACAATAGTTAATTACAAACCATTTCCCTGCATAGTTACTGGGTAGCACAGCTTATCTCACCTTCATGATTCTCTGGAAGAAAGCAATGTCCTACGTGCTTTCCGCTGCTTTTCGATGTACCCGAGCATTAGCTGTACGACCTCTTCAATTTCTGAATTGCTGGAATCCACCACAATGGCGTCAGCTGCCGGCTTGAGAGGCGCCAACGCCCGACTGCTATCATTCCGATCCCGCTCAACCATCTGTTGATAGACTTCCTGAGGGGTCGTCTTTTCTCCCTTGACCTCCAACTCCAAGTATCGTCTCTTACTACGAATCTCAGGATTAGCATCCAGAAAGAACTTCACATCAGCGTCGGGAAAAACCACTGTGCCCATGTCACGACCCTCCAAAACCACTCCACCAGCCGCCCCCATCCTGCGCTGGATCTCTGAGAGCCGCTCCCGCACCACCGGTCTGGCGGATATGGCTGAGGCCAGTGAACTGATCTCGGGCCTGCGAATTTCTGTGGTGAGATCCCGTCCGTTGACCAGCAAATGTAAGGTGCCATCTTTGTTGACAAACTGCAAATCAAGTCCCAGACAGATATCTTTTAACGTTGATTCATCCTGAAGATTCGCCTGCTCACTGTCACGCGCAAGCACGGCAACAGCTCGATACATGGCGCCGGTATCCACGTAAATGTAGCCAAGTCGCTTGGCCAGCAGTTTACTCACGGTGCTCTTGCCGGCCCCTGCGGGACCGTCTATGGTAATGACTAACTCTCGAGTCACAAAGAACCTCTCATCTCCTCCAGCACCTCCTTGAGAGCGGCAAGGAACCTCTGATTTTCTTCGGGTCGTCCCACCGAAATCCGAATGTAATTGTCCAAACCATATGCATTCATGGCCCTGACGATCACTCCCCTTCGCAGCATAGCCTCGTAAACCTGTCGCCCATCGTAGCCGACTTCCATCAAGAAAAAATTTGTTTGCGTAGGAAGAGTGCGTATCTGCATCTTCGCCAGCTCTTTATACAGGAAGGCCAACCCTTCCCGCACGACTTTCTGAGTCTCCTGCAAAAACTGCTCATCATCCAAGGCGGCCAGGGCCGCCACCTGGGCCAGACTATTAACATTAAAAGGCTGGCGCACGCGATTTACATAATCCGCCACCTCTGGAGGCATGATTCCGTAGCCAACCCGCAGTCCCGCAAGGCCATAGGCTTTGGAGAAAGTCCGAAGGCTGATCACCGGGGGCGAAGCACTCAGATACTTTAGACCAGTAATGGTCTGCTCTGGGTTAGCAAATTCTATATAGGCCTCGTCAAGGACGATCAGGACATCATCTGGAACTCGGTCTAAAAATCTTTCAAATTGCTTTTGACCGATAACCGTACCGCTTGGATTGTTGGGGTTATCCAAAAACACGAGTCTGGTTCGCGGAGTGAAAGCCTCTGCCATGGTTTCCAGGTCGTGTCCAAACGATTTCTGAACCACCTGAACAGGACGCCCCCCTACTGCCTGCGTCATAAGACGGTAGACAAGAAAGGTGGGGTCTGACATCAACACCTCCTCGCCAGGCTGGACAAAGGTGCGAATGAGGAGATCGATGATTTCATTTGAGCCGTTGCCCAGTACAATAGAGGACTCATTCACCTCTAATCGCTGACTCAATCGCTTTCTGAGATAATAGCCGCTCCCGTCTGGATAGCGGCGCAGGTTCTTCAGGTGATTGCGAATCGCAGCTAGAGCCAGCGGGGATGCGCCCAGTGGATTTTCATTGGAGGCAAGTTTGATGGAATCTCTAATACCGTATTCACGCTCTAGCTCTTCGAGGGGTTTTCCTGGGGGGTAGGGTTTTAGAGTGGCTATGTTGTCAGGTACTCGAATGGTCATAAGTTTCAGATGTAGTTTTGCTGAATACCAACCAGCACTGGCCCAATAAATCTTCCGGAGGCTCACTCCAGCAGGATCCTTAGAGGAAGCAGAAAGGCAGGCGAGAAGAGGTGGGTCTTGTTTGAGGCTAAAGCCAATGAGCGTGGGTAAAATTTCTTACGTCACCTTGCTTGTAGGTTTCCTGAGCCCTATGCAACCTGAACCTGTTGGTTCCACAATGAATCTGATGTCCCTGCCTGCAAAAAACCTTGTGTCAGATAATTACTGGTTGGCACTATCTCCTTTCTCTCGAGGCTCGTCGTCTGGCTTCCCAGTGCGACACCGCGCTATATATCGCAGTTTTACCTCAAAGGCAACTCCTAAGTTCGCAAAGCGCATGGCGCAGAGCGCAAAGCGTAAGGTAAACAGTAAACGGTGAACGGTAAACCGATCATGCGCTAGCTCCGTGACTCTTCACCTTTTACTGATTCCCGTGCACTCTTTTTATCGCTATGCGCCATGCGCTCTGCGCTCTGCGATCAGATATACTGGTCGGCTATTTCTTTTATCATCTCATCTACTTGCCCAGCTTCCTCCACATTCCATTGATGTATCACGCTTTCAATTCTGGCTCGAAGACCAGAGTCTTCCAGATCGTCCAAACTCCTGTACGCTCCTCCCCATCTTCCTACTTTGTAAATGAGTCGTTCCTTTTCTGGCAGGCCCAAGTAACGATCAGCCACAGACAACATCTTCTCTTTGTCGTCAGGCAGAGTTCCAGATATCTCTTCCAACAAGTTCATGATGTGATCCGAGGCGACCGTCGAGGTGATGCCATCGAGATGTTCTATGAAAAGACGGATCTCCCGCACTACGCCGTCATCGTCGAGGAGTTCCATTTCGCCGGTCTCAATTTTCTTGGAAAGGGGAGCAGACTTGGGAACCCGCAAGGAGCGGAGCCTAATAAAATCAGCATTGATCTGATTCAGCACGTCTGCTGTGGCCAGGGCATGCTCCCGCCACCAGAGCTTCCCCCCAAGGCCTGGCATGACGTACTCCGACAGGGAGATGGAGGCCTCTTTCACAAGGCAACCCGCCTTGACATGTTCCGCCGCGGTACTCCCCTTTTTCATAAAACTCAGCACGGGATCATAACCGCTCTCCATACCGATATGTATGCGGTCCAGACCCGCCTGGCGCAGCATTACCAATTGCTCCAAAGTCCGCCGGGCCAAGGTTCTGGACCGAGCGTAACTGGTTATCCTACGGATCCCGGGAATTGTCTCGCGCAAATAATGAAGAATGTCTGCCAAATCCTCAGGCCTCATAATGAGGCTGTTGGCATCCTGCAGAAAAACGCTTCCTTCCCCGAAGTATAACCAGTGAGCTATCTGGCGATAGATAAGAGCATGGTCTCTACTAGGATAGATATGGGAAATCACTGTTGCTGTAATTTCCCCCCCGAAGCCAAGTTTCTTGGAAATCCTCTTAATGTCCTCAATAATCTCAGCGATTTCATCGATTTCACTTTTTATTTCAGCTACAGATCTGCGGGAGAAGGGAGTTTCTTTGTAGACTGGACAAAACAGGCACTTGTTCCATGGACAATTGCGTGTCAGCCTCAGGAGCAGGCTCTTGCTTTCACTTGGGGGTCTTATGGGACCTTGCTCGATCATCGAAATCCTCTCTCACTCAAACAGCATCCAGTTTCCTCAACGTATGCAACAAACCTCGACCTGGGATTGTATCATAGCGGCTTCACATATTGCATTTCCCTATCTCAGGGTTGCAGGTGTTCCGCCGGAGGCGGATCAGGTGTCAGGAAAGAGAAACAAAAAAACTGAAACCTAAAACCTCAGTCTCTGAGACCGGAGTTTCTCTTCTTGTTAGCAATTGTCTCATGTGGTATCGATATAACCTCCTGGGACTGACAATATGGGGCTCACTGAATCGTCCCAGCAATCGTCAGGTTTTCTCGCAAACCAGACCAAACGCCAGAAAGGAGTGGCAATGGTTGCGGGCTACTTTGCAGACCCAAAAATACCGAAAAAAAGAAACCCCAGGACAAAGGAGGTCCTGTTCCTCGTTCTGTTTCTGGGTGCATTTTTGGCTTTGCCCACGCCCTCCTGGGCTGGGGTCACGCTAAAAACCGACGAAGATATTAGCATTGAACTGGGTTTCAGAATGCAAACCCAGTTTCTCAGCAGCACAAATTCAAATGCAGATTCCTCCGGAGACCATGAGGAGAAATTCACTATACGCCGCGCCAGCGTCCGACTGGGGGGTAATGTTACCAAGTGGGTCAAATTTTTTCTTCAGGTAGGCAATAATGACGAGCCCGGTACGGACAACGAGCCTACTGATGTAAACCTGATTGATTCTTACATCAATCTCCACCTACACGACCTAGCACAGATCATGATGGGCGAACTCATGGTGCCTTCCAGCCGGCAGCACCTTACCAGTTCCGCCGCACTGATGGCCATCGATCATCCCGGCATCACCGGCTACAGCCTCACCTGGGGACTAAATGGAGGTGCTGTATTCAACACCACTGCCTTTGAAGATGGCAACCTGGACCTCGAGGGGGATGCGAACCTGCGTGACATCGGGGGGACATTTTTCGGGTCTTTCTCATTGAATGAGATGGTGCATGCCAAATACTACGTGGGCGCCTACAATGGCATTCAGTTCATGAATGATGATGACGACAAAGAGCGCGTCGCCGCCAGGCTGCAGATTAACTTTCTGGATCCTGAACCAAACTATTACAATCTCTCCACCTACCTGGGGCAAAAAAAGACCATCGGAATCGGCGTCTCAATTGATTCCCAGCAAAGAATTGCCCGTGATCTCATTGATGATGACAACGTCAACTACATCTTCTACTCATTCGATGCTTTTGCTGACCTTCCTGTGGGTCCCGGCAGTGCAACCATCGAGGCGGGTTATAGCAACCTCAATCTCGATAATTCGAGGGCTTTACGAGATTCAGCCAGCGGCCCTCCCAAGAACGGTCAGGAAACCGAGGGGCAGGGCTTTTATGTTCAGAGTGGCTACTTCATCAACAATCTGCACCTGCAACCCTGGGCATTCTACGAGAGCTGGTACAGTGACGCCTCCGATGATGTGGGAAGCTGGAGCGCCTGGAGAGTTGGGTTGAGCTATTTCATTAAAGGACACAACGCCAACATTAAAGTGGGATTCGAACAGTTCAGGTCTGCTCAGGACATAGGAGGTGCCGCTGACAAGAATATTGAAAGTTTCCTCATTGGCTTTTATGTATCTTACTAAATTCTGACAGGAAAAGAATCGTTGACTTTTGACCTTTTCCTCACCTATAGATGGTACCCTCATCACCTTTTACTCGTATTAAAGCTCCCTGTAGTCCGCCTTAGGCGGATTCGAAATGTAAGGTATTTATTCCGGTTTATTGTAGTTCGCTCGCAATCCCCTCCGCCTCAGGCGGTCTGTGGGGAATGCGTTTGCCCTGTTGAATCCCGCCTTCGGCGGGTCCGCGTAGCGGAATTCTACAGGGCGAGCTGGAGCATTTTCAATCCATGGAAAGGTTTTTACAGCAGGAAAGCAAGAAGTCTCTTAGGAGGGTAAATTGGACATCAAAACACTTCTGACCACTTTTAGCCTTATCTTTCTAGCAGAGCTAGGGGACAAAACTCAATTCGCAGCTCTCTGCCTCTCAGCTGATAGCCAGTCACGGTTGGCCGTATTCTTGGGTGCCTCCTTGGCTCTAGTTACCAGCGCTTTTTTGGCTGTGTTGTTGGGTGCCTTTCTCGCCAGGTGCTTCCCTCCCCATATAATAAAACTCGTCGCCGGCATTCTCTTCATTGTCATGGGCGCAATTATGCTGATCACCCGGTAGGTGAAGACAGCGGTCAGAAGGCAGACTGACCATCAAATTCCAAATCCTAAGTAATTGATGTGGGATGTGTGATGCGAGCCTCAACATTTCTTGTGGGATTCAGTATCTCACATCTCACATCCAGTTTTCCATTTCTTTCGGATTTCTCCTTCTGAGTCCCCACCCTCTGGGCGGAACCCCGGTTTCGATATTAGGATTTCGGATTTACCTCCATACTCTATGCCCCATGCCCTATGCCCTATGCCCTATGCC
>JAJDNL010000214.1 GCA_022340745.1 Deltaproteobacteria bacterium
AGGCCAATATTGGCCTTCTTGGGATCAGTGACCACAGGATGGAGCAGGTGTGGTATGCCCTCGTAGGCCGTGAGTTCAATGCGCTTGGGATCGATGAGCAAGAGGCGGACTTCATCGGGGGTGGCCTGATAGAGGAGGCTAATGATAATGGCGTTGAGGCAAACACTTTTTCCCGCGCCAGTGGCACCGGCGATAAGCAGGTGGGGCATTTTGGCCAGATCGGTTACCATGGGTTTGCCTGTTATGTCTTTACCGAGAGCTAAAAGCAGTCGCCCTTTCTTCTTACTGAAAACAAGGTCATCGACGACATCTCGAATAACCACCGACTGACGACTGACATTGGGGATCTCAATACCGAGTGTTCCTTTCTGGGGTATTGGCGCTACAATGCGGATGCTTGCTGCTTTCAAGGCTAAGGACAAATCGTCGGCCAGACCAACTATCTTGCTTATTTTTACACCTGGTGCTGGTTTATATTCATACATAGTGATCACCGGTCCGGGAGAAACCTCAGTAACTTCTCCTGCCACCCCGAAGTCGGCGAGTTTCTTTTCCAGAATTCTGGAGTTCATCAACAGGCTTTCCTGGTCCGGAATGTCGTCCGCTTGATCCACCGCATCCAGCAGGTCGATATCCGGCAGCCGGAATTCGCCTTCGACCGCCATGAACTGGAACTGTGCCTGTTTCTGTTCAGGGACCTCGCGCTTCTTCTCTTTTTGGCTTTTCACCACTGGAGCCCTGGTCTCAGTCTTTCTTCGCTTTTTCTTAAGGCGCTGATTTTTCAAGTCTTGCAGAGCCTGCCAGAGTCTGGTGAAACCTGCATTCAGGGCAGAAGCGGTGCGGGCGAGGGAAATGGGGGTTGCCAGAAGGATGGCCACGATAGCAATCAACCAGAGTAGGAGGTAGGCACCCGTTGGCTTGAGATAGTATTGCAAATACTTCTTCAGAACCAAACCCAATATGCCGCCGCTTCCCGGCAAGGGTTCGCCCCAGAGCTGAAGTGCGGGCCAATAAAGCCCAGCCAAACCGCTCGAGGCAATGACGAGCAGGGTGCAACCGGTGGCGAGTAATAGTGGGCGTGAAATTGCCCGCGGCAGAAAAAGTCCGAGGGCTCCAAACAGAAAAAAGGTGGGTAGCCAATAGGCGCTCACTCCTACAGCGACCAAAAGGATTGCCGCAAGATTAGCACCGACAATACCCACCGCATTTTGAACAGGACGTTGGCCACTGGAGGCAGTAAAGAGGGTTGGGTCACTACTATTGTAGGTTACCAGGCTGAGCAGTAACAACACCGCCAGTCCAAAAAGGCATAGTGTGGTTATTTCTTTCGCTCTGCGGTCGAGTTTGGGAAACATTGGTTCGCTTGCCTGTTTTGTCCACTTTCGCTTGACTTGAAGTGAAACCTGATATTCCTGTCAGCCTTGGAATCAGACAATTTTTCACCCTTCATACTAGAGGTTCCATTCGGTGTCAACTACTACACAAAGCGCACGACGCGCAGAGCATAGCGTTACGACGAAGCGAAAGAAACAATGTATGAAAAGATGGACATCATGGTGGCTTGTTGTCTTTCGAATGCAAAGTTGCGATTAAGGTGAGATAGGTACTCTGCGTTACTCAAGGGGGAGATATAGATCCCTTGTAATTACCTTAGATTTCGCTCTACGCCAAGCGCTTTGCACTGTGCGTCAAAGGAGCAGCCCAAAGCAGGGTCCTCTAGCCAGGATTCTTTGCACTCATGAAATATCCGGGCTCGTCGGTTCAGGCTCCCCTTGTTCCGCCGGCGGCAGCCTCTCTCGAATTCGCTTCCGGATTTCGGAGATCAGCCAATCTCTGTCTCGAACACTAATGTTCTCGGTGGGTACGGGATCGCCAACGTAAATCAGCACAGTCTGAGGCCTAATCCTGAACCCTTCTTTTGGCAGAATCGCAAAAGTGCCGCTGATGCTTACGGGAACAATGGGGCGTCTGGATTTGATGGCAAGGTGAAACCCTCCTTTTTTGAAGGACTGAAGCGTTCCGTCTACAGTCCTGGTGCCCTCAGGGAAAATGACAATGGAAGTCCCCTCACGTACCCGGGCTGCTGCCAGATCAATGCTCCTGAAGGCCTCTCTGCGGTTGCTTCGGTCAATGGGGATGTAGCCAGCGCCCTTCATACCCGCCCCGAGAAAAGGAAGACGAAAAAGCTCTTTTTTGGCGAGCCAGCGAAACTGGGTGGGGAGATGGGCGAGGAGTACGAAGATGTCAAATAGGCTCTGGTGATTGGCCGCAAACACGTAAGCGTGATCGGGGGCAACGTTTTGCAGTCCCTCCACTCTGACCTTCACCCCAGCTGCAAACAGCAATATCCGGCCCCAGAGTCTGGCTATGAGGTGCGAAAGATTACCCCGACGACTTATAAGCGCCGAAACCATGGCGGCAGTGCCACAAAGGATGGTAGCAAAAAACAAGACAAGATAAAATATGAGAGAGCGCAGCATCACCAATCCAGGCTGGTTAGATTTTTCGAGTATGTTAGAAGGATTGGCAGCCCTCGTCAAGCACAGTACTTGGATTTCTCCGCTTGATTTGCCTTGATAGAATTGATAGGCTTGACATTGTCTTGATTCAGGCACAGTGTCTTATTTTCGCGCGCTTGAGTCCAGCGATCCGAGCGTGGTAGGAGGTACCTCTATCGGCAATCCTCCCTTCATTCAACAATTTCTAATATTTCTGAGTTTTTGCTTGTGAGTTATTACCCTATCTTCCTCGATGTTGAGGGCCGGGCCTGTTTGGTGGTGGGCGGTGGAGAGGTGGGGGCGCGGAAAGTCAAGACTTTACTTGATTGCGGTGGTTCGGTGGGGGTTGTTTCCCCTGAGGTTGTGGCGTGGCTTGCGGAAAAAATCCAACAGGGAGATGTGGAGCTGAAGGGTAATCATTATGAAGAGCGTCAGCTTCAAGGGTGTTTTCTGGTAATCGCTGCCACTGATGATCTGGAGCTCAACTGCCGCATAGCTCAAGACGCAGAGAGAAGAGGAGTGCTTTGCAACGTGGTGGACTATCCGCAAGAGGGAAATTTTATCCTTCCAGCCTTGGTCCAGCGTGGTGCATTGACCGTGGCCATCTCCACCTCAGGCAAGAGCCCCGCCCTGGCGCGCCAGCTTCGCCAGGACTTGGAGCAGCGTTTTGGCATGGAATACTCCGACTTTCTGGAACTCATGGGAGCAATACGGGAGCGGCTGCTTAAGGATAGCCTTGACTCCCAAGCTAACAAAGAGCGCTTTGATCAACTGGTGCAGTCGCCGTTGCTCGAACTGGTGCGGCGGCGTGATTACGAAGGTGTGGACCGCATTTTGGGAACAGTTCTGGGACCGGACTATTCACTCAAAAAGTTGGAGCTCAGCTGGTGAAGGAGTCCCTTCTTCTCTTTTCAGTAATTACCACCCTGCTCTATGCAGTGGGGACGGTGGGCTATCTCATCTATGTAATTCGAACGGAGAAGGCAATTCACCGCATTGCCTACGGGTTCCTCCTGGCAGGATTTCTAAGTCATACCATCGGGTTGGCAGTACTAGTGGGCCAAATACATCAGATGCCTGTAACCACTTTGCCCCAGACTTTTTCGCTATTCGCCTGGGCCATCGTGGGTAGCTATCTCGCTTTCCAATTAAAATTCAACATTCGCATCTTGGGTACGTTTGTGTCACCGTTGGCAGTAGTGTTCATGCTGCTTTCCTCAGCGATTCCCGGCCGAGTAATTCCCAACAGTCAGCTATTCAAGAGCTTTTGGCTTACCCTACACGTGGCAACCATGTTTATCGGTATGGCCATATTTGCGCTGGCATTCTGCGCCGGGATTATGTACCTCCTCCAGGAACGCCAAATCAAGAGCAAGAACTTCGGGCTCCTCTATCGCCGCCTGCCTTCTTTGGAGGTGCTTGATTCGCTCAACTACGTCTGCTTGACCTTTGGTTTCCCGTTGATCACCATCGGACTTATTTCCGGCTTCGTTTATGCTGGAGCCGTCTGGCAGTCCTACTGGCACTGGGACCCCAAGGAGATCCTTTCTGTGGTTACCTGGTTGATCTATGCTGTACTACTGCATGAACGTTTGGCTGTGGGCTGGCGCGGCAGAAGGGCAGCCATCATGGCGATTGTCGGCTTCAGTGCCATCTTGGTAACCTTTGTCGGGACGAGTATGATCCTTGAAGTTCACCATAGCTTTAAACTTGGTTAGTGGAGTGGTATGGATCGGATTGTCCTCATAGGTCTAAATCACAAGACAGCCCCGGTGGAAATCCGGGAGAAGTTTGCCGTTGTCTGCGTAGATACCAGCGGACCGCTCATGAATCTAACCCAGATGCGTGCTTTGCGGGAATCCTTCTACCTATCCACCTGCAACCGGATGGAGGTGCTCTTTACAACTCCGAGACTTGACGAGGGGATCAGTGCTGTGGTGGGTTTGCTGTCGAATATCTACGGCCAGACGGGTGCGGCGCTGAAACCCTATCTTTACACCTACATTGACCAGGACGCAGTGAAGCACCTGTATCGCGTTGCCTGTAGCCTGGACTCAATGGTGGTGGGCGAACCTCAGATACTCGGCCAGATCAAAGACGCTTATCGCCAGGCTACGGAGGCAAAAACGTCTGGGGTAATCCTCAACAGACTTCTGCACAAATCTTTTTCGGTGGCGAAACGAGTGCGGACTGAGACTCGAATTGGCAGCAGCGCTGTCTCCATCAGTTATGCGGCAGTAGAGCTTGCCAAGAAGATTTTCCGGGAGCTGCAAGGGAGAATAGCTCTTCTCATTGGTGCTGGCGAGATGGCTGAACTGGCTGCTGAATACCTTCTCTCCAATGGTGTTGAGCGGATTGTGGTGGCCAACCGCACTCTGGAAAGAGCCTTGGCTTTGGCCAAGAGATTCAATGGAACTACGGTGGGCTGGGATGAGTTGGCCGAGGAGCTGAGACGGGTTGACATCATTGTCAGCTCAACTGGTTCGCCAGAACCTATTTTGAATGCTAAGCAAGTAAGACAGCGGATGAGAGCCCGGAGGAATCGACCGTTGTTTTTTATAGACATTGCTGTGCCCCGGGATATTGATCCAGAGGTCAACCGCATTGACAATGTATATCTCTACAATATTGACGATCTGCAAGGTATTGTTGAGATGAATCAGGCTGAGCGTCTCAAAGAGGCGACTCGGGCGGAGCACATTATTGCTGCAGAGGCGCTGAAGTTTGACGGTTGGCTTCGGACCTTGGAGGTTGTTCCCACCATCGTTTCCCTGCGGGAGAAA
This sequence comes from Deltaproteobacteria bacterium, assembly GCA_022340745.1. GTDB lineage: Bacteria > Desulfobacterota > Syntrophobacteria > BM002 > BM002 > BM002. The sequence continues at coordinate 5,282 of JAJDNL010000214.1, forward strand.
GCCGAGCAGGTCCGGGAGGCAGAGGTTCGCAAAACTCTCAGCCAACTCGGGTCTCTTTCGGATGAGGCGGTTGATGCCATTGAAGTACTGACGCAGTCCGTGGTTAAGAAATTGCTCCATGATCCCATTCTCTTCCTCAAACGAACAAGTAACAGGGAGCGCAAAGAGTATTATCTAGATGTTGCCCGTAAATTGTTCCAACTGGATCTGGATCGATCCGAGACGGAGGAGGAAGAGGATCAGCTATCACTTGATTCGGATAAGATGTCATGATAGGGTGAAATTAATATAAACTCTAAAGGCTTAGTCCGAAACCAGAAGTCGGAGGGCGAGGGTGGCAGATATAATCGAATTGGAGAAGCGGCGCCAGCAGCACCTTAGCGAGAAAAAGGATGCGCTACAAGACGAAAAGATCGAGGTGCTGAGAAAAATCCTTCAATGTGCCCGGTGTCAGATCAAATGTTCCAGGTGTGGTACGCAAATTGAGGAATCTGATGAACGACACCACTCTGTTTTGTCTCACCCGCTGTGCTCTGGCTGTGGAGAGGAATATGAGGCCTACCAGAAGCTGAGCCGAGGAGAATTGGCGGTTGGGCATTACTGGCATAACCAAGAGTGGATGGAAGTGTGGCGCACCTGGTTAGAACACCAGAAGTCCCTTGAACACTATCGCAACTCCAAAGAGTTCATCAAGCTATTGCATGAGTTTGAAGGTTTGTGGTAGGAACTGGTAGGCAGAAACAGGCAGGGTGACGATCCTAGGATGACTGCTTTTGAAAGTGCTTCAGCGAGTGAATTACAGTAAAAAGGATTGATACCTTACATTTTGAATCCGCCGAAGGCGGACTGTCCGCCATAGGCATACCAAGGGAGCTTCAATCGTTACCATTTGTGACCAACGCTGGGCAGATGGACCTGCCCAGTTTATAGAAGGAGCGCGATATGATTGGCGGAATCGGCATGCCAGAATTGCTGGTAATCCTAGTAATTATATTAATAATTTTTGGTGCCGGGAAGTTGCCTGAGATTGGAGCGGGGCTCGGGAAAGGAATCAAGAATTTTAGGAAAGCTTCTTCGGGTACGGATGAGGTGGAGACAAAAGACGAAAAAGCGAAGATCGAAGAGAAGCAGGAGGAGGTGTAAACTCTCTCAAGCATAGCGAATCAAATCGTAAACAGTAGAATGACCAACCTGGCGTAAATGTGGTGCCAGATCAGACCCTATCCTACCTGAACGTATCTTTCCCCAGCAATATGTGAATCAAGACGAAGAGTGAACGGGCCTGCAGGCGAGAAAGATATGAGACCAGAATGGTCGCTACTCAGCGACCTACGCCAAGCCGTATTTGTCGTAGCTAAAATCTAACAGCTCGGGGGAGTTAGAAAGGAATATCGTCGTCCGGCTCCGGCATGTCAGGCACTTCCGTCCCAACCGGGGGTAACTCCGCTTCAGTGGGGGCTCCCCGGGGACTGCCGAGCATTTGCATATTGGAGGCAACGATCTCGGTGGTCCAGCGCTTGTTGCCGTCGCGGTCTTCCCAGGAACGGGTTTGCAGTCGTCCCTCGATGAATATCTGCCTGCCCTTGGTCAAGTACTCACCACAAATTTCCGCCAGCCTTCCCCAGGCAATCAGCCGATGCCATTCGGTGCGCTCTCCCTTTTCCCCACTTTTGTTGGTCCAAACCTCGTGGGTGGCCAGTCTCATGGTAGCCTTGGCGGTGCCGCTGGGGGTGTAACTCAATTCCGGATCTGCTCCCAAATTGCCGATCAGAAGTACGCGATTCAGTGCTGCCATATTCTCCTCCCTTCAAGCTGCCACGATTCTACCACAGGGAGCTAGAAGAACAAGCATGAAAATGCTCTAGCGAGTGCAACCCTCAGTCCGCAAGAGCGGACTGGGGTGAGCGAGCGAACTACAATAAAATGATCTATGCACCTTACATTTCGAAGACTCCCTGGCCGCCGCAGGCGGACTGCAGGGAGCTTCAATTGGCAGACCACATTGTCGGATGGTAGTAAACCCTAATGGTGCATACCCAACCCGGCAAGAACTGCTTCGCTTGGGTAATCATCCCGCTACCGCGCTCTGACGCGTTTTTCCTCGGTGTGGGTAGGCACCATGAGGGTGAGCGCAGCCGATGGAACGGACACACAGTAGGCTCCAATTGTTGGATAGTCGTGTTTGAGCGGGGTTGAGCCAAAAGGTTGGCAGAATTCTTGCTTGTCCAAAGACAGACTTTCAAAGTAAGATACAGATGAGCGAGGAGGTACGATGTCCAATCGTATGCGAAGATTTTTTGGCACCGACATATGGTTGGTTGAGATTGATAAACTGCCACGGTTCAAAAGCTTCCTTTATAAGCAATTGCAGCTTACGGTCTACGTTTGGCAAGAGTTCTGGCGGGACAACAGTTTGCTGCGAGCTTCCGGTCTCACCTATACCACACTGCTCACTCTGGTGCCTCTTCTGGCTCTTATGTTCGCCCTGTTGAAAGGACTGGGGGTGCAGCGGGCCCTGGAACCCTTCATCCTCGAGAGACTCACAGGTGGCTCCCATCCGGTCACCGAATACATTATGAAATACGTCTCCCGTATCCATGTGGGTTCACTCGGTACTCTGGGAATAACCTTTCTTTTCATTACCATGATTCTGGTACTGACCAACATTGAAATGGCCTTCAACCAGATCTGGGAAGTGGATCGCGGCAGACCCTGGCTGAGAAAATGCAGCGATTATCTGGGTTTGGTGGTGATCCTGCCAGTAGCCATGTTTGTGGCTCTCAGTCTGACGACTTTTGTAAAAAGTCATCTTGTAACCCAGGGATTTTTGTCCATAGACTTCTTGGGCCGGCTTTATGTCTATGTGCTGAAGTTGGCACCATTTTTCGTGATGTGGTTGGCCTTCTCCTTTGTTTATCTTTTCATGCCCAACACGCGGGTGAACCCAATCTCCGCCTCCGCCGGCGGGATCATAGGCGGAACCCTCTGGCAGATCTCGCAGTGGGCCTATATTCACTATCAGTTTGGTTTTCAAACCTATGGTGCCATCTATGGCGCCCTGTCACAACTCCCCGTACTCCTCATATGGATCTTTGTCAGCTGGATCATCTTACTGTTGGGAGCAGAGATCGCTTTCGCCCACCAGAATCTAGCAAAATTCCGTTTAAGACGGCGGTGGCGAGCCCAGCCCACCGGAAATAAGAGCTATTGGGGACTGCAGTTACTCCTTTTGGTTGGTAGATGTTTCGAGGAGGGTAAACCGCCGCCAACAATAATGGAGCTGGCCGAAAGAATGCAAATACCGGCGGAGGAGACCAGAGCGATCACCGAGCGTCTAGAGAATCTAGGAGCGCTCAAGGCGAGTGGGGAGAATGGGTTTGAAGTGCTGCCGGCAATAGATCTGAAGCACCTCATGATTTTTGATCTGGTGGAAGGACTCGAAGAGAGGACATCCATCGAGGGCACCACGGCCCCGGACGGCTTCGGGGATATTATAGAAGAAATTCTCAGCCTCGTCCGCGAGCAGGGAAGAGAGGGAGTTGAAGATCTGAGTGTGGCCGATCTGCTGGTAAGAGCCAAAGAAGAATTCGCCGAAAGCGAAGATATGAGCGCGGAAACTGACGAAATAACAGACGGTGAAGCCAGCACATAACCTGGGGGAAATCAGGTGGAGAAGTAAGTGGCCACAGTGGCCACATCAGCCAAGTGTGGGGGGTCTACATAGGTCTTTCTAAGCTTTGCAACCCTGGTGAGAGAGAGAGCCAAATCCTGCGGATCGAGCACCCCACGATTCAGACCATCCAAAACGACTTCAGCTGTCAGATGCATCTTTTTTAAATCGTTACAAACCAACAAGAGATCAGCACCGGCCTGTAAAGCCGCAATTGGAGCATCCTCCTGGGAATATCGCTCAGCAACCGCCCCCATTTCCAAGTCATCGGTGATGAGCACACCATCAAAGCCCAGTTGAGCCCGCAATAGGTTGCGGAGAATGGTGGAAGAAAAAGTGCCGGGGTTCTCAGGATCAAGCGCCGGGTAGAGGGTGTGAGAGGTCATCACACAGGCCACATCTGCCTGAATGGCAGCGCTGAAGGGAGGGAGATCAATGCGCTCGAGTTCTTCTCCCTCAGCTGATACCACTGGGAGGTCGTGGTGTGGATCATTGTGGGCCCGCCCCAGTCCAGGAAAGTGTTTGGCAGTTGCCATTATGTTTTCATCCTGAGTTGCGCTGATGGCCGCAATACCGCATTGAGTCACCAGGGCGGGGTCATCTCCGAAGCACCTTCGCGCCATTACTCCAGCTGCACCTGAGCTGTTGACATCCAGAACCGGTGCCAAATTAAGATTCAAACCCACCCGGAACATCTCACGGGCGGTGAGCCGTGAGTAATGGCGCACCGACTCACAGCCACTTCTTCCCAAGCTCACAGCATCCGGAATTTGGCTGAACGGTGGTCCCATCCTGGCTACAGAGCCCCCTTCTTGATCCACAGCCAGCAAAAGGGGACGTCCGAGTTCTTGTAAGGCAAGAGTCTGAAGATCATAGGTTAGCTGAGCCAGCTGCTCAGGGGCGCTAATATTTCTGCTAAAAAATATGAGACCTGCTGGCTGTAAATCGCGGATGTGGGCGGCGAGATCGGCAGTCATCTCCTGACCCATAAAGCCTACCATTAACAGTTCACCGAGTCGTTTACCAATATCCATCCTAGAAAAACCTCGTTCTTACTGGCTGCCAGGGTATGTTACAAGATCTTCGGCTTCATAGAGCAGGACATTTCAGGAAGTATTGGAGTAGGTGAAATGTATGATTTTAGATTGCTGATTGCAGATTGAGCTGAAACCATTCCTGGCCACCAGATTGTGAGCCCTTAAATCTCAAATCTACACTCTACAATCTAAAATCTCTGCACTCCACAACTCCAGCACCACATCGTGTGCTCTGGTCGTATATTCTTTGCCAGACAGGGCCAACCCTCATCACTGGTTTGCACATTTGCTCCCGTGGACAACATCTGCTATATGACCCAGAGGATCATGATATATATACCCTGGTTTGTCCAGTGATTAGATTGAAATATCCACTTCTGGGCGGGCATGAGAGTGGCTGCTGGAATTTTGTTGCAGCAGTATTTCCCCGCTTTTCGGTGAGAGATGAAATCTTTTAAGGCAATGATTTTGGCTGCTGGTTTGGCAACGCGACTCCAACCCCTGACACTGAACAGACCAAAGGTGCTGGTTCCAGTGCAGAATCGACCGTTGCTGGATTGGCTGGTTGCCTATCTTTCCTCAGGCGGTGCAGAGGAGGTGATAGTCAACACCTATCATCTCAGTGAAAAGCTGATAGCATATGTTGAGAGTTCGGATTTTCCCATTCCGGTGCACCTACGGATCGAAAAGACATTGTTGGGCACAGGTGGCGGCATTCGCAATGTTATGGATTTCTGGGATCAGCGTCCTTTTGTGGTTATCAATGGGGATATCCTCAGCGCAATTGATCTCCAGGGGGTGCTTCGTAGTCATGAGGACTCTGGTGCTGCCGTAACACTGGTTCTGAAAGATGAGCCGCTTTTTAATGGGGTACAGGTGGCTAATGACGGCCGTATTCTGGCTTTCAGCGGTGGCTCTGAACAGCACCTGGCTTTCACCGGAATTCACGTGCTGGAGCGCAGGGTGCTCGCTGGGATTCAGGTTGGCGTCCCCTCGTCCATCATTGATTGTTACCTCCAACTCATTGCCAGTGGAGAAAAGGTAATGGCTCATGTGGTCCAGGATGAGTTCTGGCGAGAGCTGGGGAGCCTGAGCGGCTATCTCCAGATGCATGAGGAGCTTTTCAGAATGTCAAGAACTCCGGTGCCGGGACTTCAGGTTGACGGCAAGGTAGTGGTGCATGAATCTGCTCGTCTTGGCTCAGGAGTTCATCTCGATGGCATGGTCTGCATCGGGGCAGAATGTGAAGTAGAGCATGGCGTTGGTATTCAGAGGAGTATTATCTGGGAACAGGTTACCATTGGAAGAGGTTGCTCGATCCAAGACAGTATCATTGGTGATGGAGTGGAAGTCACTGAGTCCTTGGAGGGAGTAGTGGCCAGCTCGGAAGGGAGAGGTAAGATTGTAGATTTTTGATTGTAGATTGCGGATTTGAAAGAGCATAGGGAAAAATTTCGAATTGCGAAGTTGGAATTGCGAAATTGAGATAATAGAGCTCGATAACGAATTATCATTTACACCTGACACCTGGCTACTGACTACTAAATTCTTTGGTTTTGAAATGTGAAATGGTAAAGAGGTTTTTGTTTTGGAAGGACAGCCTGAATTCCCA
>JAJDNL010000217.1 GCA_022340745.1 Deltaproteobacteria bacterium
CTTCGAGGGCTCAGTTAAAGCTATTTGTGAACGATTTGAGTCAATTATCCGTAAATCTAAGGATATAGGAGCATTTGTTCGTATAGACATGGAACAGTACATCTACAAGGACATGACCCTAGAGGTGTTTCGAAGGTTGCGGTCCTCTCCTGAGTTCAGGGATTACCCGCACTTGGGAATAGTACTCCAAAGCTATCTGCGTGACACGGACCAGGATTTGGAAGACCTCCTGGGATGGGCGAAAGCTGAGGGCCTCCCCTTCTCTATTCGTCTGGTGAAGGGGGCATATTGGGACTACGAGACGGTTACCGCCAAACAAAATGGCTGGGACATGCCAGTCTATACCATGAAGGCTGAAACCGATGCCGCCTTTGAACGCCAGGCGCAGAAAATTTTGCAGAACCATGATATTTGCCACCTGGCATGCGGTTCTCATAATATCCGTAGTATCTCCGCGGTCTTGGAGATGGCAAGCGCTCTCAAGGTTCCAGAGAACCGGTATGAGTTTCAGCTTCTCTACGGTATGGCAGAACCGGTTCAAAAAGCGCTTGCTAAGGTTGCCAAACGCGTGCGGCTCTATTGCCCTTACGGAGAACTTTTGCCTGGCATGGCCTATCTGGTGCGACGCCTCCTGGAGAACACTGCCAACGAGTCCTTTTTGCGCCAGAGCTTTGTCGAAAATGTGGACATGAATACACTTTTGGAGGACCCGGCTAAGATATTGGAAAAACGAATAGAAAAAACAGGGGCCACCCCAACTACTGAACTCCAAGCCTCAACGGGCCACAGCCCTCCTCCTTTCACCAACGAGCCCTCTGTGGACTTCACCAGGCCGGAGGTTAGGTCGGCTTTTCCTGAGGCAATTGCTCAAGTTCGCGCCAAGCTCGGGCGTACTTTTCCCCTCCTAATCGGGGGCAAAGAGATGAAAACCGAGGATACCCTGCCCTCAGTTAATCCCGCCAGGCCTGAAGAAATTGTGGGCCACGTCTGCCAGGCTGGCATACAAGAGATCGACTCCGCTATTGCCTCTGCCCAAAAAGGCTTTCCAGGCTGGCGGGACACTTTGCCCAAGGACAGGGCCCACTACCTTTTCCGGGCTGCAGACATCGCCCGCAATCAAATCTACAATCTGGCAGCCTGGCAGGTGTTAGAAGTGGGAAAACAGTGGGATCAAGCTTATGCTGATGTCGGAGAAGCAATTGATTTCCTTGAGTATTACGCTAGAGAGATGATCCGTCTCGGTAGCGAGACTAGGATGGGAACAGCCCCTGGGGAACTGAACCACTATTTCTATCAACCGAAAGGCTTGGCCGCGGTCATCGCTCCCTGGAATTTTCCGCTGGCCATAAGCTGCGGTATGTCTGCAGCGGCAATTGTGGCTGGTAACTGCGTACTTTACAAGCCCTCTGGCCTTTCTCCGGTTGTTGGCTTTACTTTGGCCGAGATTTTCAATGAGGCCGGGCTACCCAAAGGCGTGTTCAACTACACTCCAGGACGTGGCAGCGTCATTGGTGACTATCTTGTGGAGCATCCTGACATCAGCCTTATCGCCTTCACCGGTTCCATGGACATTGGTCTGCGCATTCTGGAACGGGCCAGTAAGGTCCAAACCAATCAAACAGGTGTAAAAAAGGTTATCGCAGAAATGGGTGGCAAGAATGCCATCATTGTTGACGATGATGCTGATCTGGATGAAGCGGTTGTCCACCTACTCCACTCTGCTTTTGGCTTCCAGGGTCAAAAGTGTTCAGCCTGCTCTAGAGTTATCGTCCTGGAATCAATTTATGACAGGTTTGTCCGTCGGTTCGTTGAGGCAGCCAATTCAGTGCAGATTGGTCCGGCCGAGGATCCAGCCAACTATATGGGACCAGTCGTTGATCAGGTAGCTCAAGAGAAAATCTTGGAGTATATCGAAATCGGCAAGAAAGAAGGCAATCTTCTGCTATCTCGGGTAGTTCCAGATCAAGGGTATTATGTTCCCTTGACTATTTTTTCCGACATCAAGCCTAAACATCGTCTGGCGCAAGAGGAAATCTTCGGACCAGTACTCTCCCTCATCAAAGTCAAAACCTTTGATGAGGCCATCGAGGTGGCCAACTCCACCCGGTTTGCACTTACTGGTGGTGTTTTCAGCCGCAGTCCAAAGCATCTGGGACAAGCCCGGAGGGAGTTCAAGGTGGGTAACCTTTATCTCAACAGGGGCATCACCGGCGCCCTGGTGGAACGCCAGCCTTTCGGAGGGTTCAAGATGTCCGGTGTTGGCTCAAAAGCGGGTGGGCCTGATTATCTTCTCCAGTTCATGGATCCCCGGGTGGTCACGGAAAACACTATGCGACGCGGGTTTGCACCTGTAAGCGATGAGGATGATTGGATTTAAGACGAATGAATTGAAACTCCCTGCAGTTTGCACACACTTTCATCAATGAAAACAGATTAACTCGAGACTTTTAGACTAATTATATCAGATAGTTCACCTGGTGCTATCGGGAGCCATCATTGCCAGCACCTGCTGTAAGCGGTCTATGTGTCCATCTCCATGATCACCGATGAGAGATAGCTCTTCCTGAGAAAAATTGTAAATTCCCAGCAATTCAACCAGGAACTGCAACCATTCCTCGCCAGTAAAGTTCCGGAGCAGGGCATGAATTTCATACGGTGATGGCATCCCTCTCCTGCTCCCCCCCTCCCCTGCTGTGAGTCCTTCGAAAAAGCCGGGCACCACACCTTCCAGACAGTAATCTTCAGCCCAAACCACATCGCCCACCCCATCCAGTCGATCGATTCGCATTTGTATCGTTAAATGGAGGAAGAAGAGTATAAGAGCGAAGAGTTTACCAGCCTTCTTTCCGGTAGCGAAATCTACCACTGCCGCATAGTCCCTCACTGTAACCAAACGGAGATCTGCTGCATCTCCCTTTTCCCTCAGAACAAAATCACCAGCCGCGTGATGCCATGGGTATATCTGTTTGAAATTATTCCAATTGTAGTAAAGCGTTAGAATTCTCGCCCCCAGCCGGTAGAGGGCTATACACTGCTGTTCAGACAAATATCGTGATCCACGATCCAGGTCCCACAAAAGCATCCGGCTGGAACCATCTGCCTGGTTTCGATGCAGGTGAAATTCATGGTAGTCCTGGAACCACTCCGCCACAAACATGTGGAGCCAGCTCAGTGGCTTACCAGGCTCCCGATAAATGCCTGCACCCTTGAAGTATACCTGAGGCAAGAATTTATAATTATATCGATTTGTTAAGCGTCTCAAGAAGGTAAAGTCACGCTCCAATTGGGCTCTGGCTGTATCGGATACAGCCACGTTGACCGCGAATGAAACTATCTGCCCTGAAACGCTCACATCGGCTCGGGCCACGTGATAGAAAGCGCCATGTTTTTCTGTCCGAATTTCAATGGCATCAACCTCCTCAAGCGTTACAAGTCGGCCCAGCCTGTGCGCCAAGGCTTCCAGTATTTTCTGGCACTTGTTCCTCATGAGCAAATAATGCACTGCCCCCAGATAGGGCCCGT
>JAJDNL010000222.1 GCA_022340745.1 Deltaproteobacteria bacterium
AATATCTCTTACTGCTCACGGCTTACCGCTTACCATTTACGATTTAACGATTCTACGATTTCTACGGTTTCTACGACTTTTGCGACTTCAACGATTCGAATGACTGTCTGTGAGCTGTGAGCTGACTTAGGTTATCTTACCAGTTAATTTGTAACGTGCGTCTAAAACCAGACTGAAAAGTGCAGGAATCAGAAAGAGAGTAAAAATAGTAGAAAGGGCAAGACCACCAACCACCACACTACCCAAACCACGATAGAGCTCAGACCCGGCGCCCCGGAAAAGCACCAGTGGCAGCATACCAAACACACTGGTGGTGGTGCTCATGAATATGGGTCTGATGCGGTTTCTCACCGCCTCACGAATGGCCTCCCGTCGCTCCATTCCTTCATGTCTCATGTGGTTTAAGCTCTGGTGGACGATGAGAATGGCGTTGTTGACCACGGTGCCGATGAGAATGATGAAGCCCAGCATAGTTAAAACGTCCAGGGACTGATACTCAATCAAATGGCTCACCAGCCACAGACCGGCAAAACCTCCTGCAGCCGCCAGCGGCACGCTGAACATGATAACGAGAGGATAGAGAAAGCTGGCAAAAAGGGCGGCCATAAGCAGGTAGGTGATGGCCAGGGCTAGAACGAAATTCCACTGCAGGGCTTTTCTCGTCACCACCAGGTCGTCTGCAGTGCCTGCAAGGTTGATGTTGTAAAGGCCGCCGATCTCGCCGCTATTCTTGAGGGGGGCGATGACCTGATTCTCCAGCGTCCGCATGGCGGTTTCAAGAGGTGTCTCACGTGGTGGCCGCACCTGAATAGTAATTGCCCTCTGGCGCTCGATGTGATTGATCTGAGTGGGTCCAGCCACCCAGCGGACATCTGCCACCGATCCCAAAGTGACAAGTTGACCGTTTGCAGTTCTCAATAAGAGGTTCTCAAAATCCTGGGTTCGGTTCGTAAAAGAAGAGATACCCATCAAAGTGAGGTCGATTTCTTTGCCGTCGTGTTGGTAATCACTTACTTTACGGCCGTCGAGCAAGGTGTCCACAGCCTGGCCGATGTCGCGGGCAGCGAGTCCCAGGCTGGCGGCTCGCACCCGATCAGGAGTAATTTGAATTTCTGGGTTTCCCAGGTCGAGACTCGGAATGGGGCGCACCTGCGAGCCAGGCAGCAATTGCATGGCTTGACCGAATATCCGACCTCCGAACTGTACGAGGCGCGTCAGGTCCGGCCCAGTAATGTCCACATCAATGGTCCTGCCAGAGCTAATACCGCGGCCAAAAAGACTGCTCTGATAGGATGTGGCATAAAAACCAGGGATCTTTTTTAGCTCCCTCTTGAAAATAGGAACCAGTTCTCTGGCCCTAAGGGGATTTTGCGTGGAGGCACCGGCGAACATTATACGACCGAGAGCGACATAGAAGAGATTGCGGATTCGGGGTTCTCGGTATTCGACACTCCCATCTTCCTTCCAATAGGGTTCCAGTTCGTTGACAATAACAGTACCAATCTGGTCGAGTTCTTCTAGATTATAGCCAGGAGGAGGAAGGAGAAGGCTGAAAACAAAATTACGATTGCCCTCGGGAAGATATTCGGAAGGTGGAGACAAGAAAAACGCCATGGCCAGCGAGAATCCGGTGAGGGCAACCACTATTGTCACCCGAGCAGGTACAGAGCCGGTGACTCTATAGTTGAAGTTGGCCACTCCTTCAGTGAATATGTGGGCAAGACGGTCCAAAAGACGGATGGGGTTTTTCAATGGTGGAAGTCCATTGTCTAACTCAGAACCCTTTGTGGTGCCGGGTCCGGAGCCCGGGTTGGTTGGCACTGCATTCAGTTGCTTCCGCTTGGCTGCCAATTTGGCCTTGCGCCGTTCGCGAAAATAGCCGAGAACTTTGGCGGAAAAGGCGGGGATAACTGTTATTGATACAATCAAACTCAGGGCCACCGCGCAGCTAATGGCAATGGCAATGTCCTTGAACAGCTGACCGGCCTCTTCTTGCACATACACCACCGGGATAAATACTGCCATGGTAGTCAAGGTACTGGCCAGCACCGCGCCCCAAACTTCAGTAGTACCTTTAGAGGCGGCCTCAACTCGGGTTTCCCCCAGGCTGCGGTGACGGTCTATATTTTCCAAGACCACGATGGCCGCGTCCACCACCATTCCCACAGCAAAGGCAAGTCCCGCCAGGCTGATGACGTTGATATTACGGCCGAAAAAGGTCATCATCAGGAAGGTGCCCACCACGCTTATAGGGATGGCGGTGGCGATGATTAGGGTGCTATTGATGGATCGCAAAAAGAGGATGAGCACCAGCACTGCCAGGGTTCCTCCTACAAAGAGGTTCTGGCGCACAAGGTCAATGGCACTTTCGATGTACTCGGTCTCGTCGTAAACCTGGCGCAGCCTCAGTCCCCGCTCTTTGAGTAGCCCTGCGTTCATCTCGGCGATTGCCTCCCGGACTCCATTCATTACCTGGAGGACATTGGCTCCTGTCTGGCGTTTAGCGTTGACAGCGATTGTGGGGCGGTTCTTTTCGTGAACTGTGGCCGTGGGTTTGGCGTAGCCAAGCTTAACTTGTGCAATGTCGCGGACATAAATGGGGGCACCATTGATGTATTTGATCACGACGTTTTCCACGTCGTTTGGAGACTGGTATTGCCCCACAGTTCGGGCAATGAACTTGCGCTTACCCTCGTCAAAATCACCCGCACTTATGTTTTCATTTTCTTGGTTCAAGGCGACAGCGACTTCGGCTAAGGTGATGCGATGGGCCGCCAGTTCGTTAGGGTCAAAGATGACCTGCATCTCTGGTTCGACGCCACCGTAGATTTCGGACTCAGCCACGCCAGGGATCCTTTCAAATCGAGGCTTAACGAAGTCCTTGACGAATTGGTACTCGGTTTCGATGCCGGTGTTGTCACCGCTAAGCCGTTCAAGGATGATCCAGGCGATAGCGTTCTGCTCGCTGCCTGAGGAGACCAGTACAGGTTCCTCAGCCTCGTCCGGATATTCCGGCACCTGGTTGAGGTTGTTAGAGACCTTGAGGAGAGCTGCGTCGGGATCGGTGCCCACCTGGAACTTGAGGGACACCGTGCCTCGACCGTAAAAACTCTCACTCTTCATTTCCACGAGACCTTCGACGCTCTTGAGTACATCCTCCTGTTCGTCGGCGATCTCTCGTTCCACCTCCTGGGGGCTGGCTCCCGGCCAGATGGTGTTTACAGTAATCTCGGCTTTGTCCACATTAGGTGTGAGCTGCACCGGAATACGGAATAGGGCGATGAGGCCGAACATGACCAGGAGGATAACCCCTACGGCCACGGTGATGGGATTCTTAATGGAAGCGTCAACTAATTTCATTATTGCAAATCACAATGACTAAGGTTTCAGTTTTCGGTTTTCAGTGTTCAGGTTTCAGTTTTTTTGTTTTTTCTCCCTGACACCTGACACCTGACACCCGACATCGTCCTTTACTTCATGATTTGTTATTCTATGATCTTTACCGGCTGACCCGGTCGGAGCCGTTCGTTGCCTCTGGTTACTACCTGCATACCAGCCTCTATCGACCCCTTAACTTCGATCATGCTATCTGAAGTATCCCCCAGTTGCACTGTTAGAGGCTGGGCCAGTCCTTCCCGCACCACATACACCAAGTGCTGCTGTCCCATGTTCACCACCGCGTCTTTGGGCACTGCCAACACTGAACTGGGCTTGCCAATGGCAAGGCTGACCCGGCAGAGCATTCCTCCTTTGATGCGGTTATCGGGATTGTCAACCGAGACCTTGACCGGAAAGGCTCTACTGGCAGAATCACCGACCGCGATGATGGCAGCAATCTTGCCGGTGAACTTTTCTGGATTCAGAGCATCCACCTGTACCTGGGTATTCCCTCCCAAGACAAGCCTGGGAATGTAGCGCTCTGGAACATCCACTAAAACTTCTATATTACTGAGGTCGGCCAGAGTGACAATAGGACCGCCCTTTTCCACCCACTCACCAACCTGAGTATGCTCTTTAATGACAAATCCAGAAAAGGGAGCACGAATGGTTTTCTTGGCGATTGAATCCTGGTCGTACTCTATCTCAGCCTCCAGCCGAAGAACTCGCGCTTCCAAGGATTGGACCTCGGCCAAATCGTCCGTGTACTGTTTGTCAGAAATGGTTTCACTCGCAAGCAAGTCAGTGGATCGTTTCAAGTCTGTGCGGGCCCTGCGCAGTTGGGCTTCAGTGTCAGCCTTATTGGCCTTGGCGCCTTTGAGGTTGATCTTTAGAAGGCTGTCCTGCAGCCGGGCGAGAACGGTCCCCTTCTTTACAAAATCACCCTCACTGACGTTAAATTCTTCCACGAGGCCCTCTATATCCGAGGCCACTACGCTGGTTACCTTTGGTTGAGCTGTGCCGATGAGCTGAACCTGCGGTGCGATCTCCACTTTGCTCACCTTGGCTACTTTCACCGGGGTCGCAGGAGGGCCCTTTTGGGCCTGACTTGAAGGTATATGCAACACCACCAAGTGGGAAATAACAACACTGAAAAAAAGAATCAGCCGTGGGGTATTTCTGGGCATCAATTCAATCATAAAAGGCTCCAAGAGTCACAATCGTTCGGCCAATTAGTCTAGCACGCACCAAGTTTCCTTACAAGACGCAGGGAATGGTCAAATAGGAAATGAGAAAATTAGAAAATTGGGTAATTAGAGAATTGGTCAAATGGTAGAATTCATTACTGTTCACCATTTACCGTTTACCATTTACGATTTGACTAATTCCCTAATTCTCTCATCAACTAATTCTCGATTACGCTTTAATATCGCACAAATGGAGGGATGTCAGGTTGCGATACAGCTGCCGGTAGTCCATACCGTAGCCCACCACAAATACGTCAGGAATGTCAAAACCAGTGAAGTTGATGGGAAGGGGGACAATACGACGAATAGAACGGTCAAGCAGGGTGCAGATATTTATGCCCTCCGGGTTTCTCGCTTCCAGATGCCTGATCAGGTATCCGAGGGTGAGGCCAGTGTCGATAATGTCCTCAACAATAAGTACGTGCTTACCGGTGATAGACTCGTCCAAGTCTTTCAATATCTTAACGGCTTCCGTTGACCCTTCTATTCCCTTGTAGCTGGAAATAGCCATGAAATCCAGAGAGTGGGGGATTTCAATATTTCTGACTAGATCTGCCATGAAAACGAACGAACCCTTGAGTATGCCTACGAGTACTAATTCCTTACCGCGGTAAGCAGCAGATATCTGTTTGCCCAGTTCTTGAACCCGGTCCTGAATCTCATCAGCGCTCAGGTATACATCTCCCAACGGATCCTTGTTCATTACCTTTCCTCATAATTGTTTAGGTCTTGTGGAGGGCCGCTTTTACAAATCATCTTCTAAGGACTCAGGCTTAGCGGTGTCATTCTGCGTTTTTGGCTCGGCATCATAGGCAGGAATCCCAAATTTGGCGAGCAGGGCCTTGTAGTCTTTACCGTAGAAGAGTTTGATCGGCATGTCAGGATAATGTTGCTCGAAAAGGCGAACCTTTCTATTTTTTTTCGTAACCAGAGATTGTTTCATCGTGGTGAGCTCGATAAAGACACCATAATCAGGAAGAAAAAAATCAGGGGTAAAAGACTCTCGAACATAGCCTTCCTCATCCCAGGCGATGGGGAAGGTTGTGGGTTCATAGTCCCAGCGAATCTTGTAGAAATCCAGGATGCGGGCAAATTCTTGCTCACTCTCGTTGGCAAAAATGCTGCTCCTACTGCGCTGGTAAGCCAGGCCGTTATCGTAATCATCCAATTCACCACGATCGGAGAGTATCCTCTCCACTTCATTTATTGCTCTCTTCAACTCAGGCAGCAGAGCGGCTGGGATAGACGTCTTTGATTCCACTACTGCATCTTCTGTATCTCCAGCCTTTTGGGTTAGCAGCTGAAGAAAGAGGCCTTGCTTAGATTCCAGAAGACTGATGGCAGCCTCTGTATTGGCACCTATGGCGAATCTTTTTTCAAAAAGTTGAATCTTACCGGACACGGGTAACTCCTGATGGCAGGACGCCAACGAGGTTAACAAGATTAAGATACTGTCTATCTAAATTTTCAATCTTTAGTTAATCTCCTAGGTCGTTGTCAAGTAAAACTTGCAGATAGTAGCCTTCTCAGCGTCCGCTCAGTCCCGCAAGCGGGTTCCCAGTTTCGTGGTCGTAGCAAGTAATTCATCAAACGTCCGGGCTATGTTTCTGGTTAAAATGGATTCAGGTCTTAGGCCCGTCTTGAAGGGGCTATCTGCGCGTGTTATATTTAAAATAATATTTTGAGTGAATTTTCTCTTCTTTTGCAAAGTACTTCCTCCCAAAGACAATCGCAGATCTGTTATGGGCATTTTTTAACGAGATGCGGCGTGCTTTGCACTTTACATATTCTTGCGTTGTAAAAGTAATCATGCAGCTCTCGGTTGTCCAATATCTCTATTCAACATCGCAAACTTGGTCCTTGGGGCCAGGTGAAATCGCATAGAGCATAGCGCATGGCGCATAGCGTAGAAATTTAGGGAGTCTTGATTTTGAAAATTTTTCGCTTTGCGCTCTGCGCTTAGCGCCATGCGGAACATAGAAGTCGTTTCTGGGATTTTACGCAAAGTCAGCCCTGAAAGTGGAGAGGTCAGTGTCCAAAGAAGGAGACCTGGTACTGGTAACTGTTGAGGATACCCCGGCCTTTTTTGCCCGTATCGAGTGCATAGGCCCAGATGTCAAGCCAGATTGGTACCAGGTCACCCTGCTGGTCCTCCAAGTGCCTGTGGTTGAGGTCACATGGATTTTAAAGGAGGAGTATTTGAGTGGCGCCTCCTTTACCATGGGGGGTAAGAAAGT
The DNA here is from genome assembly GCA_022340745.1 of Deltaproteobacteria bacterium. Taxonomy (GTDB): domain Bacteria; phylum Desulfobacterota; class Syntrophobacteria; order BM002; family BM002; genus BM002. The sequence continues at coordinate 6,863 of JAJDNL010000222.1, forward strand.
GGTGATTGAGCTGGTAATGGCCCCAGCGAAACAGCCACCACCGGAACAGGAGAGTCTGGCAGAGAAGGATGTCGAGAAAGCACCCAGTGAAAACGGGGATAGAGGAAAGGTGATAGCGTTGTTCGAGAGGGAGTAAAAATCGTAGAAGACGTAGAAACCGTAGAAATCGTAGAAACCGTAGAAACCGTAGAAATCGTTCAAGTCGTTAAATCGTCGAGTGGTCGAATAGTCGAATGGTCAAATCGTAAATGGTAAGCGGTAAGCAGTAAGCAGCAAATTGGTCAGCCCATCCCACATCTCATATCTCACATCCCAAGTCTGCAGTCTACAATCTAAAATCTGAAGTACTCTCATACTAAATCATTGTAATTCTGTGTCTTTTGCGCTATATTCTCAAAGTAGAAGAGCGAGGTGGCGTGATGCCCGATATGTTTGACTTCGCAAAAGATGACACCGAAAGACGTATCAACTCACGGGTATACCTGCGCGAGCGTCAAGGTAGGGTGGAAGTCTTCAAAGACGGCGAGCTCTATGCTGTATTTGGCGTAAACGACAGGGAGTTTCGCAAGGCGACCATGATCCAGCTGGCTCGTCTTGGCATTGCCAGCTTAAGGGAACTCTGCGCTGGTTTTCAGGTGGACCGGGAGACCTTGGAACGCTATCTCATTTCCTCCCAGGAGAGAGGTCTACGTGCTGTTATGGATGATAAACCTGGTCCCAAAGGTCCGTGGAAGGCAGATGACGCGACCCGCCTGGAAATTATTAAGGAATATGTCAATGAGCCCGGAATCTCTGATAGTGAAATAGCCCGGAGGGTCTCAGCCCGAAGGCCAATTCAGGTGGATCGTAAAATGGTTAGTCGTATACTGAAACATGCGGGGCTTAAACCTGGGCCCGATTCCGACACCGTGCACGAAGTGATATCTGCCGATCAACTTGCCCTCCGATTCAAAGAAAAATC
>JAJDNL010000243.1 GCA_022340745.1 Deltaproteobacteria bacterium
ACATAGAGTTTGGGTGTGTGCCCCCAGTCTAGATCCGATTCTGCCTCACCCAGACTCTTCCAACGATTTTCCTCCTGTTGCAGTCCCTGGAGAAGCTCCAGATACCTCCGTTGATATTGTTCAGCCTCTTCTTTGCTAACAGTGGCTTCACCCAGGATATCGACAGTAAAGGCGAAGTTATTTTTCCTTAGTATTGTCAATACTTTAAGAGCTTTTCCGATGTGCTCGCCAATGATGAATTGTGCAGCCATGCTTTCAATGTTGGTTCGAATAGTTTTGGCCAATATCTTGCCGGTGATCCTGCCGCCTAGACCTGCACCCTTGGCTCCCCATTTGAGCGCAACCGGTATGTCCAGATCTTGTTTGGCAAAATATTCTTCAATATGGCGGCTGAGGGACTCCGCCGTTGTCAGGTAGGGAAGTACATCAACAAAGCGGAAGAGCTGGACCTTGAAATTCTCATTACGCATACACCAATCCATGAGTTTTCCTATCCACCAGCCTTTGTCAAATATGGAAGGTGATTCTCCACTGATGATGGTGAAGAAATCCTTACCTCGTGCCTCAATTCGACCTTCAAGTTTTGATTTATCCATATATGCTCGCCTCCAAAGATATCGCAGATATATTAATTAAATCTATTAAAGATATATTAATGCGACTTATTAAGAATAGAAATATTTTCTAGTTATTACAATATTATAACGAAGCACAATTATTGCGATATCCTGAGTCAGCAAAAAGCTTTCTATTTATCCTAGAAAGCCTGACCCTCAGGGCCAGCAGTATGATTTGTGATTGTAGTTTGTAGATTTCAGATTGAGGTTGCACGCATTCCTCGCGGCGAGATTTTGAATTCTCCAAGCTAAAAGCTGCATTCTACAATCTAAAATCGCTTGTCTTTATTATAGCAGTAAGAATTAGTCTTGGGAGAAGCGTATTGCCAGAAAAGTAAGACAAATCCAAATAGTTCCAGCGCTACCTGCGTTTGCAGTCAGCGGCGGGGAGAACTGCGTTGTGATTGGCAAGGTGTCCTGGTGAACATTATCCACCGAACATTATTGGAGATCGTAGAGCGATCATTATCGATATGGAAGATTCAATTTCCGAATGGGCTGATGCTTTTGTGTGGTGAAGACGAGGAGGGAGGTTCTGGAAGTCGGACTGAAGGGCGGTGCAGATTTTATTAGGAGGGATTCATAAGTTTACATAATATACATTATCAGACTATATATATCTGACAAAGCTGTCGCGAAAGTCGTGACAGGGATGATGATCCTTTGCTGCGCCATTCCAAGACAGATAAAAAAGGGGTCGGACCGCATGTCCGACCCCCAAGCAAACACTATTCCTCTAAAGGAAAGGAAGAACTGTTTCCTTTCCTCTTTCTGCCGATGAAGGGTCCAATCCAGAAAGAAGACTGAATTAGACGCAGCCGGTGGGCTTGGGAAGCCCAGCCATCTTGCAGGCACCTTTGCCCGGTCCAGAGGGAAAGAGTTCGTAGATGTACTTGAGCTTGTAGCCGGTCACCTTAGTCAGGATTCGCACCATGGGGGCAATGCCGTGCTTCTGGTAGTAGTCCTGAAGTACGTGGATGACCTTCCAATGCTCCTCGGTGAGTTCCTGAATTCCCTCAGAGGCCTTTACGTAATCAACCCATTCGGGGCACCAACTATCGAAAGAATCGATGAAGCCGTCTTCATCAATCTCGAACGTTTTGCCCATGTGGTCCACAGTTGCCATGAAATTCACCTCCTAATTTTGTTATCGGACCCCGTCACCAACCCCAGTGTTGGTCTTCCGGCTGTCCAAGTCCTTTATTTTCTTTTCAGAATCGTCTTTTACTTCGCGTTGATGAGCTAACGCTTTGCGAATCAACCCTTCAGCCCATCCTGGTGTGCCGGTGGCGTGCACATGCGAATAGGTGGCCAACATATTCTTATAACACACTCCATCCTTTCCGTCCAAGATGCCGGTTCCCCTCCTCATGACAAATGCCAGTGATGTGGGGTTCAGATCGAAGCGGGTAACCCGGGAATAATGAAACTCATGTCCCTTCAAGGTGGTTCCCACTGGATAAAAAGGATTCGCTTGCACCACCTCCAACCCGGTATAGCCGTGTCCTTGTGGCTTCTTCTCAAGCTGGAAGTCTACGGGCAAAGCCTGTACCATTGGATAAGTGTTTGATTTTATTTTTAAACTTCGTCCCAAGTACATAAGACCACCGCATTCGGCGTAGACCGGCAGCCCTGCTTCAATTGCCGATCTGAGGGCGTGCCTCAGTTGATCATTGGCAGCTAACTGTTCCGCATGTGTCTCCGGGAAGCCGCCGCCAATATAAATCGCATCCAGAGCAGGAAGCGTTTTGTCCTGCAAACTATTCACCGTCACCAGCCGGGCTCCCCGCTTTTCCAGCTCTTCCAGATTCTCAGGATAATAGAACTGAAAGGCAGAATCCTTGACAACCCCGATAACTGGCTGGCGGTAGGCCTTGCTTACCCTTTTGGTAGGATAAGCTGGTTTCCAGTTTAATGGCGGGGCCTGGTTGGCAATGGCGATTACCTTGTCCAGATCCAGATATTGTTCCACAATCTGGATCCGCGCCAAAATGGCTTTCCGGGCTTCCGGATGCTCCTCGACCGTTACCAGACCCATGTGGCGCTCAGGGAAGTCGTCTTCCTTGAGCTTGGGGATGGCACCCACCACCGGTACCTGGCAATAGCGTTCAATGCTGGTGCGCAGCATCTTCTCATGCCGAGGGCCAGCCACTCGGTTCAACACCACACCCTGAATGGAGACCTCGGGATCGAAATGCTGGCAACCCAGAACAGAAGCAGCTGCAGTGCGGGTGACCATGGAACCATCCACCACCAGAAGCACCGGAGCTCGCAGCAATTTGGCCAGTTCGGCGGTACTACACGTGCCTTCAGCGTCCATCCCGTCGAAAAGGCCACGATTGCCTTCAATAACCGCGCCCCGCGCTCGCTGCGAGTGCTGCCAGAACGAGTCGAGGATCTGCTCCCCACTCATCATATATGGATCCAGGTTATAACAGGGCTGGCCAGCGGCCAGCGCCAGCCAGCCTGCATCAATATAATCTGGACCCTTTTTGAAGGGAACCACCTCCCCTTCCCTTTGCTGCCAGGCAGCTATCAATCCAAGGGCAAGGGTGGTTTTTCCTGAACCCCCGCGCAGTCCTGCAACGACCACGCGGGGTCGTGTGTTATCCATAGGTTTCTTGTGACACCGTTTTTATGCTTGCCCTACCACTTGAACTGAGTTGTGGTTCTCCAGGTGGTCATGGCCAGCCGGTAGTCATCGATGTGCTCGTGCCGGAACTCCAGTTCGGTCTTTTCAAAGAACTTCTCCCAGCCGATCCTTTCGATCCATTCGCCCACCCGCTCGTAGCGGTTAGCGTCACTTGCATAGGTTTCCACGATCTTCTTAATGGTTTTGACCGTGGTAGGCCAGCGCGGGGGCTCGTTGGGGATGTAAGGCACGGCCAGCTTGGAGAACGCGGGAACAGAGCGCGCGTTGGAGACCTTGCCGCCCACCCAGAGGGCAATACCGTCACCTTCAGCATTTGCCAGGGGCATAGCCGGACACATGGTGTAGCAATTGCCGCAAAACATGCAGCGTTCGTTTTTCACCGATACTGTTTTTAAATCCCCTTCTTTTGCTGGTTTGATGGCCGCGGTGGGACAAGCGGCGATGGCCAGCGGGATTTCGCAGACCTTGCCGACACGGTCATGCTCAATGAAAGGCGGCTTGCGGTGCACGCCGAGGATGGCGATGTCGGAGCAGTGCACAGCGCCACACATGTTTAGGCAGCAGGCCAGGGCGATTCGCACCTGAGCCGGCATCCGCATACCACAGAAGTCGTCATAGAGCTCATCCAGGACAGACTTGACGATACCGGAGGCATCGATGGCCGGGGTATGGCAGTGGAGCCATCCCTGGGTGTGGACGATGTTGGTGATGCCGGCGCCGGTGCCGCCGATGGGGAATTTATTACTGCCGGCGTCGAACTTACGGCTCCTCAGGTCGTCAATGAGCGGCTGCAGCTTGGCCTTGTCATCGACCATGAATTCAACATTGTTTCGGGTGGTCCAGCGCACGTAACCATCACAGTGTTTGTCAGCGAGCTCACAGATCTCCCGGATGATGTCAACGCTCATGAGACGGCAGCCACCGACCCTGACGGTGTAAACTTCAGCGCCGGTTTCCGAGACATGGACGAGAACCCCGGGCTCGAGGATCTCGTGGTACTTCCATTTGCCGTAATTTTCCTTGATTACAGGCGGGAAAAATTGCTCATAGTGCGGTGGCCCGATATCGGTAATACGATCTTTCATCGGTTCATTTGGATCAAAAGCCATTGTGTTCACCTCCTAGGCCTGGTGTCTCTTGCGGAAAGCTACTCCGTCAATCTCCCATCCTCCAGGTACGTCAGCGGGATCGTAGAAGATATAGGGGTTGTAGCGCGGCGTGTTGATCATGCGTGGGTCGGGCTCAAGCTCCAGCGCTTTGAGGAATTCCCTGAGTCCGAGACGTTGGATCTGTTCACCCAACCGCTCCCGGTTCTTTCCATTTTCCATCCACCAATCCCACATCTTGTCGACGAAATCCTTGAATTCCTCATAAGGAGGTTCCATCTTGATGAAGGGAATGATGACGCTGGAAAGCTGAGCACCCTCGAGGATGGGGGCTTTAGCACCGCAGAGGATGGTAGCACCGGTGTCGGTTCCTGGTCTCAGAGCCCGGGGCATGACGTTGATGCAGTGCATGCAGCGGGTGCAGTTTTCATCCCAAATCTTCAGGTTTTTGCCGTCCCAATCTATGCAGCGGGTGGGACAAAGGTCGCAGACCTCTTTCTGAACGTCCAGAGCACTCGGTCCTGTGCCATGAGCATTGCCGTTGGGGGCGAACTCACCGGCAGCATAAGCTCGCACAGCTTCCTGGTCGATGCGGATATCATCGCGCCAGGTGCCAATGATGGAGCAGTCGGCCCGGGCAATGGCGGCCACACAATCGTTGGGGCAGCCGGAGGTTTTGAACTTGAACTTGTAAGGGAAGGCGGGCCGGTGAAGCTCGTCCTGGTACTCGTTGGTAAGGTCGGTGGTGATGGCCTGAGTATCGATGCAGGACCACTCGCAACGGGCCTTGCCCAGACAGCAGCTCGGGGTACGCAGGTTGGAGCCTGATCCACCTAGATCCATATCTAGGTTATGGGTCAATTCGTAAAAGACCTGCTCGAGCTCATCGGTGGTAGTGCCGAGCAGGATAATGTCTCCGGTGGAGCCATGCATGTTGGTGAGACCACTGCCGCGCCTTTCCCACAGTTCACAGATTTTTCTCAGGATGTCAGTGTTGTAAAACTTACTCGAGGGCTGGTTGACGCGCATAGTGTGAAAGTGAGCCACTGCTGGGAAGAGGTCTGGACGGTCGCAATAGCGGCCGATAACGCCTCCACCGTAGCCCAGCACACCCACGATGCCGCCGTGCTTCCAGTGTCCCTCTTTATCCATGTAGGATTGTTCCATCACGCCCAAGAGGTCCTCGCACATGGGCTTTCTCTCGGCCACCTGCTTGATGTCCGAGATAAAGCTTGGCCAGGGCCCCTTTTCCAGCTCATCTATCAATGGGGTCTTGTGTTTCAATGCCATTCCGTTTACCTCCTTGAACAACAGTTGGAAAATAGGTCTTTGTCTGGCAAATTGGATTTACCTCAATCTGGTGGGTCTCACCTCCTCTCTCATAGCTGCTATTTTGATAACATAGCGTTTCATTTCGCATAAAATAAGAATAATTGCGCTCTTTTATAATTAGGTGGGAAAAATGGGAAATGCGATCCATAGCGCTATTCGTGAATCAATTCACTCAGTGAGTTATGTTTGTATAAACCGTCTGCTGAATTTTGTCAATCAAAATAAAATCAAGGTAATAACTGGGTGGGCAACGTGGATGGATCTGTGTTGCAGGTGCCATCGCCCTGCTCTCTCAGATACAGTGAATCACCTTACCCGCAACAAACTACTGGTTTTCCGGTGGTTGGGGCACAATCAGGATTGGCGACAATAAATCTTAGGTGATGACCTGCTAGTTCATGCCATCTTCTTCTTTGCCAACATCCGCGTGCTCGGGCAGCAAGTACAAGGTAGTGCTGCCGCTGGACCAATATTTCAACTGGCCGTCATTGACCATCTCATTGATGATTTTCTTGGCCGCGCGCATTTTCAGATCGGGAACGGCCTTGCAAAGCTCGTTGAAGTAGTGCTTGGTCTTCCCCTTCTTCGATTTCATGAAGTCAATTATCGCTTGCTTCGCTTCCTCACTCATACCTTCCTCCTCGAAAGTGTAAAATGAATAAGTGAATCAATTCACTCACTCTTCTTCTATAGTCCGGAGCCAGATCTTTGTCAATAGAAAAAGCGGGGAAAAGGGTCAGCAATATTTGCTGTTGTCCCCGGTCAGTATATATAATATAAAGGTTGCGCCTGCGACACTTTGCTGGGCACGAAAAGGCGGAACAAGAGAGCAGTTGTTTGCAATAGTATTGCGAGGAGCACATGTCACTCAAAAAGCACCTGGATGATCTGGAGAGCTTTCGCGCCACCAACAATGAAGAGGGCATCGCCAATGCCTGCTTCAAGATAGGGGATATTTACCTGCAGAGGGGAAGGTGGGATGAGGCCAAGGAATACCTGCGAGAAGCCAAGGCCATCTGTGGAAAACTGGGCAACGCGGAAGGAGGCGCCCTCACCTCCATTGGGCTGGGAGATGTTTACCGCAACACTCGAATTCTAGAAACAGCTCGTACTCATTACGAACAAGCACTTGATTTTTTTGAAAAAAAAGAGGACGAGAAAAATATTGCCAATATGGTGGCTAGATTGGGGGAATTGGCCAGAGATCAGGGGGATTTGTCCCGAGCCCTGGAGGCTTTCAGCCGGGCCAGGGATATCTGTCAGAGCCACAACGACCAACTTGGGATAGCCCACTTCAACGAAAAAATGGCCCTGGTGTATCGCCACCAGGAAGAATTTGAACTCGCCATTGAGAGATTTGAGGAAGCATTAGGGTATTATCAACAACACCGGGTGGCGGATCGACTCGCATTTGTGCTCACCGGATTGGGTGAGCTGCAATACAAGGCGGGACAGCCCAAGAAAGCCTTGGACTACCTGGGCCAGGCTTTAAACCTATACCAAAAGCTGGGAGCACGAAAACCCGCAGAACTGGTGGCGGCGGAGATAGCCGCCATTGAGGCTGCTTTGGAGGAAGAGAAAAAGAGGGTGGAGAAGGCTTGAGTATCCCCCCTGCCCTGCCCTCTGTGTACTGTATTGGCTTCACCTTGACATCTTATAAAGAGGTAGTTAGGCTTGCCAATTCAAAGTACAGATGTCGGGTGTCAGGTTTCAGGTGTCAGGGAAAAGAAACAAGAAAGCCGAACCCTGCAGCCTGCACCCTGAATTTTCCGCTTACGGAGTAAATGATTATGGAAGAAAAGAAGGAAGAGGTTTCTGAAGATAAGGTCTTTCGCGCCTTGAGAAAACAGCTCTTAGCAACGCCCTATTCAGCTCCACTCCACTATAACTTGGGCCTTGCCTATGCGCGGAGGGAGCAGCTGGACGAATCGATTACATGCTTTCAACAGGCCATAGTGTACGACCCTAAAATGGTTGAAGCCTACATCAACCTGGGAGGGATCTACCTGCGCAAAGGGAATTTGGAGGCATGCATTGAGGCCAACCAGAAGGCACTGGAGATAAACCCCGGCCATCCTTTCGCTCACAGCAATCTCGGGTTTGCCCTGATCCAACAAGGAAACCTGGATGAGGGGATGGCCGAATACCAGAAGGCCCTGGAATTAGATCCCAACCAAGCCGCGGTGAGGGCCAATCTTGGGGGTGCCTATTTCCAAAAAGATGATTTAAACTCTGCCATTAGAGAAAATCTTAAGGCTCTCGATTTGAATCCCAGCTTTGCTCTGGCCCATAATAACTTGCTCCATGCCTACCGCGCCAAAGGCGACCTGGAGGCAGCCAGACTCCACTGCCAGAAGGCAACCGAGTTGGGTTTTCAGGTAAATCCTGAACTGGCTGAGGAATTGGGATGCGGCTAGTAAAGGAAGGTGTTTAGTGACAATTCAATCTGAAAATAGTTATGTAATTCTCAAGTATACGGTAAGATTAGAAAATGGCGAAATTATCAAGGGGAATCCTGAGGAGGGTCTAGCCCATATGGAGTTCGTAACGGGCTACAATCAGGTAATTCCGGGTTTGGAAAGAAGGGTAATTGGCTTGTCCCAAGGGGATGAGGTGGAAATTACCGTAAGCCCCGATGAAGGTTTTGGTCCGTATGATCCCGGCCTGATTCAGGAGAAAACTTTTGCAGAATTTCCGCAGGGGAAGAACCTGGAAGAAGGCCGCTGGATCCGGGCCATCAACCCGCAGCACCGGGTCACCTTCGGGTACTTAGTATTAGAGAAAAAGCCTGACAGTGTCGTCCTTGACTACAATCATCCACTTGCCGGTAAAGCCCTTATCTATCAGGTCAAGGTGGAGAAGGCCAGAGAGGCGAACCGGGAAGAGCTGGAGATCCTCAGGCCTTGTGAGTTCGGGGAGGCTGGG
>JAJDNL010000253.1 GCA_022340745.1 Deltaproteobacteria bacterium
CATTTTGGCATCCAGATCATCTGCATAGTGGAGGGCAAAGGCCTCCATAGTCTTCGGCCGCTTGGGCGCGCCAAATTCGTACTCACCGTGATGGCTTACCATCAGGTGTTGTAGAGTCAGGGACAGGGTTGGTGGAAATCCTTCGAGCTTGTCAATCTTTTCTCGAACTCGCTGAACACCGAGCACCACGTGGCCCAGCAGTCTCCCAGCATCGGTATAATCCACGTGCAGTTTATAAGAGAATTCCTCAAGTTTGCCTATGTCGTGAAGAATGGCAGCCGTGACCAGCAGATCGCGATCCAGCCGAGGGTAATGGTCGCAGATGCGACCCATGAGGCGAGTAACAGAGACGGTGTGCTCCAGCAGACCTCCTAGATAGGCATGATGCATGGACTTGGCAGCCGGGGCTTGCTTCATCTGCTCGACAAAAGTGCGGTCTGCAAGGAAACTCTGCAACAGACGCTGCAAGTGCTTATTTTTCACCTGTTTTGCCAGGTCCTTCAATTGCTGCCATAGTTCATCAACATCGTGCGGACCTGTTGGCAGGAAAAGGGTGGGATCAACTTCTGCGGGGTCTACTCGCTCTATGGTGCTAATATTGAGTTGCAGTTTACCTTGATAACGCTCCACTCTGGCGCGCACGCGCACCACATCATTGACGCTGAATTCCTGATCAAATTCTTGAGCCCGTTCCCAGATGCGTCCCTCAGTCTCCCCGGTGTGATCGGTGAGGCGAATTCTGAGAAAGGGATTGCCACTGCGGGTGTTTCCCAGAGTCTTCGCCTTGACCAGGAAGCTGCTATCGCATCTCTCGTTCTCTTCAAGTTCCGAAATGAAATGTTTTTTTTCCACTAATGTCGTCCAATAATTGAAATTTACACGAACTACCATTGCAAATTGTACATTCTACCTGAACCAATGGTGAAGTCAAAGGATAAAGGGTTCACAGGAGGGATGCGAAAAAACCGTGGGCTGGGGCTCAAAGAATTTTTCTCTCGTGCTCCGCATAGCGCCAAGAGCAGAGCGCATAGTGTTGCGAAAGGTAATAGGTCATGGGCAATAGGTTATAGATAGGATACGTCACATCACCCATTACCTATGACCCATTACCCATAAATCGAAGATTTGTCACATTAGCGTCATCCGCTCTGCACTATGCTCCATGCGCTAGGCGTCTTTAAGGACGGACCAGCTACCGAAATTGCTTGGCGTAAGCAGCCGCCTCAAGTCCGGCCACACAACCCTCACCCACCGCCTTGGCTAGTTGCCAGGGCAGACCGCAGATGTCTCCGGCCGCCAAAACACCAGCGATGTTGGTTCTCTGCTTCTTGTCGGTGGCGATATATTGGGGTGACTCTGGATTCATGGCCACCCCAAGTGTGCTGGCAAGTTCGATGGCACCCTTGGCCCCCAGTTCAATGAACACCCCTTTCACCTCCAAGCGTGTGCCATCGTCGAGCAGGACTCCTTCCACCTCCTCTTGGCCAGTGATTTCTGTGACCTTGCGACCTTCGTGTATGGTGACTTTACTCTCCTTGAGTTGATAAGCTAATACATCCGCGATCTCCAGCTGGTCGCAGACAAGATGGACCTGGCTCGCATAGAATGTCATGGTGAGAGCACCGCTGGCGGCAGCGCTTTCATTCCCTACCACGGTAACCGGTTCACCGCGAAAGAAGCCCCCATCGCAGTCCACGCAGTAGCTCACGCCGCGGCCCAGTAACTCCTTTTCTCCCGGCACTCTCAGTTTGTTTCTCGAGATACCCATGGCCAGAATAAGCGCTCTGCACCTGAGGTCTTTCCCGCTCTCGTTGCGGATGATGAACCATTGATCCTCTTGGGAAACCTTTACTACGTCTTCATACATAAAAGTGGTGCCAGCTGCCTCCGCCTGCTGAATTCCCTGCTGGAGTAGATCCTCGCCAGAAGTTCTCTCCATGCAGCAGTAGTTTTCAATATGGGCCCGGTGGAGACTGCTTTTTACTGGTTTGCCCATAACCAATACTGACACTTTGGCACGAGCAGCATGGATGGCAGCCTGCAGTCCCGCTGGCCCGCTGCCTAAGATGATGACATCGTAGAGGTTGTCTGTCATTGGCTTCTCCTTTGAGTACTCAATGAAAACCTGGCCCGATTCCCAAGTCAAGCTGCAGTGGCTTTGATAGGGGTTTCAGTATTTAGTATTCAAATTTGAGCTTATATGTTTTTTCCTGACACCTGAAACCTGACACCTGAAACCTAAATATTTGCTGCTTGGGTTTGAGATTTCATATGCTCCTACCCCTATGAGCTTTCCGCTGGATCAGTAAAGCATTGCTGGGCTGGTTGGCCGAAGTAAATGGTGATCCGATGGATACCCTTGCTGAGTGAGCGGTGCACTACATAACCGGTGTTATGGAATACAGCCGCGGCTCCCTGATTGCTGGGGTCAACGTAGGCGATAAAACCGGCAATGTGTTTGCTCCGAGCGATCTGCACGAGATGGTTGAGTAAATAGCTGGCAACCCCTTTCTCTTGCCATTCTTGCCGCACCGCAAAGTCCACCTCTGCCATGTTGTTCTCTTCATCGAGCACGTACCGTCCCAAGGCGATGATGGTTTCGGCGCCCATGTCGCCGAGCACACCTACCACTGACATTTCTTTTTCATAATCGATATTGATGAGAGCCTGAAGGTTGCGCTGAGGAAACACTCGCATGGCGGAGATAAATCTGACATATGAAACGTGGTGGGGAAGGGCATGAAAGAACTCCTGCAGGCTTCTTTCATCCGTGGGTTTTACCGGTCTGAATAGGACTCTCTCGTTCTCTCCGCACGGCTGACTCACTTCCCACTCATCAGGGTACTGAGCTGACTCGCCGGGTGGCAGAAGTTGATCTTCGTAGAGATAGCGCAGTCTCTTGGCGGCTGCTAGCAGTTCTTCACGGAATTTGGGATGGGCCAGGTTGATCAAGGCGAGGGCGCGTTCGCGCACGGTTTTGCCGTGGAGATTCACCGCGCCGAATTCGGTAACAACGTAATGGACGCCGCCACGGGTGTTTACCACCCCGGCACCCTCACTGAGGTGGGGCACGATCCGAGACTCACGCTCATCGAGGGTAGTCGAGGGTAAGACGATGAGGGACTTTCCCTGTTTTGAAAAAGTGGCGCCGCGGATAAAATCAACCGAGCCGCCCACGCCACTGTAGATGCTGTAGCCCATGGAATCGGCACAGACCTGTCCGCTCAGATCGACCTGTAAGGCCGAGTTGATAGAGACCATTTTTTCGTTTTTGCTTATGACCGAAAAGTCGTTGGTGTATTCGATGGGATGAAATTCCACCATGGGGTTGTTGTGAGCAAAGTCATACAGTTTTCTGGATCCCATGCAGAAGCTGGCGATTATTTTTTTGGGGTGGAGCGTTTTTCTGGTATTGGTGATGACCCCGCGCTCCACCAGGTGCAGGTAACCGTCGGTGAGCATATCCGTGTGGACACCCAAGTCTTTTTTCCCTTCCAGCGAATAAAGGGCGGCATTGGACACACTACCAACTCCGGCCCGAATGGTGGACCCATCCTCTATGAGTTTTGCCACCTGTTTGCCAATTTGGTGCGCGGTTTCGTTCATGAGCGGCGGCTCCATTTCCAAGAGTTCTTCCTCATGTTCCACGATAACGTCCACATCCCGTAGATGAATATAACTGTCCCCAAGGACTCTGGGCATACGAGGATTGACCTGGGCTATGACAACATTTGCATTGGCTGCTGCCGCCTTGACGATGTCTACAGCTATGCCGAAGGAACAATACCCATGTTCATCCGGGGGGGAAACTTGAATGAGGGCTACGTCGACGGGGGTTTGACCACTGTGGAAAAGATTGGGCACGTCAAAGAGGTAAATAGGTGTATAATCCGCTCTCCCTTCTGTGACCGCCTGGCGCGATCCCGAAGCCACATAAAGCGACTTGAGGCGGACCTTGTCACGAAAAGTCTCATCCGTGTAGGAAGTTCTACCCAGGGAAAGCAGGTGGAGAACTTCCAGATCTGCCAATTCGATAGCCACGCTCTCTAGAGCGCGTACCAAGTGCTGGGGTTCTCCGCAGCCTGAGCCGATAAAAACGCGGTGGCCGCGGCGGACAAGCTTTATGGCCTTTTCGGCGCTCTTGACTTTGTCAGGATATTCAAGGCGCCAGTCAGCATATTTTGTCTGATCAACTCGGGACGAACCTTCCGACTTCTTGGGTTGACCGGCGCCAGTAGAGTTTGATTCCATCTGTTGCTATACCTTGACTTTGTTGACATCTGTCTGATTTCTCAATAATCTTATGGCCGGTCGGTGGCAGTGTCAACCATAGGATGTGTAATGAGTAATCTGAACCACAGAAAACAAAGTAGATAATACATTTGAAACCATTCTACGTTGGAGGTTTGATGTGGGATCTGAGATGTGAGATACGCTATGAGGGATTTATCGACGAACTGTATCAAAATCCCACATCCGACATCAATAGTTCTAAGATTTTGTTGATCAGCTGCCCGGGATCAGGGTGACGGGGGATTTTTGGGCAGGAACATCCAAAGGACGGCCGCGGTTATAATCATAGTCAGACAGAGAATCTGGCCCATGGAAAGCAGACCCCAGAGTAAACCAATCTGTGGATCGGGCTGACGGAAAAATTCAATCAGAAAGCGAAAGACTCCATAGCCGCCCAGGAATAGGCAGACCAAAGTGCCGGGTCGAAAAGACCGATCTTTGAGGAGCCACAGTATGATGAACAATACTACTCCCTCAAGAGCGGCCTCGTAAAGCTGGGAGGGATGCCGTGGTTCCGGGCCAGCCAGGGGAAACACCATGGCCCAGGGCACGGTACTGGGACGGCCGTACAATTCGCCATTTATGAAGTTCCCCAAGCGCCCGAAAGCCAGGGCAATGGGGGCGGTGACAACTACTACATCTGCGCCCTCCCAGAAAGGGATTTTACGACGGCGAGCGAAGATGAGACCCGCGAGCACGGCACCAATGAGTCCACCATGAAACGACATACCTCCGTGCCAGATAGCGATTATTTCGAGAGGGTGTTGTAGGTAGTAGTTGTAGTTGGGGAATTGGTAAAAAAGAACGTAGCCGAGGCGGGCTCCAAGGATAAGGCCGATGGCCAGGGCAAAGATGAGATCCTGGAGTTGAGGACCTACGAGCCCTAAGTTGCGAGCCCGACGCTGCTTGCCGATGAGAAAATAACACGACACAAAGCCGAGCACGTACATAAGTCCATACCAGCGCAACTTGAAAGGGCCGATCTCGATTATGTTTGGATTTATGTTGGGATATGGCAACATAATGTTGGTTGCTGCTTATAGGCCTTTTTCTGATGGCTGAAGGTGGTACCAGTTCTGAATTGTGTTTGGCTCCGTAGCAGTATCACAAGATTATCAAGGCGGTCAACCACTGCTGTATGAATGAAGTATTGGAGTGGTGGGGAATTGGTCGGCAAGCATAGAAAGCAGGGAAAACATTACTCCAACACTCCAATACCCCGGTGCTTTGCCAAATGCCAGTAAGTTAGTAACCTCAGGTGGAAGAGATAACGGTGGAGGGAAAAGTCTATGCCAGCAGTGCTTTCAATAGTAGGGAGATCGAGGGTGGGAAAAACCACTTTTTTGGAAAAGTTAGTTCCTGAGATAAAAAAAAGAGGATATCGGGTCGGCACCATCAAACATGACGCTCATGATCATTTTGAAATTGACCACAAAGGCAAGGACACCTGGCGGCACCGGGAGGCTGGCGCGCAGGTGGTTGCTATCAGCTCCCCCACACGATTTGCCCTCACCAAAGTAGTGGAGCGGGAGCTGAATGTGGATACCATTGTTGCTACCTACTTCACGGACGAGGATCTGGTGCTCACGGAAGGCTATAAGAGCGGGAGCAAAGCCAAGATCGAGATTTGCCGAAGGGAGTTGAAATCAGAACCTCTCTGCAGTCAAGCAGATCGTCTGGTGGCAGTAGTAAGTGATTTCTCAATGGCGGTGGATGTTCCCCTCTTTGACTTGAAGGATGTATCCGGGGTGGCAGATTTTATTGAGGAGCGTTTTCTGAAGAAAACAGCGAAAGCCAATGTGGTGCTCAGGCTTGACGGCAAGAAGGTACCCATGAAGTCGTTTGTAAGAGACTTTGTCCTGGGTGGCATTTTGGGGATGATCTCTAATCTGAGAGGCTACGACGATCCAGCCCAGGTGGATATATCCATCCGCCTTAAGAAGAATTGAACCCTATTCAACGGGGCGAGCTGAAGCATTTTCAACCTCGGAAACCTGGTACTTGAGGCCAGGTCAGATCGCATAGAGCATAGCGCATGGCGCATAGCGAAAAGAAGAGTGAACGGTAAATGGTAAACGGTGAACGGTCGTTGAGCCAGCGCATGATCGGTTTACCGTTAACCCTTTACTTCTTACCTCACGCTTTGCGCTCTGCGCTTGGCGCTTTGCGTCAAAGGGGCAGTCGAAAGCCGGGTCCTTAAGGTCCGTATTCTTTACTGAATGAAGACTCAATAGAAGAGTAAAGATGGAGTAGCGGGTATGGTTGGTGTAGTCCTGGTGGGAGGAGAGAGCCGTCGTTATGGCCGCAACAAGGCTCTGGAATTTTTCCAGGGTGAACGACTCATCGATCGGCAGATACGAACTGTTGGGTCGCTGTTTTCTGAGGTGCTGGTTATCACCAACGATCCTGAGCTCTATCTTCACCTCGATGTGACAATTGTGCGAGATGTCATTCCGAGACAAGGGCCGTTGGGAGGGATTTACACTGGGCTTCTCTTCGCCCAGGGCAAGAGTGTGTTTGTCACTGCCTGCGATATGCCCTTTGTCCAGCCCGCTGTTGTCAGACGCATGGTGCAGCTGGCCACGGACTATGATGTGATCGTTCCTGAGAAAATTGAGGGGTTGGAACCGCTCCACGCCATCTATTCGTCCCGTTGTCTGCCTCACATAGAGAAAATGCTGGATCACGGCACGCTCCAAGTTGTCAATTTTTTCCCTGCAGTGAAAGTGTATCGGCTCAGCTCAGAAGAGGTTGGGCAACTGGATCCTCAGGGACTCTCTTTTTTCAATATTAACACTCCCAATGATATGGACAGAGCCAAAGAGCTACTGGAGAAGTACGGGGAAGGCTCTAAATAGGAAAAGATTAGTTACTCTACTGAGCCTGAGGGGGCCTTATTGAAGATTCACCACAGAGGCACAGAGTACACTGAGGATGTTGTTTTTCCCTGGCCGGGAGACGACGGCCAGGGAAAAGAGCCTTCGCCTGCGGCGAAAGCTCTTGAGCCTAGATCCAACCATTGACATGCAGATACCCAGTTATTAGATCGTGCCCGCAGGGCTGCAATCTCTTGCCCGATCGCCGTCTCCCGATCGGGCAAGAAAAATAGTTCCCTCTGTGCTCTCCGTGTCTCCGTGGTTAGTAAATAGTGGATATCGAAATCTAGCAGTGACAATATGTCGAGCTAAGGGAATAGGCGTAAATAGGAATAATTAATTGGTTGGAAGGTGAAATGGCGAAAGAAGTGGAAAAGATGCTTTCGCTAGAGGAAGCACAACGAGTTGCTTTGGCGGCGGCAGTACCCCTGGCCACCGAGAAAGTGCAGCTGGAAGATGCCAGCGGCAGGGTGTTAGCGGAAGAGGTGCGGGCCTTTCGGGATGAGCCTGCTGCAACCCAGACAGCCATGGACGGCTATGCGGTCCACAGTGAGGACGTGGAAGCTGCTTCCTCGGAGAAGCCCGTTTTACTAGCCGTGGTAGGAACAGTGGGTCCCGGCCAGCACCTCGATCGACAGGCAAGGCGCAAAGAGGCGATACGGGTCATGACCGGAGCCACCTTGCCTGCCGGAGCAGACGCGGTAATACCCCACGAGATGGCCGAAATTGTTGCCGAGGGAGTAGTGATAAAGGCGCCCGTGGCGCCGGGAGACTACCTGATTCCTGCTGGGGCCGAACTTCAGATGGACCAGCACCTGCTCTCTGACTCCACAGTCCTGGGGGTCAAGGAACTAACGATACTGGCAACCCAGGGATACAGCACGGTGAAGGTGCGAAGGCAGCCTGTGGTTGCGGTTTTGGCAACCGGCAGCGAGCTGGTGGAAGTGGGCAAGTCCCTGGATCAGAACAGGATTTTCGCCAGTAATCTGCACACGGTGTCGAATCTTGTGAACCACTACGGCGGCAGAGTGAGAGTTTTGGGGATTGCCGGAGATCAGGTGGAGAGGTTAACCCCTTTTATGGAAAAAGGGAACAGGGCTGATGTGATAGTTACCACCGGTGGCACAGGCAAAGGGGAGAAAGATCTGGTATCTAATGCGATTCAAACCTTGGGGGGTGATGTGCTCTTTCACGGGGTGGCCATGTCTCCAGGAAAACAAGCACTGTTCGCCAAGCTTGGCGGAACTTTGTTATTTGGTCTCCCTGGGAGACCAGCCGCCACCTACATTGCTTTCGAGCAACTGGTTCGTCCGGTGTTGCTCCAAATGCTCGGTCTTTCCCAGGTCTTTCCTCCAGAAACGACCGCTGTATTAAGTAGTTCAGTGAAGGTCAGGGGAAAGCTGCTGTCTTTCCTCCTCGGTCGTTTGATTTTCAGGCCTGCCGGCCTAGAGGTGGAATCTCTGCGCTCAGAGAGCAAGGGGATACTCACCGAGATGCTGGCTGCCAACTGTCTGCTCCAGGTTCCTCCGGGAAGAAATTGGTTGAATAAAGGAGAGCGAGTTACGGTCCAGTTGCTTGACCTCGGCCTCGAAGGGCTGTCTTATTTCCAGGTTCCCTCTTTCTAATTTATCTACGGCGAAACTTTATTATCTCAGACACAGCTCCGATCAGGGTGTGGATGTCTTCTTGGGTGTTGTAAGGACTGACACTGACGCGAACCGTGCCGTGAGGGAAGGTGTTGATGGTGCGGTGTGCAGCGGGGGCGCAGTGGAGGCCCGATCGAACAGCAATTGCATAGGCTGTGTCCAAAATGTGCGCAACTTCGGAACAGTCCAATGCTTGTACATTAAAAGAAAGGGTGCCGGTACACGAACTCTTGTCAGGAGAGCCGTAGAGGATGATGCCTGGGAGCTGGTTTAGTCCATCCGCAAGGCTTTCTATGAGACTTTGCTCATGGGCAGCTATGGCTTCTAGACCTTGCTTTTGGACTTCGGCTATGCCCGCGGCAAGACCAGCAAGACCAGGAGCGTTGAGGGTGCCGCTTTCGAAGCGCTCCGGCCAGGTTTCAGGCTGCTCCATCGATTCAGAGTAGGTTCCGGTGCCACCCTGCCACAGTGGTTCCAGTTCCAGGCCAGGTCTGACATACAGAAAACCCGTACCCATTGGGCCCAATAAACCCTTGTGCCCCGGGCCCGCTAGCAGATCTATATTGGACTGTTGCGGATCTATTGGGATCTTTCCTACGGTTTGGGCAGCATCGACTAGCAGAAGAATACCCCGCTCTCGAGCCATCTTTCCCACTTCGCTCACCGGCATCAGGTTGCCGGTAACATTAGAACCATGGATCAGGGCAATGAGGCGGGTTTGTGGTTGGATTAATGGTAGGATGTCAGCAGGATCCAATTCGCCGCTGGGGCTGCAGGGAATCTGGCTGTGTGAGATGCCCAGCTTCTGCAGAGCGTGGAGCGGCCGCATGACCGAGTTGTGTTCCATACTGGTGGTGACCACGTGATCACCGGCTTGCAGTAATCCTTTGAAGGCCAGGTTTAAAGCGACCGTGGTGCTCGGAGTGCATAGTAGGCGGGACGGCTTTACGTTACCAAGCAAGGTGGCGAGAGACCGCCGGGTGCGGTCAATTACCCTTCCGGCCTCTCGAGCTTGAGCATGTGCTGCCCGTCCGGGATTGCCCCCGATTTCATCCAAGTAATGGGCAACAGCGTCGATAACTTGTTTTGGTTTCGGAAAAGAGGTGGCTGCGTTGTCCAGATAGATCATAGCATCAGGTTAGCTGGTTGAGTCGGTTAGGCCGGTTGCGCCTGTTAAACGTGATGATTGATTGAACTGGCGAAACTGACTAAAGCGATGGCTCGTTTCAGCAGATTAAGTTTTCGGCTCCAGCGTACGCTAGAATACTGCCGCCGCGCACGGAGCCAATGACCGTTATATTGAGACTGTTGGCCAAATCCAGCGATAGGCTGGTGGCGGCGGAGCGGGAAATCAGCATGGGGATTTGCGTTTTCGCTGCTTTGATGAGAATTTCCGAAGTAATGCGGCCGGTGGTTACCAGGATTTTATCAGTGGTGTCCATTTCGTTTAAGAAGCACTGTCCCAGTATCATATCTACCGCATTGTGACGACCAATGTCGGTGCGAAAGATCAGAATTTTCTCGGTATCAGCGAGAGCGCAGTTATGGACTCCTCTTGAGCGGCGATAAAGCTCAGAACGGCTATGCAGCTCAGCCATAAGGTGACGGACTTGGTCAGCTCTGATGGTGAGCTGGTTGGCAAGAGGCTGGCTCTGCAACGAGTCCAGCACGTTATAGAAAATTGTACCTTTACCGCAACCTGAGGTAATGGTTCTTTTGCCGAAAAGCTGCTCAGCTAGCTCAGTTCTCTCGCTGGTGAACACCCGAACCGTTTGACCATTCTTGTCAACCTCCACTCGTTCAAGACCACTCCGTTGTTGCAGTAAACCCTCTGATTTGAGAAAACCTACTGCCAAACTCTCAACGTGCGCTCCTGTGCAAAGAAGGGTGATGATCTCCTGATCATTCAAAAAAATGGTGAGCGGCACTTCTCGTACCAAGGCAACACGGGCATGACGGCATCGGTCCTTGGAGACGCGCAAAACTTCTACTTCTTTTGTGAGACTATTCATGGTGACTGCTAGCATCTTCTGTGTGAGGAAGGTTCAGCATACCATAGGGCTAATAACCTGGAGAAGTACGTTGGGCTGTTAGGACAAATTTAGCATAACCAAAGAGCACTGCTTTGTCAAAAGAATCCGCTCGGCAAGGGAGCCTAAACGTATCCTGCGGTCTGTGGTCGGGATCCACTTCATGCAGGTGACAGGGTGTTCATTACTGGGGTGGCGGGAGTTCACTTGTTCGCGAGGGCTCGGGCAACTTGCCGAATCCTTGGGTCGCGATCATCCACATACGGGGCGAGCGCTTCTGAAACTCGCGGGTCAGAAATCTGAGCCAAAGCAAAACCGGCGGCGGCCCGCACTGCAGAGCTCTGTTTCTTGCGAAGCGACAAAAAGCCTCCCGGTGCTAACATTTTTGCCAGTGGTTCAATGGCGGTTGGGTCAGCTATCTGCCCTAATGCTCGGCAGCAGGCAATCAAGCGTTCAATTTCTTTGGAAGACTCGAGCAGTGAGACGAGAACGTCTACTGCTCCTGCAGGTTTGAGTTTTCCCAAAGATTTGATGGCAACTACTGCCATCTTGGGATCTTCGTGGTTGGCATAATCTAAGAGTAATGAAGTCAGCCGTGGATCGTTCAGACGCTCAGTGAGATGGAATGCTGCTCGCCTCACCTTGCGGCTATCGTCACCAAGCGCGTATGCTAACTCTGTTTTCAGATCTAGGGTTACACCGTCGATTACCTCTAGGATTCGTACTCGTTCCTTGGGGTAGCCCTCGAGTACCAATTCACGCTTGAGAAGTTTGCTCGCTTCCGGTCCCAATTCCTTCAGCAAGTATGAGGCGATTTGCCTTACTCTGAGGTTGTCCTCCCGTTTCACTACCTCGATGAGCAGTGGTAT
The DNA here is from genome assembly GCA_022340745.1 of Deltaproteobacteria bacterium. Taxonomy (GTDB): domain Bacteria; phylum Desulfobacterota; class Syntrophobacteria; order BM002; family BM002; genus BM002. Next base: position 11,715 of record JAJDNL010000253.1, read on the forward strand.
AGCGAGGGAGCCGAGACTGCTGAGGAGTTGTGTTACGTTCTGCAGTCTGGCAGGATCTTGTGACCGTAAATCGTCCAAGAGAATCATCTGCGTTCTTGGCTCAAGCTCTCGGAAGGAAATTATCTCACGCGTCTGGGTCTGGTCATCGGGACTGGCCCGCAACTTTTCTCTCCGTTTGCTCAGATTGGTGAGAATCCGAGTGGCTAACCGATATTCGGTAAACTGAATAAGATTGGTAGCTGTTCGAGAAAGCAAGTCGGCCATTTCTCGAAGGACTTCAGGATCTTTCTCTTGCGGTAAGACGAGCAAAAGAGAGTCTGTCAAAAGCTCCACTAGGCTGGCTTGAGAGCCGATAACCGGATCGTCCAGCAAGCTTTCGCAGACATTGATCACCCTGGTCCGCATAAGGGGAGCCTGACCTGCAAAGTCCTGGAAAAGTTGGTTGATTATCTGCCGAGATAGCTGCTCGTCACCTTTTAAAAGGAGGTCATGCAACCGTTCTGCCATTGACTCCAGTGAATCATCAGTGAGGTGCGCAATATCCGGCTCCAACGAAACCGGCTCCGGGACAATTGCCTGCCCTCGAGATTCCGCAGAAATATGCGAGCCAATCTCAGCAGCAGCCTGAGGTATAATTCCTCCGGGATCCATTTCGCTCTCTGCAGGTGTGTCCTCCACTGGTTCCAATTGTTCAGTGGTAACACCAATGCCAATCCGTTCCTGCATGATGTCGTACAGACGTTGATCGAATAGGATGCCTACTAGTTGCTGCTCTCGGGCAAGCCGTCGCCAAAACCCACTGTCGAAGCCGTCGGTGGGACTCTGGCCAGTGGCACTAATGAAGGCCACCAGTTCACGAACAGAAATTTCTTTTAAAAGGCTCAGGCTGCGAAGATTGACAGACTCCAGCAACCTCAAAAAACCATCGGCCATGGTTTTGAATTCTGCGGTGTCTAGCTTTTGCCCGTTGACCAGGAGAGACGTGCCCACCCGGGCCAGCGTAAGGACAGGTCGTCTGGAAAAGAAGTCTTTCAGCGCTTGATAGAGGTGCTGAACGGAAAAAGTAATGGCAGTACTTTCTGGAGGGTAGAGCTTGATATTGCTGATGGCCGTGAGCAGGCATCTCAGCACCTGGGGTATCTCGCTCAGATCCTGCTCATCCAGTCTCTGGTCAACAGCGAGCAGGTGGGCAGTATCACGAATGGGTGCTGCTCTGCTCTGCGCCTGCTCCATTTCCACGTCTGCAACGGCTTCATGCTCCCCCGCTGTTGTGGTGGTGTAACGCACCTGTCTGAGTTCGATATGAAGCAGACGCTGTTCCGCGGCAAAACGCTTCCAGAATTGTTGACTGATCATCTTTCTGCTTACGCGTCCAAGACCCTCCAGCATTGCCGTTAGCTCGTGCTCACCGAAACCCTGAGAAAAGGCAACACCTCTCAGTTCCACTCCAGTGAAGAACTTGATAAAAGCCTTGGCAATGGATTTGAATTCGGCAATTTCCAGCGACTCGCCGTTTACCACCAGACCATTTTCCACAATAGTAATAGTGAGCCGTTCGTTGTCAGCCAAAATCGTATTGATGGCTTCCGAGAGCTGCTGGGTGGAACTGACGATGGCCTTGCTTCCGGGTGGGTAAAGCTTGATGTTGCGAACGCTGGTGAGCAGAGCCCGAATAATTTCCGGAATCTGGGATAGACTGGTTGGATCCAGGGGCGCATCCTCTGGGACAGCATCTTCAATTTTTTCACCGGTGTAGTTGATCGCCTCTTGGGAATTGAATATGCTGTGGTCAAGAGCTTGTTGTGAGTCCAGGTAAACTCGCGCTTTTTCCTGGTTGGCCGAAAGCTGAAAATGGTAGGCAAGGGTGGCAGCCGAAGGCAACAGCCGCTGTTCGTAGAGGGTTTCTTGGTAATCGCCGATACGCTGGTGCAGTTCTTTTTTCCGATCTTCAGCTATTGCTCCGTAGGTAATTTCCAACACACGCTTGCCAAGGAAGTTTATGGTGTCATCGTTCATTTGGTAATCAGTGCTAATAAGACCCTGAGTTACTGCCTGATCAACGAATTCCAGTACTTCAGCCTCCCTATTTTCAGAACTTCCGGTCAGTACGCTCAGGGAGACCTTCTCACCAAGTGTGGAGGCCTCGTCCAGTAGCTTTTTGCTTTCTTCGTCAAGGGCGGCTATTTTTTGGCTGATGACTTCTTCAAATGATCTGGGTAGATACGCTTCCTCTAGAGCTTCGACGCTCCATTGCTGTCCGCTTAGGGTTATTTTGCCATCAAGAACAAGCTTCCGCTGGATCTCGTTTAGAAAGAGAGGGTTGCCTTGGGTGAGTTGAGCTAAGGTTTCCTCAAAATTTTCGGGCAGACTCACCCGGGGGAAGATCCCCCGAAAGTGCGCACCGATATCCTCGGGTGAAAGTGGAGTGAGGGTCACCCTACCAATGTCAAGTTCTTGCCCATAAACTCTGAAAAACCGGTCCAAGGGAGGTTGCTGTCCTTGGACTATGCCTGGGCGCATATGGGTTGCTGTTCCACAGACAAAGAGGGGAATGTCCCCTCGCAAGAGTAACTGTCTGAGCACCAGGAGAGTGGCCTCGTCGCAGAGGTGCAAATCATCAATGAAAAGAATGAGAGATCGGGAGTTAAGCAGTTTGGGGATAAAATGGACCAAAGTAGTAAAGATTTGTTCGCGCTGGCTCTGTTGATCTTCCTGCTCGGAGGCCTCTGCGGGTTCTCCCAATTGGGGCAAGATGTGGCAAAGATTGTCGACTTCCTGTGGCTCCAGTTCGTCTAGGATTTCTGCACCTTTGTCGGGCCTTTGATTCATTATCTCCACAATGATGTCGGTGGTTAGATAATAGGGCCGTAAACCTTCCTGGGGCTTCCCACTTACTGCAATCTGCAAGATTTTGGCCTGAGCAAGATTTTTGCGTATCGTCTGGAGGAACTCACTTTTGCCCATCCCGCTCGCCCCTTCAATGATGAGAAACTGGCTCAGACGTTTGCTGAACTTCCTCAGGGACGCGGCCACCCTAGTGAGTTGGATCTTGCGGCCGGCAATTCTCGCTTTGTCTAACTGATAGAGAGCTGTCTTGGCAAAGACGTCCTCAGGGGCTATTTCCCCGGCGTTGGTGAACCGGTCACGTCCGGTCTTTTTGGCGTAGTAAAGGGCAGTGTCAGCCTTCTGGATGAGGGCTTTACCCGTGTAGGCATCATGGGGGGCCGAGGCAACTCCAATGCTGAAGGTTATGTGCAGCTTTGCATCGACATCCGGGATCTGTGCGGGCTCTTGATGCAGCCTCTGGAGAAGCCGGTCAGCAACCTGCAGGGCCGCCTTTTTTTCTGCATTGGGCATGAGAATAATGAACTCATCACCCGCATAGCGAATAGCGAGCCCTTCATCTCCTGACACCTCCTTCATCAAGTTAGCCACCCAGACGAGTACCTGGTCTCCGATCTCATGACCGTAAGTGTCGTTGATCTGCTTGAAGTGGTCCAGGTCCATCATAAGCAACGACAGTGGCTGAGCCTCCAGAGAATCCCATGGTACTTTATATCGGAAGTAGTTCAGAAGAAAACGGCGGTTGTATATCCCGGTGAGCTCATCTTCGAAGATCAGCCGCGAGGGGTCCGTTCCCACATGCTGGAGAAAATAAAGGAGGTCTTGGTATTCCATACTAGTTGTCCAGGCCAGATCAGGGAACTATACGGTTGTTGACTTGCAGGATCTCAGCCAAGAGAGCACCGTAAACAGAAGGTGGGGGGTAGAAATATTTTGTGTTTCGAAGAGAAGGACGCGAGGCACTCCCGGGCAAGGTTCAATTTCTGGCTATGATACAGGGAGAGTAGCTTGTTTTCAATACAACTTTTACTATCCATTGCGCGAGCATGAGATGAGAAATCCTACTCTCGGTGTATTGATACTCTATGCAGTCCTAGAAAACCTGGTCTACAGGGCCAGGTCAAAGTTGCATGGCTTTGCCGAGAAATATTTCGGGCTGTTTTGGAGTACTGGTACATCTCAAAATCGCAAATTCCAATATTCAATGACCAAAACAGGTTTGGAATTTGGAATTTCTGATACTCTCATACTACAGCAAACCGGTCGCAAGTGGGAAAGATAATTGAAGCACTCCTCTAGAGGTGGCTCAAAGCCGGGTCCTCAGGTCCCGGATTCTTTATTTCGCCACAGCAAGATTTTTTTGGGGAGGAGTTGTTGGAGCACGTTGAAAAGAGTTGGCGATCTGCCTGACCCGTGGATCGTCATCATTCGCATAGTTGGCCAGCACTTCAGTCACCCGCGGATGATTAATTTGTGCCAGAGCCAAGGCTGCTGTGGCGCGAATGTCAGCGCTGTGTCGTTGGCGCCGCAGGAAGCCCTTTGACCCCAGGAGTTTGGCCAGAGGCTCAATGCTGGCAGGATTGGCCATCAAGCCTATAGATTGACAGCAGGCTACAACCACCTCCTCATTTTTGGTTGACTGCATTATGGAGAGAAGCTTTTCATTGGCTGTAGGCGGTTTGATTTTCCCCAAGAGCTTGATGGCAGCAACTGCCGCATGTATCTTTTTATTTTCAGTTTGTTCCAAGAGAAGCTTTCCGACCTGATCCTGGTCTAGCCGCTCTGCGAGTTGAAGGGCTGCCTGGTGTACCTGGCTATTGTCATCTGCAAGGGCATAGGCGAGTTCTGTTCTTAGGTCATTGGTGATAGTATCAATGACCTCTAGCATACGTATCCGTTCATCGGGAGTGGTCTGGAGGGCCAATTCACGTTTCACTAGTTTGGCCGCCAACACTCCATGCTCTGCTAAGAGGGCGGCAGCCATCTGCCGCACCCTGAAATCTTCTTCATTCTTAAGGATGCTGACGAGGAGAGGTAGGGCCACCCCTCTCAGGTTGCCGAGCAGTTTAGCCGCATCTTGCCGCCGAGAAAGTTCTTTCGAGCGAAAATCCTCAAGAACGAGCTGTTGGGCTTTGGGTTCCAATGGTTTGAGGAGGATTTTTTGCAACAAATTAGCCTGCTCACCTTTGGCCTCCACAAGCTCTCGCTGTCGACGGTGAAGGTGCAGAAAAATCTGACTCGCTGTAGGATATTCACCAAATTGGAGTAGGATTGTGGTCAGACGATGCAGGAGGTTGGCCAACTCTCTGAGGATGATGGGATCATTTTCTTTCGCAAAGACAATGAGTAGTGGTCCAGTGATTAGCTTGGCCAACTGGTTCTGTAAGCCTATGTTCAAACTCTCTAACATGCCATGGAAACGATTTACCACCTTTTGGCGCGTTTGCAGTGGACCCTGCAAAAACTGTTGTAGGAGACCTTTGATTATCTTCTTGATGTGATCATCGTCTCCCTTCAGCAAGAGATCACTCAGCCGCACCGGCATTTTCCCTGCGAGGGCGTCGAGAGTCTCTACCGGTTCTCCTTCAGTCGGTTGTACCTCTGTTACTACCTTGGCTATTTTCTTAACAGTACGGGTTTCGGTGGGTGTCAACCTGGTTGCTGCAACCCTGGCTTCATATAACCGTTGGTCGAAAAGGATGGACGAAAATCCCTGTTCTCTGCCCAACCTTTTCCAGTACGAGCCATCAAGGTCTTGGGCAGAAAGTTCGGCCAATGAGCCAATAAACCCTTGCAGTTCCTCGGCCGAGACGTTAGCCAGAAAGGTGAGGCTCGTAAGAGCGAGAGAGTTCAGAAACTTCAGAAAGGACTGCGCTAGGGTTTCAAACTCGGAGATGTCAATTCTTTCACCGTTCACCAAGAGGGCAGTGGAGACCCGCGCCAAGGTGAGCGCAGGTTTCCTCTCCAGTATGCGTTGGAGGGACTGCAGGAGGTGTCCTATAGCAGCGGTGATAGCTTTACTCTGCAAGGGATAGAGCTTGATGCTCCTGGCGGCATTAAGCAGGCTGCGCAAGACTTCTGGCAAATCTTTGAGGTCTGATGCATCCAGACCTTGTTCGGCATCTTCAAGCTGGGCAGAGATCTCTGCGGCGCTCACAATGGACTCGTCAGCAACTGCTTGATCTGTCTGAACTTCACTTTCTGAATCCGCGATCACGGTATAGCGAACTTGGCTCAAATCAATATTGACAAGGCGTTGTTCACCCGCGAAGCGCTGCCAGAATTGTTGGTCGATCATGTCTGCCTTAACTCGACCAAATGCTTCCAACAGGACCTGCAATTCCTCTTCGGTGAGGCCCCTTTTGAAAGTGATACCCTTGAGTTCCAAACGACTCATGAATTTCAGGAAAGATTCGGCGAAGTATTTAAACTCGGAGACATCAATTTTTTGACCGTTGACGATAAGCGCTTGCTTTATGCCAAAAAACGAGAGGAGTTCGTTCTTGGCCAAAAACTCATCGATCACCTCTTTCATCTGGCGGTTGGCGGTTACGATCGCTTTGCTGCCGGGGGGATAAAGCTTTATATTGCGCACCACCACCAGCAGAGAACGAAGTATAGTGGAGATGAGAGGCAGGCTTGTTTGGTCTAGCGGGCTGGCCTCCGGTGCAGCTTCGGCCGACCTCTCTGCGGTATAGTAAACTGCCTCTGCAGAGTTGAACAGTTTGTTGCCGGCTGCTGCCTGGGCTTTCTCGTAATTGCCCGCCTTTTCTAAGTTGGTGGACCGCTTGAAGTGGTAGGCTAATGTAGCTGCAGAAGGAACGAGACGTTGTTCGTAGAGAACTTCCTGGTAGTTGCCGACATGCTCATGCAACTCCTGTCTCCGATCCTCTTCGATGGTTCCATAGGTGATGTCCAGAACCCGTTTGCTCAGGAAGCTGATGATCTCATCATTTAATTGAAATTCTGAACTCACTAGCCCTTGGGCCACAGCCTGATCAATGAACTCCAGAACCCTAGCCTCTCTTTCCTCGGAGCTACCGGAGAGCATACTCAAGGAAACATTTTCCCCAAATGTTGAGGCCTGGTCGAGTAACCGCCTGTTTTCTTCATCGAGGGCAGCTATTTTTTGCTGTACAATCTCTTCGAGGGATTTGGGAAGATAGCCTTCCTCCAGAGGTTCGGCTATCCATTGGTTGCCTATCAGGGTTATTTTTCTGTCTTGAACCAGTTTGCGCACAATCTCGTTGAGGAAAAGGGGGTTTCCCTGGGTTGTCTGGGCCAGGTTTGTCTCATAGTTCTCTGGCAACTTCACTTCGGGGAAGATTGCTTGCAGGTGTTCAGCGATATTTGCGGCAGTCAGAGGTGTAAGGCTGACTTTGTGAATGTCCAATTCTTTACAGTGAGTGGCATAGAATCGCTCCAGAGGGGCAGGTTGGCCATCTCCCCCATCTTGGCGGGTATCCGTTGCAGTAGCGCAAACGAGTATAGGAAAGCTTCGGTCAAGAATGAGCCGCCTTACAAGGAGTAAAGTGGCCTCATCCACCAAGTCGAGGTCATCGATTAACAAGATGAGGGGACGTGAATCGAGAACCTTGGGGATGAAATGTACCAGGGTGGTGAAGAGTCCCTCGCGCTGTGTTTTCTCATCGTCCTTACTGTAGTCGTCTGTCTCTCCCAATTGCGGTAGTACGTACGAAAGGTAGAAGATTTCCTTCGGTTTCAGGGTCTCCAGGATATCCACACCTTTTTCAGTTTTTTGATTCAGAACGTCTACCAGAATGCTGGTGGTGAGGTAGTAAGGACGAAAAAGCTCCTGAGGATTTCCTTTAACTGTGACCTGCCAATTGTCTTTCTGGGAGATATTCTTTCGGACAGCCTCTAGAAACTCACTTTTACCCATGCCTGCGGCGCCTTCAACGATGAGGAACTGGCTTTGACGTTCATCGAATTTCTCCAGAGCCGCGGCCACATGTTTGAGGTGAAGTTCTCGGCCGGCGATTTTTGCCTTCTCAAGCTGATGCAGGGCTGTCTTGGCAAATACCTGTTGAGGCGAGAAATCGCCAGCGCTGGCCAACTGATCTCGTCCTGCTTGTTTGGCGTAGTAGAGAGCGGTATCAGCCGTGCGAATGAGATCTTTGCCGGCCTGGGCATCGTGGGGAGCAGAAGCGACCCCTATGCTCAGGGTGATGGAAAATTCACCTTCTGCCTCCTGGAGCACTACGGGTTTCGTGTGGATCAACTCCAGGAGTCTTTCTCCCACTTGCAAGGCCCCCTGCTTATCCACCCGGGGCAGGAGTATCATGAATTCATCGCCCGCATAGCGGATGGGATGGCCGTTGTCTCCTGCCGCCTCTCTGAGCAAACTGGCCACCCAGACGAGGGTCTGGTCACCGGCTTCGTGGCCTTGGGTATCGTTGATTTGCTTGAAATGGTCCACGTCCATCATGAGCAAAGACACCGGATGGTTTTCGATGGAGTCCCACGGGACTTTATATTGCAGGTAGTTCAGGAGAAAACGGCGGTTATAGATACCGGTGAGTTCGTCTTCAAATATCAGGCGTGAGGGGTCTTTGCCCACGTTCTGGAGAAAATGGAGAAGATCTTCGTATGCCATACGAGTCCCTCGCGCCTTGCAGTGGAGGCGTGAAGTTTATTCGGGCTAGTTAAGAAGCTACTTTTTAGGCCATCCGTAGCTAGATGCAAGCCATATGCCAATGGCGGGGGGCGAAGTCCTTACCGACTCACTCCAGGAGGGAGGGGATTGGGGGATTGAGGCATTGAGGGATTAAGAAATTGAGAAATTAGAGAAGAGAGGTCGGCTGATTTTTCTTACTTGATGTATATCCCATAGTCATGCATTTTTAAATTTATGAATCATCTAATTTCTTGTTTAAGCTATCTGAAATCAGGTGATATACACCATTTTCATCCTTTTCGACCTTCATCCCATAAGCACGAATGATTTCTACCAGTGGTCGACCCAGCAGAAAGTCCAGTTCCTCGTCCTCCCGATTGAGCTTTTTTGTGACAAAAGCACGAATCGCAGTATCCTGGCGGAGTAGGTCCAACACCTCATCTAAAACTGCCAAATCTCCGGTATCGTGTAACCGGGTATAGGCTGCATCTAATTTTCTGGGATCGCAGCGTTCATCATGGACATCCAACATTTCCAGCAAATTCTGGTCCTCCTCGATGAGGTGACGCCTGGTGAGTTTTGCTTGCTGCCAGAGTTTCTCCAGGCCTTCAGGGGCCCAACACGCCTGAACGCGACATTGAAGGGGACGGTGACCATAAATGGTACAGCCTCTCTGATTTTTTCCATAAAAGATACAGTGGTGCTTTTTCTGGTGTTGCTTGATTTTGATCAGTTCACCGGGAAGGAGGCCGAAGCGCCCGTCAATGTTAAATTTGACAGGTTCACCGCGCCTGATGGTGTAAATTTGCCGGGTTGATAGTACGCCCCGACTCAGAAGTTCTGTATCTTCCGGGTGCAGGGATGGGCTTCCCCGGTGGCAACATTCCCCGCACCGTAGGCAATATGGCCGAGTACCATAGGCGATCTGGACCAGTCGTTCTGTGAGTTCTTGCCATTTCTGACTCCGAACCACTGGCTTCAGTTCCTCCCAGGTGTTGATCAATTCTCGATAGCAAGGATCCTGCTTTGTCAGGGTTATGGCCTGCTCATAGTGGCTTTCCACATGTAGTTTTGCCAAAATCTGCCGCAGTGCCAGATGCACTCCTGCTAGAAATTCTTTGCGCTTGCCGGAGTGAAACAGTTCGCGCAATTTATCTGCATCAAGTTGAATGGAGTGCTTCGAATTCTGCTTCATTAGGCAAAGCTTTCTTGAGGGACGAGGTTCAGTTTGTGTCGAGCAAAGCAGATAGGTGTTCTCCGAATGTAACCCACTGATCAGGTTGGAGCAAGATCAACCCTTCCGCCACGCCTAGAGCGTCGCGGAAGGTAATGGGTTAGGGGTAATCGGTCATTGGTGAGAGCACTCCCATAACCCATTACCTATAACCCATCCCCCATAAATTGAAGATTTGTCGCATGAGCAGTATGCGTTCTCTCATTTAGACTAGAACTCCGGCAATGGTGGCTGTGAGAAAGGCGGCCAGGGATCCTGAAATGATTGAGAGGAATCCCAATCTTGCTAGGTCATGGCGGCGGCTTGGAGCCATGCCGCCGATGCCGGCTATCATGATCCCCAGTGAGCCGAAATTAGCGAAGCCGCACAGTGCATAGGTGGCAATGGTAATCGATCTTGCACTCAGTACGAGGTCGCCGCTGGCCAGACCATGAGCGAGATTTAAATAAGCGACAAACTCGTTGAGTACGGTTTTTTGTCCCAGCAGGGATCCCACCTGCACCGCTTCTTTCCAGGGAATTCCCATGAGGAATGCAATGGGAGCGAACATCCAGCCCATGAGAGCTTCGAAACTGGTGCCGAACAATCCGAAAATAGCATTCACCATTGCCACCAGGGCGATGAAGGCGATGAGCATGGCAGCAACATAGATCGCCAGGTAAACCCCGTCAATGGCACCACGAGCAGCAGCGTCGATGAAGTTCACATCCTGTTTCTCATAGCTGACCTGTACTTTGCCGGCCGTGAGTGGAGTTTCGGTTTCAGGAATCATGATTTTGGCGACAACCACTGCTGCAGGGGCACTCATGAGGCTGGCGGAGAGGATATGGCCGGCCACCTGGGGGAAGTGCGGCTGGAGGATACCAATGTAAGCGGCCATCACGCTGCCGGCAATCGTTGCCATGCCGGCACTCATAAGGCAGAACAATTCTGATTCGGTCATTTTTTCCACGTAAGGGCGAACCAAAATAGGTGCCTCCACCATCCCTACGAAGACGTTCGCCGCGACACTGAGTGCTTCAGCCCCCGACACGCCTAGGGTGCGGGTAAAGATACGCGCCATTTGCCTTACCAGCCACTGCAGGACACCAAAATGATAGAGGATAGCCGATAACGAGGAGAAAAAGATGATAACCGGCAAAACATGAAAGGCGAGGATGAATCCCATTTTTTCCACGTTCATCAGGTCCCCAAAAACAAAACGAGAGCCAGCTCCGGTGAAGCCGATTAATTTCTCGGCACCACGACCAACCCAATAAAAGAATTGGTGACCGATGCGGGTGCGCAGTACCACAAGGGCAAAGAAAAACTGCAGACCAATTCCGGCTACAATAATTTTGTAGGAAAGCTTTTTCCGGTCCCTGCAGAAAGCGAAAGCAATGAGTAACAAGGCTGGAATTCCAAGTAAGGAAATCACTCGTTGCATAGCCCTAATCCTTCTGCTGCTATGTCCAAATGAGCACCACAAAGATCACAAAGAACAGAAAGGAAAAATGGGGCAAAGAAGAATACATTCTATCTTTGTGTACTTCATGGTCAATCTTTCTTTGGCAACTACGATGTTTTCAAAAGAGCGGCGACCTGGTGGCTCTGGCGTTGAAGTTTTGCTCGAATAGCTGCATGTGCTGGTTTGGTTAGCTCTGGATCCTTCTCTATCAAGGTGAGAGCGGCCCGCCTGGCAGCCGCCAGGGTTTCAGCGTCTCTTAGCAAGTTGGCAAGCTTCAAGTCCATGAAACCTGCTTGCTGCAAACCTATGAGGTCACCCGGTCCCCGTAAACGAAGATCCTCTTCAGCTATGCGAAAGCCATCATTAGTTTGCTCCATAATGGCCAGTCGTTGTCTAGTTTCAGGACTACCCCCTTCGTATATCAGGAGGCAGTAAGAGGAATGGGTACTGCGGCCCACCCGGCCGCGTAACTGGTGAAGCTGGGACAGGCCAAATCGCTCCGGATGCTCCACTACCATTACGGTAGCGTCCGGCACATCGATGCCCACTTCGATAACAGTAGTGGCCACCAGAAGCTGCAATTGTTTGCTGGCAAAAGCAGCCATGATTTTTTGTTTTTCTTCGGCAGCCATGCGACCGTGTAACATGGCTAAAGAAATATCAGGGAAGACCTCTTTGCTTAAGCGCTCGGTCATGGAGGTGACATCTCTTAGATCCGACTTGTCCGATTCTTCCACCAACGGATAGATGATATAGGCTTGGTGACCCTGATTGAATTCCTGCCGCAGAAGTTCGTACGCTTGGTGCCGCTGCTTTGCATGAATTATACGTGTCTGCACCGGGGTCCTGCCAGGCGGTAATTCGTCAATGACAGAAACATCCAGATCTCCGTAAACGGTCATGGCCAGGGTCCGAGGTATGGGGGTTGCTGTCATTACCAGGACGTGAGGACTTCCACCTTTCTGGCGCAAGGCCATTCGTTGGAGGACGCCGAAACGGTGTTGTTCATCTATGATCACCAGTCCGAGTCGCTGAAAGGTGACATGTTTCTGGATCAAAGCATGGGTGCCAATGATCAGGCGAGCCTCACCTTTGGCAATTGCTTCAGTACTTATCTGTTTTTCCCTGGATTTCAGTTTGGAGGTTAATAAGACGAGAGACACCCCGAGGGGTTCCGCGTATGGCTTCAAATTTACGTAGTGCTGGTGGGCAAGAATCTCGGTGGGTGCCATTACCGCAGCTTGAAATCCATTGCCAATCACAATGAACGCTGTTAGCAAAGCAACCACAGTCTTACCGCAGCCGACGTCACCTTGGACCAGTCGGTTCGTGGGGCGTCTTTTACCGAGATCGGCAGAGATCTCCCGCATAACCCGTTTTTGGGCATTGGTGAGGCTGAACGGGAGCAACTTCCCGACTCGGCGAAGAAAATTTCGATCCAGACCCATTGGCTGTCCGGTCTCACGAGCCAACATCTCCCGACTGCGAATGATCAGGAGTTCCAGAAAGAAGAGTTCTTCAAAAATGAGACGGCGCAGGCCAGGGGAGAGCTGGAGACTGCTATCCTGTTCTGGCAGTTCACTTGGAAAGTGTACCTGACGTAAAGCCGTCTGCAGGTCGACAAGGTTGAAATAATCGCGGACAGCAGCCGGTAAAGTCTCCTCCACCTGGGGAATGAAGCTGCTGACAACTTCCTTCATAATGCGGCGGTAGGCTCTGGGGCCAACACCAAGAATACCACTGTAGCGAGGCACGATATCCCCACTATCCTCTTCATTGACTCCTTCTATTGCTTCTATTTCCGGATGGTGGATCTCCAGCTTGCCTCCGAAAACCCGCAAGGTGCCACTCACCCGAACGCTGCCTTTTAGCCGCTGAATGCTTTGGATGAGCCAGCGACCGTAATGAAACCATTTGGCTGTTACTACCCCGGTGCCGTCACTAAAGGTCACTTGGTAAATCTTGCGGCGACGGTATCGAACTTCACGTCCGCCTAATAGTGTCGCCACAAAACTAACATAGTCTCCTGGGCGCAACGTGCTAATCTGTAAGGTGCTACGCTGGTCCAGATAGCCGAGGGGCAGATTGAAAAGCAGATGTTCTACGGTGACCAAGCCCTTGGCTTTGAGGTGGTGAGCCAATCGAGGTCCTACCCCCTTTATGGCTTCCACCGGTTGCGACAACACCGAGTCAGAAGAGAATCTGTTGGAGCGTTGAGGGACCATAATCACATTTCTCCAATCAGTCCATGGAGTTACCATAAAGGCTGGCAAAGAGCAACAAAATCAGATGGAAGCAGGCAGCTGACAGCTTGCAGCTAGCATGGAGCACGGGGCATGGGGCAAGGAGTTAATATATTCTTTGTTTTTACGTCATGCTCCATGCGTTAAAAGAGAGTAAGTTGTTTTTCCTTTGGGGGTTTTTTCTTTTTGCTGGCAGGCACGGAGATCTCTTCGAGGCAATGGCTCGGGATTTCCTCGATAAAAGGTGAAGCTTTGCAGGTGCGACGTTCTCCGTAGAGAAATCTTCGGCTCGCAGTTGAGAGCACCACGAGATGACGAGCTCTGGTCATGGCCACGTAAAAGAGGCGGCGTTCCTCCTGAAGGGCTTCTTTTCCTTGATTGGTGTGAGTCAGCGGTAGGAGGTCCTGTTCAAGGCCACTAATAAAGACCACGGGAAACTCCAAACCTTTGGCCGCATGTATGGTCATTAGTGATACTGCATCAGCCCGGGGATCGAAAAAATCACCTGCTCGCCACTGGGACAAATCCTCCAGAAAAGCGGGTAGGGTTTCAGTTGCTGGCTTGCCACCATGGAGAGCAGCGAGCAGACGGAGCCACCGAAAGCTCTCTTCAGCTGATGTTGCACTTTGAAAATGGTGGTGCAAGCCGGTTTCCTTCCAGGTTCTTTCCAGCGCCTCCGACAGTGGCAGAGTATTGATAAGGTTTTGGAGTGAAATAACTGTTCTCCTCAGCATATCGGTAGCAGCCTGGTAGGTAACAGGGAGGTCTAGATTTCTGCTGGCCAGCCGCAGGGCTTCCCAGGGGTCGATCCCTTTGGCAAGCTCTTCATTGAGCCACTGCCTCGCTTTCTCCCCTAGACCCCGTGGGGGCAGGTTGAAGATGACCTGGAGGTCGTTCATGCTTGAAGTGTTCAAGGCATAGCAGAGGTAGGAAAGGAGGGAGTCTACTGCCTGGGTGGCAAAAGGAGCTTTTTCTCCAAGTAGCTGAAAGGGTATTCCGGCTGAGGAAAGAGCCTCCACCAATGGGCGGCTTTGGGCGTGAGTGCGGTAGAGTATGGCAAAATCACCAAAACCGTATTGGTTTTCTTCCAAAAAGTCTGTGTTTTTAGACTGATAGATCTGGTAGTGGCTGCTTCCCCCCAAAAGTCGTTCGATTTCACTCACAATAAAGTGAGCCTCTTGTCTTTCGTCCACGAGCCGACCCAGTCGGAGAAGTGGACCAGAGGTATCCTCACTCCAAAGCTTGCAGGTGAGAGGGTTGGCATTGTGGGAAATAACGCCGGCGGCAGCTGCCAAAATGCGTTGGCTGGAACGGAAATTCTGTTCCAGTTTTATCAACTGCGTTTCAGGGAAGTCTTCTTGAAACCGTTGGAAAATAGTTATATTTGAACCGCGAAAACCATAGATGGATTGATCCGTATCCCCCACTACGCATAGGTTGCGGTACGATCCTGTTAGGAGATGGAGCCAACGGTATTGTGCCTCATTTATATCCTGGAATTCATCTACGAGAATGAAGCGAAAGAGTTTCTGGTGGCGAGAGAGTAGTGCAGGTTCGGCCTCCCAGCGCCAGACAAGCCTACTAATCAAATCGTCGAAGTCAAGCACATGGTCTTTTTCCAGGGTGTGCTGGTAGAGGCGGTACACTGTGGAGAACTTTCTATCGTTTTCTATGGCCAGATCATCGGGCGAGAGGAGCTGACCTTTTGCCATAGAGATCTTGCGGACAACCTCGAGGGGCTGCCACTCAGGTCCTGACAAGGAGTGCTGTGTGAGGATCTCTTTGATACGCTCCATCTGGTCAGGTTCAGACAGGAGTTTTAATCTGGCTCCTGCCACGGTGCACTCCCGGAGCAGAGAGCCAGAGACTGAGTGGAAGGTACCCATACGGATTTCACGGACCCGGGAGGGTTGAGAGATCAGAGTCTCCAGGCGAGAAGTCATTTCCAATGCGGCCTTGCGGGCAAAGGTAACCGCCATAATCTGTCTTGGCCCAACGCCCTTGTTCTCAATGAGATAAGCTATTCGATGCGTAAGCACTCTGGTCTTGCCGGTTCCAGCACCGGCGAGAATGAGGAGGGACCCTTCGGTGTGTTCAACCGCCAACCGCTGGGCTTCGTTGAGCTGTTCTGGCATGCTTGAACTACTCCCCAAAGGAAGATGAATGTCTTCCAAACAGAAAACCTGATCTTTGGAACTAGGTCAGATCGCATAGAGCATAGCGCATGGCGCATAGCGAAAAAAAGAATGAACGGTACATGGTAAAAGATGAACAGTTGGGGAGCCAGCGCATTATCGGTTTTCCGTTCACTGTTTGCCTCACGCTTTGCGCTCTGCGCTTAGCGCTTTGCGTAATGAGCCGGGCCCTTTGAGTCCGGATTCTTTCATTTCCTCTCCCATCAAAAAAGACCCAGCTGGCCGGAGATCTGATCGCGTTCTTGGCTGTCAATCAGTCGAATGGTGCCGAATTCGCCGTCGTAGCCTGGTTGGATATCCACTTGCCCTGAGCGCACCCGGCTAATGGCTTCGCCTAGGAGGTCTGACCCAGACCGACGGATACTTTCTAGTTCTGCTTCCACCAACACATGGTACTCGTTTCCCAGTTTGCTTAGAAGGTCTAGGTAAGCTTTGTTTACCCTCTTACTGCTGGTTCCGACCTCTTCTACTTCACCAATAATTTCTATCAAGGGAATGATGGACTTATATGGGCGTGCTCCAGGTGAGCGCCTTCCGGAAGGGTGGTCGGCCAGTTTTTCCACCCGGTGCATAACCCCCACTGTCACCTTACGGTTGCACTTGGGGCAGCGTCCATTGTTCCTTCTGGTGTCTTTCGGGGAAAACCGAACGCTGCAGGGACGATGCCCGTCGTAGTGATATTTGCCTTCTTCGGGATAGAACTCTAAGGTGCCCAGGAACTCGGGGCTATTCGGTTCAGAGATAGCTCTCATGATGGCCGCATACGATAGATCGGTATCAAATAGATTTGCCTCCCGCATGAGTTTGACAGGGGAATGAGCGTCAGAGTTGGATATGAGCTGTAAACCATCCAGGGAGGAAAGTCTCCAGTTCATGGGGGGATCAGAAGAAAGACCGGTCTCAATAGCGGGAACCAGTGGGGTCAATTCCTCAAAACATTCCTCCAGGCTGTCAAAGCCCGATTTGGCCCCGAGTACGGAAAAATGAGGGGTCCAGGCATGGGCTGGAACAAGTACAGCCTCATCGGTGGTCTCTTTCGCGATCTTGAGCAACTCCTTGGCATCCAGTCCCAGAATGGGCCGGCCGTCTGATTGAATGTTGCCGATGCGGGCAAGGGCGGCTTGTAACCTGCGGGCAGCATCCATGTCGGGCAGAAAGATGAGATTGTGAACTTTCCGGGTGCGGCCGTTCTTCTTGTAAATGCTGCTGACCTCAGCGCTGAGCAGAAAACGCACTGGTGCTCGACAGCGATTGGGAACTGTTGCGTCCACCAATGTCGCCAGGTCTGCTTTGAGTTGGAACAGACCAGACTCCGCGGGCTGGAGCTTCTCTTGGAGTTCCTTCAACCAGCCAGGATGGGTGCAATCGCCTGTTCCAACTACTGTGATCCCTTTGAGCTGCGCCCACCGGTGCAAACTCTCTGGTTCCATAGCTTTGCTAGTGGCGATCGAGTAGTGGGAGTGGATGTGGAGATCAGCTATGAACCACACGGGTATCTCAATCCATGAAATATTCTGGCTAGGGAGGGTGTTACCTAAGTAGAGGGCGGCACCGCCGACCGAATCAGGAGGCTCAAGAGAAACCGGTGCTACCGCATCCAGATGCTGAAGTCTCACTTCCCGAGCTGCCAGAAGAAGTGGTGCAGGCAAAAGAGGAAAGCAAACGTTCTACACTCTCAGCGCCACAGTGCGGGCACTGAGGAGGTGGCTCGTCTACCCGAAAAACCAGGGTTTCGAAACATTTATTACAGCAGCAGCAGAGATACTCATAAATTGGCATGGTTACCCTCAATAGAGAATTGTTTAAACAATATAGTAATCATCTTGTCTTCGGTGATCAACCAGAGAACAAAATGCCACAGTTTGGCCAAAAGATGCAACGATCTTTTGCCCTGCAGCCTGGCGGAAAGATTTTGGTATTCAAGCACACTTCTCATATGTAGGTGTGGTTTAGTCTCACCCTTCCCCACTCTTGGTTGACTTTCCCCACAAAGTTTTCTAACGTAATCTGATAAATGTAACTTTGCTGTCCTGACAGCTTTGAAGTGCCATCCGGGTCGAAATGCCTGCAAACCTCCCTCCTGATTACTACGAAGCTGAAAAACGCTACCGCGCCGCCAAGACGGTCCCGGAGAAGATCGCCCACCTTGAAGACATGCTAACAATTATGCCCAAACACAAGGGCACCGACAAACTGCGGGCCGGCCTTCGCAAGCGGATCTCCAAGCTGAAGGCTGCAGCTCAGAGCAAGAAGAGCCTCGGTAAGCGAGATTCTGCCTTCCAGATCGACAAGGAAGGGGCAGGGCAAGTGGTGGTGATTGGTCCTGCCAATGTGGGCAAATCTGCCCTGGTGGCGACCCTGACAAACGCCAACCCAGAAGTGGCTGACTTTCCCCTCACTACCTGGAAGCCAACCCCCGGGATGATGCCGGTGGAAAACATACAGATTCAACTGGTGGATACTCCACCGCTCAATCGGGACTATGTGGAGCCGGAATTGCTGGATCTCATCCGACGCTCTGATTTTATCTTGCTGGTTGTGGATCTGCAGACCGATCCGGTGCAACAATTGGAAGAGACGATCAGCTTGCTGGAAGAGCACCGCATCATACCACGCCATCTGCAGGATAGATACGCTGAACAAGGGCTGTTGAAGTTCATTCCTTTCTTGGTGCTGGCCAACAAGAACGATGACGAGAATACTGAGGAGAATCTTGAGATTTTTCGTGAACTGATTGATGCTGACTGGCCGCTGTGCTCTGTGTCTGTTACGAGCGGTCGTAACCTGGAGCTCTTGAAGATGATGTTGGTTGAGAGGTTGAAAATTATTCGTGTTTATTCCAAAGCACCCGGAAAAGATGCTGACCTTACCTCTCCCTTTGTGTTGAAAAAGGGAAGTACGGTGGAAGATTTTGCTGCTAAGGTTCATAAAGACTTCGCAGAAAAACTAAAGCTGGCCAAGGTTTGGGGTGAAGGTGTCTTTGATGGTCAGAAGGTCCAGCGCGACTATGCCTTACAGGATGGTGATGTGGTTGAACTGCATAT
>JAJDNL010000256.1 GCA_022340745.1 Deltaproteobacteria bacterium
ATTTCCTCATGACCCCAGAACAAAGACAGGAATACTTCCAGAAACTCAAGCAATTCTTCAACAAAGCTGGGATAACACCGATAAAGAGATGATTTCGGATTTGGGATTGCGGATTGCCGATTTAAAAGCAAGAAGCCAGGAGTCAGAATTCAAAAGAATCACCACTACGACTGTCATACCCGCGAAAGCGGGTATCCAGTTGAGTCCGGATTCCCGCCGGAGTTTATCCCGCACTTGATGCGGGACCAGAATGACGACTAAATTATTCTACCCTCTCAGCTCTAATCCCCGTTTCGCCGTTTCTCCCCGTCCCCGTGTCCTTCCGTGGTGCCTAGTGCTTAGTTCCTAGTGCCTAGTTGAAAACGGGTGCCAGCTGTATTTCCCCATGCTCCATGCCCTATGCTCTATGCCTCCTCTTTCACCTTGAAAAACAAACTATACAGTACCGGGACTAGCACCAGGGTCAGCAGGGTCCCGGCAGCGAGGCCGAAGCTGATCACCACCCCCATGGCAAAAAACAGTGGATCGGGCGGGATCATCAGGGAGACCAGCCCGAGAATGGTTGTCAGCGTGGTCATGAACACCGGTTTGAATCGGGTAAGGCAGGCCTTCAGCACCGCATCGTAGGGTTTTGCCCCAGCGTCGATTTCATTTTGAATGGAATCCAGCAAGACTATGGCATTGTTGATGATAATACCCGCCAGGCTGAGAAAACCCAGAATCGCCATGAAGCCAAAAAAGGCGCCGGTAAGAAGCAATCCCGGAGCGGCCCCGATCAGAACCAGGGGGATGGTGATGAAAATTATCGCCGGCTTGGCATAGGAATTAAACTGCCAGACCATGAGCAGAATCATGAGCCCCAGGGCATGGGGGATGTATATTTTGAGGGCCTTTTGAGCCTTGGCTGAATTCTCAGACTCCCCGCCCCACTCCCAGAAGTATCCGGTAGGAAGATCCTTCATTATCTTGTCTAGAGCCGGCAGCAGCGCCTCCTCCAGCTCTGCCGCCTGCATCACCAAATTCTTGGCGTCCACGGTCACAGTGGGGAGAAGATTCCGCCGATAGATCTGGTTGTACATGGTCTCAGTCCTGAGATCCGCCACCTGGGTCAACGGTACATTTTCATTCCGCGCTGAGGAATACACCCCAACAGTCCGGAGGCGATCCAAAGTCTTGCGCTCCGCCCCTACAGCCCGGAGCATCACAGGTATGGCCTTGTCCTCTTCCCGGAAGGTTGTTACAGGGTTGCCGCTAAAAAAGGCGTTCAGGCTGTTGGCGACCTCCTCTGAAGTGACACCAGCCCTCCGGGCCCTGGGCTGATCCACATCAACAATTACTTTGACCACCCGGTTCTCCCAGTCATTGTAGATACCTACCGTTCCGGGGATATCGCGAAGAGCCGCTTCCACCTGCTGACTCAAGTCGTAAATCTTGTCGTGGCCCGGCCCGGAAATCCTTACCTGCACCAGACCTGTCTCATTTGCCCCCAGCCAGAACTTCTTGATACGGGGGTAGACTTCAGGAAAATTCTCAGCAAGATAATCGCGGCACTTGTCCATTGACGGGAAGATGGAATCAAAGTCTTTGGTGTTCACCAGAATAAACGAAATATTAGCTGCCGGGGCCCGGGGGCTAAATGTTTGAAAAAATCGGGGTCCGCCGTAACCCACGTAGGTAAGGGTGCTGGTTACCTCCGGATTGGCCTTTTCGTCGTGGAGCCATTCCAGAAAACGAAGCGCTGTACGGTCCATGGCGTTGGTACCGTAACCTGCCGGAACATCAAGATAGATCATGTACTGATCTCGCTCCGAGTCGGGCATGAACTGCTTTCTCACCAGACCCATGAGAAGCACAGCCCCCACCATCAGACCTGCCACCACGCCGAGGACAACTACCCGGTTGTTCATGGCGAAGGTCAAAAGCCCCTTGTATCTCTGATACATGGGTTTTTGGTACTGCGCCTGGATTTCCTCTTCAGTGAGAGCCTTGGGCTTCAAGAACCAATAGCAGCTGAGCGGGGTTACCATATTGGCAAGCACCCAAGAGGTCAGGAGGGTGATGGCGATGACCACGGCCATGGAACTCAAATACTCTCCGGTGACGTTGGGAGCCACGGCCAATGGTACGAAGGCCAGGATGGTGGTCAGTGTGGAAGTTAGGAGAGGCAGCGCCAGGGTCTTGCCCGCATTGATGGCCGCATCCCTTCTATCCTCCCCTTCCAGCATGCGCCTCCCTACCTCCTCGGCCATGACGATGCCGTTGTCCACCAAAAGACCGAGGGATATGATCAGGGTGGCCAGCGTAATCCGGTGCAACTCTAAACCCAAGACCCGCATCAAGACGAGAGTAACGATCATGGTGAGGGGAACAATAGTTCCTACGATGAGCCCGGTGCGCAACCCGAGAAAAAGCACTACCACAACGAGCACAGTGACCAGGGTCTGGAGCAGATTCATGAAAACCCCGCGCACTGATTCTTTCACGTACTTGGCCTGGTAAAAGGGAACTTCTACCTGGTAACCGATGGGCAGCCGGTTCTGCCACTCCTCAACCCTCTTCTGCACTTTGGGGGTGAAATCCAGGACGTTCACACCCTTTTCCATTTGCTCCACCGCTAATATGATGGCGGGCTCTCCGTTGTAATAAGCTTTTTGCTCTGGCGGGTCGATGTAGGCTCGCTTCACCTTCGCAAGATCCTTGAGGTAGGCAACCTGGTTGGAGGCCGGGAGTTTGATGACAACATTCTCGATGTCCTCGATGCTCTCGAAATTTCCGGAGGGTTCAACCACGAGTTCCACCAATCCGGTCTCAATGGATCCGCCCGGAAGTATGATATTCTGCTTCCTCAGGGTCTGGGCCAGCTGGGTGGGGCTAAGCCCATACTGGGCCAGGCGGGCGTTGGATATCTCCAGAAAGACTCTCTCGCTTTGCACGCCGTGAAGCGTCACCTTGCGAATGCCCGGGATAGTATAAAAATCGTCTTGCATGTCCCGGGCAGTATCACGCATCTCGGCCATGGAAAAGCCCTTGGCTGTCAGGGCCACCAGGACCACGGACACATCGCCAAACTCGTCGTTCACAAAGGGGCCGAGAGTCCCTTCTGGCAACTCTGGCTTTACGTCATTCATCTTGTTGCGCAGATCAATCCATATTTGATCGAGATCGAAAAACTTGTCCCATACCTTGACGTAGATGATGGACACCCCGGTAGCTGACTTGACATTGTAGATGTTTTCTACCTCGGGAATCTGGCGGATGTATTCCTCCACCTTGCGGGTGATGAGGTCTTCGACCCGTCGAGGTGACATCCCCGGATAGTAGGTGGTCACCACCGCATCCCGGATGGTGACAACAGCGTCCTCCTTGCTGGGGAAGTTCGCAAGCATGCCGAGGCCGGCAAGGGTTAGCAGTGCTACCACC
>JAJDNL010000095.1 GCA_022340745.1 Deltaproteobacteria bacterium
CCAACTGTTCACTGTACTTCAACAGAAACGGCAGAGTGACCTTTAATTCCCCTTTTTCCGGCTCCGGCAAGGTCCAGGCACGGGTGACATCGGGGATGGCAATGGCGGCTGCCACCCGAGAGGGATATATTACTGATATGAGCACTACCATCATCACTAGAATCATGGCCGCAACTCCTGCCAAAGATGAATAGTTCACCGTAATTCCCTGCCAGAGTGAGGTAGTGGCGAAAAGACCTGCACAGGTTTGAGCCAGAAGGTAACCCAATACTACGCTGATCACTGCGAAGGCCAGCGCTTCGGCAATAAAAAGGAAAGAGACGTGAGAGGGCGCCAACCCCACCGAGGTGTACACCCCAATTTCTCTTTTGCGTTCGTACACGCTACCGATCATGGTATTCAGCACGATAAGTACGGAAATTAACATGGGGATGAGGATGTTGGGCACGCCGCTGTAACTCAGGGCATCGGAGGCGTTATACATGAAGGTCCCCTGACTTTCTCCGGTAAAAAGGGTGAGGCCAAAACGGTCCACCAGGTTTCGGGCGATGGTCCTCGTCGTTTCAGGGGACTCGGGCTTTATGGCAATGGCCTTGAGAGCCCCACCAAAGGCCATGAGAGTCTGATACGGCATAATTACGGTCAAATCTCCGGGTATATGTTCATAGCGGCTTTGAAAGGCCTGCACATCCTCCCCGGCCTCTATGGCCTCCATCTCAACCTCGGTAACCTCCATCGCCGCTTCGCTTGGAAATATCACAGGTGTAAGGGGCTCACCATCCAAATCCGCATGGGTTTCCAACTCCTCACCCCGGAAGCAACCAACCACTTTAAAGTCCATGCCCCAGAACGAGATCGTAGCCTTTTCAGGCTGCTGCAACGAAATGCCCAGGCTGCGCGCCAGTCTATCAGATAGTAGTACCACTTGCCGTTCGCCCTTCCGAAACCAGCGCCCGCGGCTCAGGATACTCCCAAGCTGACTCACCTCGGGCTCCAGATAGTTCAAGCCCACCACCCCGCTTGCCAGAACTTCCTTACCCTCCATATGGATGGGAACTACCGTCGCCCTGGTGCGATCCTTGGCTTCCAGCCATACCCTTGGCACCACTACTGCCTGGCCCTGGAATTTGTTCTCTACTATGCCCAGAGCTTCCGGCGGCAGGTTGTCCCAGTCGAGGATTTTCAGAAGGAGACCTTGATAGGGGGATTGTTCTTTCAGCCGCAGACGACCGCGATGCCGCATGCTCTTAACGCTGGTGAAGCTCATGATGGTGAAGGTCAGGATGATGAGGGTGATACAGGTAAGTGCGGTCCGGATAGGCCGACGTCGTAAGTTACTCACTCCCAGCACAAAAGCAGCCGCGAATGCCTTGGTCCGGCTTATCTCAGAGCCTTTCATGTGACTGGCTCGCTGTTGGAGCAGTACCATCTCCTGCTCAAAACGACCCGTAATAATCAAAGCGACAATCACTGACAAACCGAGGATGAAGAAGGCAAGGATTACCACGAGAGGACTGTAGGTTAGTTGAAATGCGGGATGCACAGAGTAGATAAGACCTATGACCACTCCCAATATAAGCAAAAAAGCAACGATCCTTTTGTGGATGTCCACAAAAGAAAAAAGCAGACGCTCCAGGCAGTAAGAGAATGGAACGAAAAGAGCTATATAAAAAAGCACCCCGAAAAGAACGTCCTTCTGTGTTCGTTCCACATCGTTGTAGATACGGCTGGCCAAAGCCCAGGAGGTTCTTGCCTCCTCCATGAAGCGATCGTACTGGTAACTGTCCAATGCTTGCTCAGCGCTCTCCAGAGCCTCAATTCCTTCACGTTGGAGAGAGCGAATTCGCTCATTACTTATACCGTGTTTTTCTAAGTTGGCTATCCTGGGCTGTAAGAGATTCCACATGTCGCGAGCAACCAGGTATTCTGTGGTCGGAAGGATTGGCCAGTTTTCGGCGCGATATCCACTGCCCTCGGGCTTGGAGGGTGCAGAATTCAGCAAAACCAGCTTGCGTTTGAGCACAGTATCCGACAGGGTCAGTTTGAACGGTGTAATTGGTTCCAGAAAAACATTGGCAATAGTCGAGGAGCCGGTATCAATTCTACTCCACCAGTAGCGTAGGGGTGTGGCCTCGCTCCGGCCGTCTATTAACTTGATCTTGGTCAGGTAACTAAAGGTACGGGGTTCCAGGAGGGCAAAAAGGGTGGTAACTCGACAGGCAAACATGACCAGGTCAGTCTCCATAAAGCTGCGTCTCATCTTAACCCGGTAGGCTGATATGCCGGTCATAGCCTTATCAATAGCCCAGATGATCTCACCACTTTCTTTATCAAAACGAAATCCTTCCAAAATCGCCTTGTGAACCGTGTGCTTGCTGTCGGCCAGACCCCGTACGTGAAACAAACCGGCAGTGTCCACCATGCTATAAAACAAACTGGGTCCCTGGTAAGTAAGAATGAGAGTTCCAGGGGCCGGCTGATCAGGAAATAACTCTCCTTGACGGATGAAGTTTGCTCGGCCGCTGAGCGTTGAAAAACCTTTAAGAGGACGCCGGTCGGAAACCAATTCGGGCTCCTCTGCTAATTTCAGAACTAAACCTGAGATCAGCCGGCCCTGCTGCTCCAGATATTCCCAGTCCACATTTTTCGGCTTGTCAAAGGGTGTTCCCCACAGTGGACGGCCATCGTGAGTTGTGACCAGACTGAAACCTAATATTCCAGCCAGAGCACTAACCTCACCCCCCAGTGCCGGATGATCAGGAAGGTAGCTCTGCCAGGGGCGCAGCGGACTGGGTCGCAATGTATCCCGAAAGAAACGGCGCAAGCCCAGCTGTTCTTCTACTTGGCGGCTGCAACGATTCAGTATCCGGTCAATGGTCGCATAGGTCGATGTGCGGTTGATTTGAGGTCGCAATTCATACAGCCAGCCATAATTAAAACCGCCAACCCCATCGCCATGACTGGAAAGATGTAGAGATATGAAAACGGTGAGTTCATAGTCACTGAAAAATCTTCGCAACCTGCGAGCGCTTTTTAGACATTTCAATTGTTCCCGGGCGTCATCGAGAACAGCCTGATTGCCTCTGATCGCTGCTGGAATCAGTTCCCTCAACACCCTCCTTTCCTGAAGAGTAACATCTTGATAAGACCCGCGCCAGTCAAGCTGCCGCAGAACAAATCGTCTGTCCGCTAACTTCCGAATCAGAGCTTGCTTATCATCTGCTTGCCTTTCCAAGCGGAGTTGCGTCAGTCTTTGACTTAATGTCTCTACTTCTCTTTTAATCTCCTCGGCCAGTGCTTCTCGCAAGCGTTCAGCTGATGTTTCGTCTAACGTATCAAAGACCACTGGTGGCTCAAGTGCTGCCAGAGCCTCCTCAGCCCGTTCAATGCGAGCTTTCAGCTCCCTTCGCAGGTTTTTTCGTTCTTTGCTTCTGGCCACAAGAGGCCAGATGAACTCCCGCATCCCTGCTAGACCTTGAGCATGTCCACTGGTCGCCATCAGCAGCACGGATCTAGCCGGTGGATGATCACGAAGGCGACGTGCCAGATCCAATAAAGCGACGACGCTCGTGGCCTCGTCAGCACCGGGAGACATTCCTGGCACCAAGGCAGTGCTGTCATAGAACGCTTCTACCACCAGAAGCTGCTCTTTGAGGACTGCGTCTTTACCCTCAATCAATGCGTAAATATTCTCACCCTGGACCCGTCGCCAGCCACCGTTGGAAGTAAGGAGTACGTCAGGGGCGACCAGACCGCTTTCAGCAGCCTCGAAAGAGCCGAAGACTGTTCGTGCCTGAGAAAGTGGCATCCATAAGCGTGGAAACTCTACAGAGGTCAGCTCGTATTTATCCTCAAAATTCCATTTTGTTGTTGGCCCCCGATCCACGTATATCAGAGCTTTTGCTCCAAGCGTGGCCGCATTGAGCCAATTCTTACCGGAATCCAACTCCATCAGGATGATACTGCCTTTCACCTTCATGCCATTGAAATTGTGGAGTTGACCGGCTCCCACATAGTAAAGCGGTCCCTTAAGACCGGAATCAGGGGTAGCTTGCGGACTGAGGGCATTGAGCCGCAAAGGTTTGATTGGAACTCGGTCTCCCTTCACAGTGAGATAGGCGGACTGGTATTGGGTGACTGGCAGCAGGAATCGCTGTCGTCCTACACGTTCAATTCCCAGATCCCTGAAACTTCGTGCAATTATATCCGCCGCCTTTGCGCATCCTGGAGTTCCCGTACTCCGGTCTCCAAGTTCAGCGAATTGCTGAATCAAAGTCCGGTTGGAATGAGCGGCAACTGCAACCTGAGTTAATAACAAGGATAGGGCGGCAAACAGAGACAAGAAACCAATCCCATGCCTCAACTTTGGCATTTTCACTGATTCTGCTACTCTTTTCCTATGGCAGATCCATGTCATGGCCATTAGTTCGCGAAGTCGCCTCTCGCATACGGCTAGTAATTGTGGGTAAAGAATCCGGCCTTGGAATGCCCCCTGTGGGAGCTTCAACGGTCTTTTTCCTCTGGCGGCAGTCTGCCGGAGTAGTGGAGCATTGTAAAATATCAAATTCCAAGCACCAAACCGGGGCCCCGCCCAGATGGTGGGGACTCCGAAGGACAAACCGGGAACCCACCCGAAGGGTGGGAGTCCGAAGGACAAACTGGGAACCCACCCGAATGGTGGGAGTCCGAAGGACAAACCGGGAACCCACCCGAAGGGTGGGAGTCCGAAGGACAAACCGGGAACCCACCCGAAGGGTGGGAGTCCGAAGGACAAACCGGGAACCCACCCGAAGGGTGGGAGTCCGAAGGACAAATCTCAGGGTTTCAGGTGTCGGGTGTCAGGTGTCAGGAAGGAAAAACAAAAAAGCTGAAACCTGAACACTGAAACCTCAGTCTTTGAGATCGGCAAAGCCATTGAACTCTGGTTTGGCCCCTAAGGACCAGGTTTTCGATTTTGAACTATGTGGGCTACCCCCGGTGTGCAATTTCCCCCACCGAAATGGAAAGTTGTTCACGCTCTTCGACCTTGTCTATACGGCCATCTCGAATCCAGACGACACGATCCGAAACACTGAGCATCTTGAAATCATGGGTGGCTGAAATGACGGTCACACTGTTTTCTTCACTCAAACGCTTGAGCAGTTCGATGATCTCTTCTCCTGTGGTCAGATCAAGATTCCCAGTGGGTTCGTCGGCGAGGATGATGGCTGGATCATTTGCCATAGCCCGAGCAATTGCTACCCTTTGCTGCTGGCCTCCAGAAAGCTCGAAAGGCTTGTGCTGAAATCGATCTCCCAAACCCACCACCCCCAGAAGTTCCAGACCTTTCTCTACCGCTGCATCATTATGCATCCCAGCAAAAATCATCGGCAAAGTAACGTTCTCTAGAGCTGTCATGACCTGAATCAAGTTGAAGGTCTGGAAGATATAGCCAATCTTGCGGCAGCGAAGCCAGGCCAATTCATACGCATCCAATTGGGCAATATCCACTTCGTCGATAAAGACCTTGCCGGATGACGGTTTATCCAAACCACCTATCATATTGAACAGAGTACTCTTCCCTGATCCCGAAGGCCCCATGATGGAAAGATACTCACCGGAGTAGATTTCCAGATCAACGCCCCGGAGTGCCTCCACGTCATGTTTTCTCAGTTTAAAAATTTTGGTAACTCCAGAAACTCTTACTATGCTGTGGGAATTTGACATGGCTACTCGGTCGCTCCCGCCACCACTAAATGGGCTAGTTGTTCGTATTGTTTCTCCACGTTTTCCATTATGAGTGAACCTAAATGCCAAAATTGCCTAGAATGTCTAAAATGCCTAACGTTTGGATGCATCCATCCTTTTAAGAATAAGTTAATCTGTTTTGTTAACAGCCCTGTTGCTTTCGACAAAGAATTCAGAAATTTTAGACACTTTAGCTCATTCTATCTCACTGACCTTCAGAACTACTGCTCGACCCTCATTGCCTCTACCGGATGCATGCGGGCAGCGACAATTGCTGGATATATCACACCCAGCAGGCTCAAAACGCAGCCGACTGTCAGAGCAAAAACAATGGACTTGGCCACTGCCAGCCAATAGACATGTTTCCAGGCAACCAAGCCGAAGCGGATAATACTGTTCAGTAGAGCGGCTACAGTGCCCAGCAGGGCACCAATCCCTGCCCCTGCCAACCCTTGCATGCCCGCTTCCAAAACGAAGAGACGCAAAACAAAGCTATCAAGCGCCCCTAAACACTTGATCGTGCCGATCTCACGAAAGCGTTCGGTCACCGCCATGAGTTGAGCATTAACAATTCCCACCACGCAAACCAACAGTGAGAGAATAACTATCCAGCGTTCCTTGGCACTGCTGCCCGTGGAAGTGGCTCCAGGTTCCAAATCATAGCCGGCTTGCATCAGAGCCTGACGATAGGTGGGATCCTGAGTCTGCAGCAAACCATTGGCCGTGTCAGTCCCCACACGCACAAAAGTTAAAAACGAAACGCCCAAAATAAAACTCACGGTGGTGATCATGGAACGGAAAAATCGGACGCGGATACTCTTCAGGCTGATTTCAAGAGATTTCATAAAAGGGAGCACTACCTGCCTGGAAATCTCAGTCCTTTTATTTGCAGATTTGATCACCTTCATCCTTTTGTGAATGAGTTTTTTTATATAGGCCCGGATATTTCAAGAATAACTTGCTGCGACCACGAAACTGGGAACCCGCTTGCGGGACTGAGCGGAGCGAAGCGAGCGCGAATCATATGGCCGTCCTCCCTGGCGTCCTCGGGTGTCGGCCCCTGCGACGTACCGTTCAGGTACGCCTCGGAACCAATCCCGCGGTACCGCGGGACGAGTTTCCAGGTGGCCCGCCCATCTTTGTGGTCTCGCGACAGCAATTCATGAAATATCCGGGCTATGCCAAAGATCATCAAAATAACACAAAAGCAGTATGCGGGAAACAGCAATCACCGGCCTACCCCTCTTAACTTTTTACCACATACCCTTCCCTTAAGAGGGTGTCCACATGCACAAGGCGGGGAAGATTGCGTCGTTTGAGTTCAGACAGGAGTAATTCCAAGAAATCAAAAGCTGCATTGTTCATGAGCTGATGGTGAATCATGATGCCACAGAAGCCGTTGCCAAGGCCTTTCCTGAGTTCTTTGAAAAAGTTTTGCCACCCACTTTCACCATCTCTCTCTTTTCTCGTATGAAGATCCACATTCACCGGGTACTCGGTGAGTGCAGCAGAGGCTGGCGGCTGGGCACCTAGATTGCGGGAAAGCGCCTGGTACCCTAATTCCTTGAGAGCCTTGAGGGTTTCAGAATCGCAGCGGTTCCAAGGCGGAGTAAAGGCTGGGGTGAATGAATCACCCAGGAGTCTGTTCAGCCGCTGGAAGCCCGTCAGCACGTCCTTCCGCTTCTGAGAAAACGACCTGCTTGAACCAAACTCTGCCTTCCTTCCTTGCGTCTCGTAATTGAAATGCCGCCAGCCATGCTGTATCCAGCACCATAAGGAGTGGTTTCTGCGGCAAAGCTCAATAATTCTCTGCCATCGAGTTTCCGTAAGCCAAGCTGGCACCACGGCCAAGGTTAAAGGCACCTGTTGTTTACCGAAGATATCGACCAACCTGGCTAATCTTTGCCCCGGCACAGCCACATCATCCGCTCTGAAGAAAACATTACTATCACCCCCGTGTGACAGTTCAGTTTCACCTTGATCCAGACAATGATGTAACCGGCGATGGATGTCGGCCGGTATGTTCTGCCAGAGCGCAGCGGGATATTTCTCTGAAGTCATGGCTTTCTACCCTCCTCCTGATCACACCACTCCTCCAGCCACCGAGTTGTCACCTCGGCTCCAGCCAAATTGACCAAAGGCTTCACGGACCCTCTTCCAGCCATGAGGGCTTTCTCCATCAGGACCGCCAGTCGAGTCGGTTCCAGGTCCTCTTGGTTCAACAGCGTTAAACCGCCGAGGGCTGCAAGTTTTTCCGCCCGGAGTCGCTGCTCTTGATTTTGAGCGAATGGCCACACCAGCGATGGGACTCTCGCCGCCAATATATTCATGCAGGTATTGTAACCCGCCATACTGATGGAAAGATCAGCGGCTGCCAGATAGGAAAGAAATTCAGTTGTAAATCTGGCCAACTGTACTTTTGGCACTGAGGCTGCCTTACCCTGTAGATCGGAAAAATCTCCCTCAGCCATAAACGGCCCGGTGAAAACGCACAGCCGCAATTGTCTGGACTTAGTTAGTCGAGCATGAGCATCCAACACTGTCTTCAGAAGATCCGCCCCTACTCTTCCTCCTCCAGCGCTCGCCACAATCAGCGGCTCGTTCTCTTTGAGTTCTAGTCGCCTCTTTATGATTGTAGCATCGTCGCCACCTGGCCGGGCTGTTACATAGCCTGTGTACACCACCGGTATTTTGATATCAGCCGTTCTTGCAAAGGTCTCATCCAGAGAAACCAGGGTCGCATCGGCGTGTACCAACAACGCCCCAAAATACTTGTTGAGTATCTCCAGCACTTTGCGTTCATAAAACTCTTGTTCTTTCTTTTCCACCAAAATGTCGCGGAGGCTGCAGACTACTCTGGTAGAGCCGAAATCACCTCGGTGAATTGCCTTTAGGATTGGGAGTAACTCGAAATGGAACCGTTTTCGCCCAAACGGATACAATTCGACCACAAAAAGGTCGGGAGCGATTTTTTCAAACAAGGAATAGAGAAGATTCGTGCGTTCCTCCTGGACTTCCTCCAGGGAACGGTTTTTTTCGGTTGGGAAAATGGTGCTGAACCCTGAATCCATCTGTAACCCCGGTAGTACATATTCACTTACATGCGAGGGTAATTCCGCAGCCACTGGAGGTCCGCCGCTCACGAAAACCAGTTGATGACGGTGTAGTGCCCGGGCAATCTCCAGACTTCGGAAGTAGTGGCCTATACCCAGGACGTGTTGGCAATATTGAATGATTCTCATTTTAGATTTTAGATTTCAGATTTTTGATTTTGTACTGACAGCAAACGCTTTACACTCCTTAGGTGTTACCTTCAATCTGCATTCTGCAATCTACAATCTGAAATACCCATCTCAGATCTCTTCATTCAGCCTCTGGACCTCGAAACCCGCTCCATTATAGCTCAGCCAGTGCAAACGATAAGGTTTTATCAGGGCCGGTTCATCCGCTAAGAACTTTCTGCCCCACAGCCGATAGAGCAAACATCTGATGACTCCCCCATGGGTAATCACCAGGATACGCTTGCCCCTCATCTTTTGCGCAGTATCAGCCAGCGCTTGCCGACTACGCTGCAAAACTTCCAGACGACTTTCTCCATCTAAGGGCCTGAAGTCCCAGCCCAGTTTCTCCTGATCCTTGAGTTCACTCGTGTTGAGGAGGTCGCTGACTTTACTGCCTGACCAACTACCCCAATCCTGCTCTCGCAGTCGGGGCTCCAGCGAGCAGGGGAGCACCAGACTATGGTTTATCAAGGTAGCTGTGTGGGTCGCTCTGCCAAGATCACTAGCCAGCATGTAATCCAGCTGATGTCGCGCCAGGGCACATCCCCATTCCCTCGCCTGTTGCCTGCCGCTGAAAGTGAGAGGGGCATCCTGCTGACCCTGGATACGCTTCTCGCGGTTCCATGTGGTCTCAGCGTGTCGCATCAAGGCGAAATAAGTGAGCACGAAGGCCATCCTCCGTTGTTTATCAGTTAATTAGGCAGTGAGTCACATCGTCACATCGTAAATGGTAAGCAGTGAGCAGTGAGCGGTAAACAATTCATCTGTTTGACTAATTTTCTAATTCTCTTATTCTCTAATAATCCTATCCTGTCCTCTGCCTGCTCCCAGCTTCATTTCCCCATGCTCTATGCTCTATGCTCTATGCTCTATGCCTCTTCGGGTTTTGCCTTTCAACCAGCCCCAGCAAAATTTCCTCGACTACGCGGTAATTACTCTCGAGATCGTGTTTGCTCCGTACGCAACTACTTGCGGCCGCTCCCATCCGTTTTCTCAAAACCTGATCAGCCAGTAGCCGGACAATGGCCTCATTGAACTCTCTGGCATCAAAAGGGGGAACCAAATAACCGCAGACGCCATCTTCCACCACCTCCGGTACCCCACCGTCTGCAAAGGCCACTACAGGGAGCCCGCAGGATTGAGCTTCCAAGAAAACCATGCCCAGTGACTCACGAATGCCCGGGAAGACAAACAAATCCCCCGCGCTGTAAAAGCGGTACATCTCCTCCCGTGCTACCTTGCCAAGAAATCGAACTCGTCCAGGAAGGCAGGAGTCAGCCATTTGGCGAAGATGGCGCTCTTCCTTACCTTCTCCCGCTATCACCAGATACAGGGGGACATTCTGGCTGAAAAGCTCACCACAGGACCGAATCACCCAGGAAAGTCCTTCGCTTTTGACCCCTGGACGGAACATGGCGGCGGTAAGCACCACAACCCCTTCAGTTATGTCCCACTCTTGTCGCAGTTGCTTTCTGAATCTTGCATCAAAACTAAACTGCTCTGGCAAGATTCCTGGGACCACGTAGGTGAGACTTTCTTCTGGCACGATCCTGCCTAGATTAACAAAATCTTCTTTCCTGTTGGTGAAAACGTGGTCGGCAGCCAGAAGCGCTCTTCGGTTCAGGACAAAACCGGCCCACGTATGCCAGCGCTTACGCCTCTTGGTGGAATAGATGCCCTGAAAAATCGTGTAAGGCAGCCCCAAACGGCGACTGCAGTCGGGGCCAAGGAGATCGGGTGCTTTGTAGTAGCTGTGGTAGGTAAGCCAAAGATCAGCACCCAGTCTATTACAGCTCTGCAGCGAACGACTGCGAGCTCTGAGGAACTGAAGCCAGTGCCAAGGCTTCCAGTAAATCCAGCGGCTTCGGAACTGGCTGATGCTTTCCAGACAATGACCACGTCCTTGGAGAAACTCATACAAGCCAGTACCAATAACCAGATCACCAGAAGGATGGGGGTGTCCCAATGGTTTTAACGGAGCATAAAACGCTATGCGCAACGAATCAGACATGACAATATTTAAATGCTAGATTGAGCAATTCAGATAAATAGAAATCAGGTTTTTTGCGCTATGCTCTATGCGCGCCTCAGCCCTGCTTGTTCAAATACTGCAGCGAGCTTGTGAATGAGGGTGCGGTTATCGAAATCTTCCCTTACTTGTTGGCGTGCGGCGGCGATAACGCGGTGACGCAAATTCTGATCAATTAACAATCGGACCATAGCTGCGGCCATTGCTTCAGGTTGACCAGGTTCCACAAGTAGGCCGGTGCACCCGTCTTCCACAAGCTCTGGGATAGCTGAAACTCGAGTGGCCAACACCGGCACCCCCATGGCCATACTCTCGAGGAAAACATTGGGAATCCCATCCCGGTCACCGTTACTGGCCACCTCGCAGCCCAAGACGAAAAGATCCGCTTGCCTATACTCATCAATCACCCTGTCGTGCGGCTGGGTCCCCAACCACCGGCAAGCATCACCAAGCCCTAAATTGTGTAGATGATTTAGAATTGGTTGCCGCTCTTCCCCGTCACCGATAAGTGTGTAGCGTACAGAGTATCCCTGGTCGAGCAGAATGCTCAAGGCACGAATCACCGTGCGTAACCCCTTTTTTTCAACCAGGCGGGCAATGCTTAGTATCCGGTACGGAGGAGAGGGTTCCCGCGGCTCGGAAGGCTCATCAAAAAGTCTGGCGTCGATGCCGTGATAGATGCAGTGAATGGACGGACCCCCTGGAGTCAACTCTTCAAGAAAACGGCGGTTGTATTCGGTGCAGGTCACCACAAAGCTCGCCAGAGCAATTTTCTCCTTCAGCTGGGCGGGAGTCGAAGTATAGATATCCTTGGCGTGGGCGCTAAAACTGAATGGTAGGCCGCTCAGTTTGTTGGCGAACAGGGCCACCGAGGTGGGCGAGTGAGCAAAGTGAGCGTGCAGGTGACAGACGTTCGTGCCGGGAAGCAGGGCGTGAACTAGATATCCTGCCTGGAGTAGGTGTTTAATGGTGGCAACTTTCCTGGAACGGCGCAGGCGCCTGGCCATGACCCGGAAGGCTTCAGAATAGGTCTCCGGACGCTTTCTTGCCAGCAGGACATTATGGTAAAGTAGACGAGGCAACGGGGCCAGGAGGGTTTCGGGAAGATAGTCTACCGAGGCCTGTATGTCTTTTACGCTTTCGTGGGTAAATTGCTCCCGCGGCTGACGCATGGGAAAAAGATGGAGCGGGAAACCAAGATTTTCCAACAAGTTAATCTCATTGGATATGAAGGTCTCACTGATACGGGGATAGCCTTTGAGTATATAGCCTATTACTCTCTCTCGGCCTTCAGTCAATTTTCTCTATCCTTACGATAAAAAATAGGTCGGTTGGACCAGAGGCAGCGAATCATCAGACCAACCAACTACTCCAAAAAACATAGTTTTTCATACTATCACGCAGAACCTCGCTCAGTCCAGGTTTGTTAAGTTGGCCAAAAATGTTCCGATCTTGCGGCAGTCTGCTGGAGTGATGAAGTCCAGTGATTTTAGATTTTAGAATGCAGATTTCAGATCTAAAAGCTTAAGACCTTCTGGTGAAGAATGCATCCGCCTCAATCTGCAATCTTCAATCTGCAATCATAAATCACACATAGACTGTCTTTGAGAACCATGGTTTTTAGGTCTAAATAAAAAAACCCGCCGAAACGGGCCGTCCACTTCACTCTCGCTCATTCAGCTCGCCTTAGAGCTGCATTACCTTTCGCTCTCTGGTGACCTCTCCCCGGAACTCGGCTAGCCTCTGCCGCATGACCTCAAGTCCGGTAAAGTCGAATTCCTGTATGGCCCGGTGATAGGGCTGCGGATTTTCAAGCATGGCCAGCAGCTTGTCTCTCAATAGAGCGGGGCTTACTCGGCGCCATGGTATAAAGTCAGCCAGGTTCCGCTCATGCAAAATTTTAGCCCTGATCAACTGCTCTTGCCGCGGTTGCTCTCGAGGGATTATGACAGACGGTTTTCCCTGGCTCAGAATCTCGCAAACCGTATTGTACCCCCCCATGCTCACCACAACATCGGCAGCCCCAATCAATCTTTCCATGCGTCTATAGAACCGGTAAGTACGTATCGAAAGCTTTCTGCTTCTGTTGAAAATTTCCATCCTCATCTTCTTGGGCATGAAGGGCCCGGTAACCATAACTGTTCGAAAAGGAGGTTGTCCTCCCCATTCTTCCAGCATTCTGAGATATGCATCCATATGAGCATAGCCGTCGCCACCGCCCCCAGTTGTGACCACCACCAATTTCTCTTCGGGTTCAAGTCGCTGTTCCCAGCGCACTTCGCGCACCTCTCCAGGCTTGGTGACCCGGCGCGGAATGTAGCCGGTAAATACTATCTTCCTGCTGATATTTTCCGGAATATCATACTCACGAATCGGGTCATAAAAATCCTGATTGCCATACACCCAGATTTCTGAATAGTATTGTTCCAGCACATCATAAACGCTCTTTTCTTCCCAGTCTCTTTTCGTACTAGCGGCATCGTCCATGATGTCCCTGAGACCAAGAATGGTCTGAGTGTCTGGATGACAGCGTCTCAGCCACTGCAGGGTCGGGATGATCTCCCTTTTGAGGCCAAGAGGAGCCTTGTCTACGATAAACAGGCGTGGTTGGAAAGCCTTGGCAGTACTGGTAATGATGGTTTGTCTAATTTTTAAGGCATGACGGGTGTTTATCTTGATGGAAAGGGGAAGGTATTCCTCGTTCGTCATCTTGATCATTCCGGGTACCCGGACAAAATCGATTTGTCGGGGAAAACTGAATCGGCCGACGATTGGACTCCCGGTGAGAATGATGGTATTGACATTGGTGGCTCGCAGGTGGGCGGCAATGGCTAGGGTTCGACGAATGTGCCCGAGGCCATAGGTGTCGTGGGAGTACATCAGAATGTTATAGGTGGACTTGCGGGCCATGCATACTCCCAATTAGATCTCTGTTGATGGAGCAGTGCTCATGAAAGTGGTGTCTTTTAAAGGCCCACTTAGCTCATCCCGGCAAACACCGCGACTCTACTAGAATACCCCTGAAAGGTCAAGGAGAAGCCCCCTTGACTGTAGAGCAGGCTCTCCTATAATCATAGCTTAAAGCGAGCCCGTCTCGCCAAGAATTGTGCTCAGTACTCAGTGCTTGGTGCTTCGTATATAATCCTTAGTGCCTATTTTCGGAGGGATTACCCTTATGGCTGCTGTAGAGCTCGGCATAGACAACCTGCTAGCATCACAGCCAAACTGGCTGCGAAGCGCACGGATCGGCTTGCTTGCCAACCAGGCCTCTGTGGACAACCGTCTCCGCCACACTCAAAATCGACTGCTCGAGGCCGGAGCCAATCTCGCTGCCATCTTTGCCCCTCAGCACGGTTATCTTGGTGAACAGCAGGCCAACATGATCGAGTCCGATGATTTTATCGACAAGCACCTGGGCATCCCTGTGTTCAGCCTCTACAGTGCGACCCGGCAACCCACAGACGCTATGCTCTCACACATTGACATTCTCATCGTTGATCTACAAGACGTTGGTACCCGAGTCTACACCTTCGCCTCCACCTTGGCTTTATGCATGGAAGCCGCCAGGGATAAAGATGTTAAAGTGGTGGTTCTGGATCGACCAAACCCCATCGGCGGCAATCGAAGTGAAGGGAACCTTCTTGACTCTGAGCGCAGCTCTTTCGTTGGGCGTTTCCCGATACCTATGCGCCACGGTCTCACTGTAGCAGAGCTGGCGCTCCTTTTTAATGAAGCCTTTGGCGTTGGCGCCCCTTTAGAGGTCTTTCACCTGAATGGCTGGAGACGTTCGATGCTTCATAGGCACACCGGGCTGTATTGGGTTCCCCCCTCACCCAATTTGCCCACCCCAGAGTCAACACTCGTATACCCTGGCCAGGTCATACTAGAGGGTACCAATCTCTCAGAGGGCAGGGGCACCACTACACCATTTGAGCTTTGGGGTTCCCCATACCTTAAACCTGAACTGGTTACTGAACGTCTCGCCCAGGAGGACTTGTCCGGCCTGATATTGCGGTCTGCCCGTTTCACGCCCTCATTTGACAAATGGACAGGCCAGAGCTGCGCTGGCTTCCAAATTCACCTGACCGATCCTGAAACGTACAATCCGTACGCCACCTCTCTCACCCTGGTGCAGGCGGTTCTGACTACACACCGCGACGAATTCCAATGGGCTTCGCCACCTTACGAGTATGAATTCAACCACTTACCCATAGAAATCATCCTGGGCAGCGTTAACCTGCATGCCCAATTGGAGGCAGGAGCTCCGATAAAAGATCTGCAGCGAAGCTGGGAACCCCAGTTGCGTGATTTCCGCAGACTTTGTGAGCCCTATTTACTCTATTCCTAGCCCGGCTATTTCATGAATCCTCCTGTGTGTTGGAACAGGTGAATATTGCAAGACTGGATGGCTTACAATTTGCAACACCTGGCCATGACGGCAGAATGAAGACTTGTCGCCGTTTACTGTTTTTTTCGCTATGCGCTATGCGCTATGCTCTATGCGAACTGGACTGGCCCTGAAGGATAGATTTTCGATTTTGAATATTTTTTTAAAAGCAGTTGTGCTCTCTGTTTCTCCTTATAACTGAGACAACGTCTATGGCTTGCATCTATCATCCCGATCGAGACTCTGTCGCTTACTGTGATCAGTGCGAAGCCGAACTTTGTGAAGGCTGCACCCTCCGCGTTGAGAACGGCCGTGCTGTTTGCCATCGCTGCATGCTGGCTCTTTCACTCAACGATGTTAAGAGTGAAACCACCATGCGTGAGCAGGAAGAAGAGGATCTACGCGTCGGTCTGCATAAAAAGTGGCGCCCCACTTACATTGAGTCAGTGCTCACGATTGCTTTGGTATTGGTACTGGGGCTTGTAGGGCTCAGGTTTTACTGGGATCGGACC
The DNA here is from genome assembly GCA_022340745.1 of Deltaproteobacteria bacterium. Taxonomy (GTDB): domain Bacteria; phylum Desulfobacterota; class Syntrophobacteria; order BM002; family BM002; genus BM002. Next base: position 15,937 of record JAJDNL010000095.1, read on the forward strand.
GAACTGAAATCAGCGATTTCTTTGGATGTCACCGACCCGGTGGAACTGCTCGCAGAATTTCAGTCAATATTGGCCCATTATTCGGTGGCAAACGGCGATACTTACCCTGAAAGCCTTTTTGAGCTCGTGCCCCGCTATCTCAATGATGAAGCAGAGGATCTCAGGGTGTTACGGTATCTTGAGTACAACCGCAACGAGCGCGACGGCTATCTCCTTCGCATTAAGCCGGGATCACCAATTTCAGGAGAAGACTTAATTGCCACCGCACAGGATATTTATCCTGTCGGGAAGGAAAGATAGCCCGTAATGTCAATGAAGCACCAGTGGTCTAGGAGAAGTAGTGGTTTTACTCTAGTGGAACTTGCGGTGACCGTAGGGGTGGTGGGTGTTCTTGTGGCAGTGGCGATTCCAACCCTTACTGCGTACCACCGGAACGAAAGCAAAGTTGAATGCCAGGCCTCAGTACTGAACTTCCTTAATGCTCAAAACTTGTACTATATGGACAATCAGACTTTTTATCCTCTCAGGTCCGGCCAGGTAACCGACAATGCGGGAGTCGTCACCACCATCGGCTGGGACCCAAACAGTCGACCCGCCCCAGCGGGAAGATACCTGCTGCCAGAACTGGCTATGGAATTCAAACCTGAAGGCCATCGTGGCTACAAAATAAGAGCGGTAAACGTGCAAAAGCAAGATATGTTCAATCAAGCCCTCTTTTTTACCTTACGGACCAATGAAGGTTTCCACAACGACGGCCTGACCGACTACGAATACACCTTCAAGATGTTCAATCGGCAACAGCCAACTAGTCAGTCTGGATGGAGTACTCACGGCCAGTGGATGATCCGCAACGGATTCTGGTTCGACATCTTTCGGTGCCCAGCTTGGCAGTGGACTCCTGCGTGTCTAAGATAAGTTCCTCTTCACCGCTTCAACTTTGGCTCATTTTGTGTAGAATCCGATCCATGTTCCAATTCACCGGTAACCGAACTGCTTGCCCTGCCCGGGTGCGATAAAGCAGATAACCGTTGCTGAGACCAAATTCGAAGAGCTCTTTGGTAATGGCTACGTCTTCTTTGCAGTAGTCTGTCACCGCACCAAGATTTCCCTCCCGAAACCAGCGCACTGCCTGGATTCCGTCGGCAATCTTGGCCTTTCCTAGAGTCTGTTCGGCCAAGTGACCCAGGCTAAGGCGAAAGCCCAAACGGCGGTGGATATCTTCCAGAATGTCAAAAGTGGGTATGGCGCGAAAATCCAGGGCGGTGTACGCTCCCAGCACCCGGTAATCAAAGCGCTTGATATTAAATCCCACCACCAAATCGAAGTTTTGAAGTCGTTCAATCAAGCTTTCCACCTGCTCTTCGGTAAAAGCTTCGTAGATATCGGAGCGATTGTCGTATAACACTGCCACCGCCAACCGCATGAGGTGGACATTCCCCCACCCCCCCACTTCGTCGGCCAGCCGCTGGGTTTCGATATCAAATAGGCCCACGGCCGGGTCGCTGCTATTATTTTTCTCCACGTCCTCTTCCGGTACAGCCACGAAATCCTCCCCTTGCTCTCTCGGTTCCACCTTCAGTGGAATCTCGCCGAGCAAACCCTTCACCAAAAGCAAGGCAGCCGTCTTGTCCAATGGTTTATTGCCAGCGCCACACTTGGGTGAATGAATACAGGAAGGACATCCCGAATCACACGGGCAGCAACCGATGAGCTCCCCTGTTTTCACCAAAAGTTCTTCTATCATCTCGAAACCATGAGCTGCCAGCCCCACCCCGCCCGGATATCCGTCATAGATAAAAACCGCGCTTTTTTGCGTCTGCGGATGGAGAGGTACGGCAATACCACCAATGTCATTGCGGTCACACAAGGCAAAAAGGGGAAACATGCTAATCAAAGCGTGCTCCAGGGCGTGAATGCCACCCATAAAGTGTAGCCCCCGACTTCGTACCATTTCTTTCAAGATATCATCGATTTCCAGCCAGAGCCCGACGGTCTCAAAGCTCTGTGGCGGTAGATCCAACGATAGTTTATCCAGTAGCTCTCCACTGTACACCTTACGCTTCTCATAACCTACCACTTGTTCGGTGACCCGTACACGGCCCAGTCGCGCTACAAAATTGGCAACCGGACGACTGCGGTCCACCGCCAATATCTCAGTTTCCTTTGCACTCAGAGCTCTGGTGTAGTAGCGGGCCTTGATTGGTTTAACGAACACGTTCTGTCGTTCCAGATCAAGGCGGGTCACCAGATGCTGCTGGCCTCTGTGGAGATAAATTGCCCCCTGGTGGCATTCCTTGAAAACCCTTACGCCATCATTCTTTCCCACCACCTTATCACTGGACTCATCAAAAATAGTATAGCCCAGCCCCACACTCCGTATATCCACCAGACGTTGCGGCTGTCGCCTAGCAGCATACCAAACATCACCCTCGGCGCTTCGTAATAGATCACCGCTGGCCTCAAGCTCTGGCGCCCTGGCAGCTAGAATGCCACCGCGATCATAAAGATCATTACTTGCACGCAACGGAATCTCTGCGGCAGCACAAGGAAGATGAGCGTCCACCACTTCGGAATTATTTGGGTCCACCACTGCTGCCTCGAAGGGTCGTTGAAAAAAATCTCCGGGGTGCCGCATGAAGTATTGGTCAAGAGCATCTGGCTGGGCGATCAGGATCACCAGTGAATCTCGTTCTCCCCGCCCTACCCTGCCACTTCGCTGCCAGGTATTGATAATAGTTCCTGGATAACCCACAAGGATGCAGCTATCCAGGCCGCCGATGTCGATTCCCATCTCCAGGGCGCTGGTGGAGATAACTCCAGCCACAGAACCGCTGGCCAATCCTTTTTCAATCTCCCGCCTTTCCTCGGCTAAAAAACCGGCGCGGTAGGAGCTGACTTTCGTAGCAAGCTCCGGGGCGGCCGCAGCAACATTCATATGGAGGATTTCAGTTAGCTTGCGCGCTTGAGTGAAAGCGATGGTCTTGAGCCCCTCTTGCAGAGCCTTTACAAATAGACGTCCAGCCACAGTGGTGGCGCTGCTGTCAGGATTAATGAAAAAGAAATGCCTCCCTGCCTGTGGGGCGCCGTTTTTCTCAACTGCGCTGAACTTCATTCCGGTTAAGCGGTTGGCGAAATTTCTAGCGTTGGCAATCGTAGCAGAAAGCAGAATGTACCTGGGCTCCGACCCATACAGCTGACACACCCGCTGCAGCCTCCGCAGAATCTGAACCACGTGTGAGCCAAAAATACCTCGGTAGGTATGTACTTCATCAATTACCACAAGGCGCAGGTTTCGAAAAAAGTCCTCCCACTGCTGATGGAAAGGCAAAAGTCCCAAGTGGAGCATATCCGGATTGGAAATGATCAGGTGGGGCAGGTTCTCTTTTATGCGTCGCCGACGGCCCGGAGGGGTATCCCCATCGTACACGGCAGCTTCCAGACGTAGCTCGTTTGGTAGTTCCTGATTGAATGAGACGAAGGCCTGATACTGATCTTGCGCCAGGGCTTTCAGGGGAAAGAGGTAAAGGCCGTGACCATTCTTCTCTTTACTCAGCAATTCTACCAGGGCAAGATTGTAGACCAGTGACTTGCCGCTGGCAGTTGGTGTAGCGATAACCACATTCTCGCCGTTTCGAAAGCGGGAAAGACCTTCCGCCTGGTGCTGGTAAAGTCTGGTAATGTCCTCTTTGGCCAGAGCTAAACGCAAGGTCGTGGCAAGCGGTGGATCGAGGTTTCCATAGATAACACCACCACTCGGAATGAATTCATGATGCACCAATCGGGCGCCTGGGAGCGGAGCGGTTTTCAAATACTCAATGAATCGTTGCACATTCACCGACCGTTCAAGTCGTTAAAACCTAACGTAAGCGGTAAGCAGTAAGCGGTGAGCAGTAAAAGGAATTCTACATCACACATCTCATATCTCAAATCTGCAATCTACAATCTCCCTCTACCTCTTACAACAAATGACAGCGAAGCGTAGTGACCTAATGACGCCGAAGGCATATGACGCGCAGCGTTGCTGCCTGTTGCCCGCTGTATTTCCCTTTGCTCCATGCTCCAAGCCTTAGACAAACAAGGGCACATGAGTAAAACTCATCACATCCACGAGTCCCTGGTCTGTCAGCTTCAGTTTGGGTATGACCGGCAAGGCCAGAAATGAGAGAGCCATAAAGGGATGCTCCAAAGTTGCCCCCAACTCCAGAGCAGCTTGATTGACGTCTTTCTTCCATGCCACTACCTGTTCCAAAGGAGCGGCTGTCATGAGCCCGGCGACTGGCAGCGGTAGCTGAGCTCGAACGTGACCATCACTCACCACCACCAGTCCACCACCTAGTTTTCTCAAGGTGTTGGCGGCAACTACCATGTCCGAATCACTTGCTCCTACTACGATCAGATTGTGAGAGTCGTGAGCCACCGTGGACGCAAGCGCTCCCTTCCGCAGACCGAGTCCACGAACAAAGCCAAACCCTTTACGGCCGCTACCCTGGTGCCGTTCAATCACCACTATTTTCAGCAAGTCACGATTTGCATCGCTGACGGCCTGACCCTGACGCTCTGCCACAGGAACGATCTCTTCCTCAGTTATAAGTGTATTTGGAACGGCACGGATGGCCCGCATCTCAGGGCCCTGAGCCTGCAACCGCAGGTCTTCCTCAATCAACTCTTCGAGCTTCATCGAAATCAGTTGAACCTTGGGCGCGCCCGGTTTCTCAGCCAGCAGACATTCACCATCTTCTGCTACCAGCCTTCCTTTTTTGTACACTCGACCGATGTGCAGCGGCTGCAAGGAATTGAGCAACACCATATCGGCCTGAAATCCTGGCGCAATAGCACCCAGGGTGCGCAGGCCGAAGTAGCGGGCCGGATTAAGGCTAACCAGTTGGATGGCGGTTATTGGGTCGATGGACAACTCCATTGCCCTCTTCAAGACCCGATTCAAGTGCCCATGGTCCAGCAAGTCCTCCGGATGGCAGTCGTCACTGACGAGTATGCAGCGCTGTTTTGTTTGAGCGGTCACCAGCGGAGCCAGGGCCTCCAAGTCTCGGGCCTGACTCCCTTCCCGCAGCATGATGTGCATCCCTTTGCTCAGCTTTTCTCTGGCTTCTTTAAGATGAGTGCACTCATGATCTGAGCCAATCCCCGCACATAAATAGGCATCAAGCTGAGCACCGCTGAGTCCAGGGGAATGTCCATCAATCGTTTTGTCCATAAAACGTTCAAGTTTGTCCAATATTTCCTTGTCCCCCATGATCACCCCAGGGAAATTCATCACCTCAGCGAGTCCCAATACTCTAGGATGTTTGCCTAATTCTTCAATGTCATTACCGCTCAACTCCGCTCCGGCTGTCTCCAGGTGAGTAGCTGGCACACAGGAAGGAGCCATATAGAAAACCTCGAGCCCGATGTCCTCGCTCGCCTCGAGCATAAACTGAACACCAGCAATACCGGCGACATTGGCAATCTCATGAGGATCAGCCACCACGGTTGTGGTACCATGAGGAAGCACTGCCCGAGCAAATTCGGCTGGTATGAGCAGGCTGCTTTCCAGATGAAAATGGCCATCAATAAAGCCTGGAGCAAGTATCCCGCCTTCGAGTTCGACAACCTCGTTGGCCTGACGCTCACCAAAACCCACAACCACCCCATCGAATACGGCAACGGAGGTTGAGGCGAGCTCCCCTGTGAAAACGTTGACCACCTTTCCTCCCCGAAAAAGAAGATCAACGGGCCTGTCACCTCTGGCCGCCTCAAGTCGCCTGGCCAGTCGCTGCTGCCACTCAGTCATTTTTTAGCTCCACTTCAGCCACCCAGACTAGATCGAAAGGTCTAACCACAAAGAACACAAAAGACACAAAGAGATGGAATTTCAGATTGTTGTCTGAAATTATATTCTCAAATATCCTTGGTGCTCTTCGTGACCTTCGTAATCCAACACCTCAGGTTCACCTCGCCTGAAAACGGCGTCACTATAACAAAATTGCATCGGAGCAACAACTGAGTACATCAGATCAAAGGTTTCCTACAGATGGCTGAAAATTTCATTAAAATGATATACATAACACCCTGAATTTTAAATAAATCATCCGGATCCAAAGGAACCGGTTTTGGGTCGCCCCCAGAGGGGCTTCAATGGTCTTTCCCCTCTTGCCATAGTCTGCTGGAGTCATGGAGACTAGCGATTTTAGATTTTAAAATGCAGGTCTCAGATTTGACAGCTCAGAGTCTTTTGATAAAGCATGCATATACCTCAATCTGCAATCTCCAATCTGCAATCATAAATCATACATGTTAGCGGTGATTCACTGGTTCAGCCATAGCGTGGATTGGCAGTCGGACAAGGGCTCCATGGCCTTCTGTTGGTTGGCTGATTGACTCCTATTTTGATTGACAGGAGTAAAAAGTTTGGTACAATGAAAAAAGATTAAGTCCTATGAACCCCAAGCTTGCCCTCTAGGTGAGAGGGGGTGAAAATGGAATTCAATGAAAGGATGATCGTTAAGACCATTGAGAGTCCGTGCCGCGGTTGTTCGAGACTGGACGAAGATAGAGAACTTTGCATGCGAGACTGCGACAAACTAGAAGCTTTTCAGAATGCTATGGTCAAGTTCCATGAGGACAAAGTACATTGGTTCTCAGCCCGTCTTCGTGCGGCGTAAACTTGACTCCTTCACAGCTCCTCTAGCCCGGCTATTTCACTGAGCCAATCTGCGTCATCAGTGGAGAGTACTCTCTCCTGCTTCCTCTTCAGGCCTATAGTACGACCATGCATGCTCGCAATGAGGGCAGGCCAAGGCCATTTTCTCACCGACCTCAGCGGTCATGCCCTCGAGTTCCAGGTCAAAGTAAAAGTTTTCGCCGCAGCTGGCGCACTGGAAACGATCCATTTCCCTCTCCCAACATTGCGGGTTTCAGGTGCCAGAAAAAAACACTGAAACCTGAAACCTCAGTAATTGTGATTTGGAATTACTATTCCTTCAGTTCTCCTCCAGGCACTTTCTGACCAAACGCGCCGTGTGTTTGCAAAACGGCATGCCAACGTGATTTACTATTCGAGTCTCTATGTTCTCCGCCGCATCGCTGGTGAGTTTGGCAGATTCATTGGGGAGTACCAAGTTGTCCACAATAGTGTAAATGGCATAAACGCGGCCGCTTGCCGGCAGCTGAAGTTCCCGATTCAATTCCTCCAGAAAAGGGCTGCCCGGAATCATCTCTTTCACCGCCTTGCCCACGCCCAAAACCGCCAGTTTTGAGCCGGCATGAGGACTACCCAAAGTAACAACCCTCCGAGCTTTAGTGCTTCCAGGATTATTCGCCAGATAAGAACGAATCACAAGGCCACCCATGCTATGGCCCACCAAGTCTACCTGATCGCTTCCTGTTTCTCTTAAAACCTCATCAACTGCTTCGTTCAGGACCTTGTCAAAATCCTGAATGGACCGAAATTTTCCCGGTATATTCAGAGCCATAACATGCTGCCAGCCCCATTTGCGAAACCAACGCAGGTAGAGATACCAGGCTGTGTGGTTGTGGTATAGACCGTGTACAAAGATAACCGGTGTCCGCTCGGCCGGTCCGGTAGGTAAACGATAGAAACTGCGGTACAATGCCGTGGTTGTTGTCACCAGAACCATAAGATGACTATACAGACTCCAGAGAAAACCTCTGAATAGCAGCAGAGATACCGCACCCCGCGCACGCAGAATCTCCAGGTGTGAGCCGTTGGCTGATTCATAGTAGAAGATCAAGTAGGTCATTGCTACCACCGACATCCAAAACAATAGTATCAAGAATATCCAACACATGTTCACCTCGGACTCATTCTGCAACGTTTGGGTTTACTAATCCGCAGTTCCCGCTTACACTATGAGCGCAAACCTTTTGGAGGAAATCATTGATCCAACCTGTCCCTCTTCAGATCAAGAACCTCAGGGTAGACCCACCACTTGTTCTGGCTCCCATGAGCGGCCTGAGCCACACTGTCTTACGACAGTTAATAGCTGAATACGGCGGTTGCGGTCTTTATTATTCCGAGATGCTCAGCGCCCGGGCTCTTCCCTTGGAGACCGCCGATTCCTCACCCTGGTTGCGCAGTACTGCCAGAGAGCGGCCAATTATTCACCAGTTGCTCGTTTCGTCTGCAGACGAGCTACCCACCGCCATTGAGAAAATTGAATCATGCAATGGAGATGGGCTGGATTTGAACATGGGATGCACCACTGCCCTCATAACCAAACGGGGCGGGGGTATTTCCCTGATGAAAGATCTAAAACGCGCTGAAGTGATAGTTAAGACCAGCCGCAGTGTAACGAGCTTGCCGCTTACCGCAAAAATCCGACTGGGCTGGGCCCTCGATTGGGACACACTGAAAGAGTTTTGTTTGATGCTCCAAGACAGTGGGGTGGATGCGATTTCAGTGCATCCGCGGCTGAAACAGGATCGATTCAAAAGGCCGGCAAGGTGGGAATACATTGGCAGGATCAAAGAGCTTATCGATATCCCGGTTATTGGTAATGGCGACGTTGACTCGCCTGGCGCAGCCATGCGTATGTTCGAACAAACCGGGTGTGACGCGGTTATGATCGGTCGCGCTGCTGTGCAGTGTCCCTGGCTTTTTCGCCAAATAGCCGCCGCCCTTTCATCTCATGTTAACCACGAGAACCTGCCTGAACCTCCTGCTGCCTACAACCGTTTCGTCTCTCTCTTGGCAACTTCTTTTGAACCTGAATATACCTTTCCTCTCCTCAAACGGTTCACTTTTTACTTTGCCGAGAATTACGCCTTCGGCCACACTTTACGAAGGCTGGTCCACAATGCCGGTTCTGTGGCGAAAGCGGCCGAGCTTGCCAATGAGTTCTTCAGCACCCAGACACCGGAGCAAGCTTAGTAAAAAAACAGCTCCAAAGGACCCAGCTCTGGTCCACCCCCTGGGGGGGTTATGGTGGTCTTTCCTCTCGTGCGGCAGTCTGCTGGAGTGATGCAGTCTACCAAATCCCAAACTCCAAGCACCACCTCTCAAGGTTTCAGGTGTCGGGTGTCAGGAAATAATAAAAAAAACTGAAACCTGAACACTGAAACCTGAAACCTTTTATACCGGCAGAGCCATTGAACTCTGACCTGGCCATAAGGACCAGGTTTTCTATGTTGAATGAACGACCTCTATGTTCTCTTTGAAAGATCCCAAATACCGGGTATGGGTTGATCACATTTGTCACAGCGGCCTTTTTTTAGGTGTAAGACTTCAACTCTGTAACCCCGGCGCTGGATAAGTCTGGTCCCACATTTTGGACAATCTGTGTGTTCGCCCGGATGGCCGGGGACATTGCCAATGTACACAAAATGGAGCCCACTTTGCAAAGCCGTTTTTCGCGCTCGCTCCAGGGTAGACACCGGGGTTGGGGGCAGACTTTTCAGCTTGTACAGGGGGTAAAACCTGCTGAAGTGCAACGGCACATCCGGCCCCAACTCATCCTTAATCCACCGGCACATGGCAGCCACTTGGTTCATGTCGTCATTCTTCCCCGGTACCATTAAAGTAACGATTTCAGTATGGATAGCCAAGCCTTTGAGCCTCTTAAGTGTCTCTAGCACTGGCTCCAATGTTCCTTCAGTGATATCTCTGTAGTACGATTCATTAAAGCCCTTCAAATCGATACAGGCCGCGTCTAGATATTTACCCAGTTCTTGAAGCGGAGCTGCATTGATGTAGCCATTGGAGTGCATGACCTTCAACAATCCTTGCTGTTTGGCCAGCACGCCAATATCTATCATATACTCTGTAAACACAGTGGGTTCCACATAGGTAGAGGCGATGGATTGGCACTGGTAACGGCTAGCTAATTCGACCGCCTGCTCTGGCGGCAGTTCGTAGTTGTGAGTATCATCAGGCCGGGCTTGGGAAATCTCCCAGTTTTGACAAAACTTACAGTCGAAGTTGCACCCTGCGGTGGCAATGGAAAAAGAGCTGCTCGTCGGGAGCACATGGAAAAATGGTTTTTTCTCAATCGGGTCCACATGCACTGCACAAGGGTTGCCGTAAACCAGCGAGTAATAGCGCCCACCTATATTTTCCCGAACCTCGCAATATCCCCTTTCGCCCTCATCTACCTCACAGGAGTGCGGACAGAGTTCGCAACGAACACGACCACCTTCCAGTGAGGTGTAAAATGGAGAAAGTTTGCGACCGAGGTAGCCCTTTTTCAAGCTTAAAGCTTGCGCTTGGGAGGTATGCGTCAGCAAGATAGCAGATTCCAGGCTGGCACACAGAAGGGCACATCGCCCAGACTGTTTTAAAAAATCTCGCCTGCTAATCTTTTTATTCATTTGCTTGAAACCATTGAAACCGTAACTTCGCCGGTGATAGGTAATGGGTAATTGGTCATAGATTGGACCCATCACCCATGACCTATAACCTATGACCTGAGAATTCTTTCTCGCCCGACCTCCCGTCCCGCCTCCTTCTCCATGCCCCATGCTCTCCTCGGCTGGCGCTTGGGTCCTCGCTTTTGAAACATGCCAGGCTCATAAATCATCGGGTGAGAATACATCAGCGGAGAAGATGTAGATCTCAGTCTTCTTATCCTTCCAAGCATCCTCTGGCAGGCCGGCTTTTGTGCAAGTGTGCTCCAAAAAAGTGGTGCGATCCCAACCCCATTCTGTCGCCACCTGTGGCAAGAGTAAACCGCTGCAACTGCCCCGTTTTATGTAAATTCCGTGTCTGCCGACTTCTATTTCATCCACATCTTTAATCAGCTGGAGTGGGGTGAGAACAGAAATCTCATACTCAAGGAGCCCTAATTCCTTTGAGGATACCGGCGAGAACCGGGGATCGTGGAAAGCAGCGGCCTCGGCCATTTCGACAATAGTCTTGACCAAAGGTCCTTTGGCGCGAATGTGACCAATACAGCCTCTGAGCTTGCCTTCTTTATGGAGCGTCACAAACGCTCCTCGGGGCTCTTGCAACGTTGGAGAGTTAACCACGAATTCACCCGTTTTCTCACCGCGACAGTGAGATTCCACCACATCCCGAGCAATTGCAAGCAGCTGCGCTTTCTCCTCAGAGGTGAGTCCCAAATCTACTCCAACTCTTTTATTCTTGGATTCCTTCCCTTGGGATTTTTTGGAGTCGGACCATAGAGCAGCAGCCATATAACCTACTACGCCACTGTGATCTCCAGTAACATCACCGGAGTTGGCATAGTGCAGCACCCGGCTTTTGTTTGCCCCCAAGCGGCGGGCAATAAGCATGGCAGTGACCATAGGGCCACCGCCACAGGCTTCACACAGCCCATTGGCTAGGTCGTCGCTCAACCCTTGCGGATCAAAATCATTCACCTTGTCCAGCACCACCTGATCCAACCGCTTTGCCTGTTTATACGGGTGAAAGTGGGAAAGATCAGAACTTGCAACGACCAGAACCGATCTGTTCTCAATGCAGTCGGCCACCGCCTCCGCTAGCCACTCGCAGGTGGCAAAATCCTGGTTTCCCATGACCAGGGGAACAAGCTTGGCATCAGGCATGAGCACTTGAAGAAAGGGAAGCTGGATCTCCAGCGAATGCTCCTGACTGTGGGCCTCAGGGACATACTCGATGCGGCTCTCTCTTTGTTTCATGGCCGAAATTAACTCTCGGTCCAAAGGTACCACACCTAGTGGCGTGCGATAACCGCCTCGATCATACACGGATACACCCCGAAAATAGGAGCGGTGGCTGGGGGCGATGACCACAACGCTGGAGAACTTTCTCTCGCTTAATAGCTTGTAAGCGTAGGCAGCGACCTGTCCCGAGTAGCGGTATCCAGCATGGGGAGATATGAGGGCGATGAGCTGTCCTTTGAAATCGACCGCTGATGCCTGGCTCACATACTCCTGGACTTCCCGCTGCAGGTGAGAAGCATTTCCCGAATACCACGATCCGGCAATCACCGACTCACGAATGTGTTCCGACGGCATGGTCTTATCCTCCATCGCGGCCGCATTGTCGGTGCCCACGCTCATGCACAAAAAGAGGATAGCAGCCAGGGTGGTGAAAATGAACAACCGGAGAGTCATATTGTCAGCGCAACCTTTCGTGCTATTGGAGGCAGGCGATTCGTGAAACATACGGGCTAGGATACGTTGTCCACGTCAGCGCTGATAGATTTTTTCTATTCTAATAAAGAGCTGCGAGTTCTGTCAACAAGAGGTGCGCAGGACTAACTTCTCATCCGAGGTGAGCTGGAGTATACTATCATCTCGACACGTGTTACTGATGAGGTAGTTCATGTTAAATTCCAGCCACTATCTTGACCAGGTTACCATCATCCTGCACCGGCCTCGGTTTCCTGAAAATATAGGCGCAGCAGTGCGGGCAGCCTGCAATATGGGAATCTCTCGGTTGATGTTGGTTTCGCCGGAGGACTGCGACCTTACCCGCATCTTTAAGATGGCCACCCATGCCGCGGCTGACCTGGTGGAAAACATGGAGGTATACTCTGATCTGGGCGCAGCCTTGAAGCCTTTTCATTACATTGTGGGAACCACCGCCAGAACTGGCGGCCAACGCCAGGAGCTCAATTCACCCCGGGAGATAGCGGAGAAGCTGGTACCCATCTCTGCCAACAATCAGGTTGCCTTGTTATTCGGACCAGAGGATCGGGGACTTACTAACGCTCAACTCCGATACTGTCACGCTGTGGTCACGATTCCCACCTTGGGTTTTTCCTCATTGAATCTGGCACAAGCAGTAATGATACTGTGCTACGAACTTATGATGGCAGGCGCCAAACCAACCGATCATTTTGTACCACGGTTGGCCACTCGGCGTGAGCTTGACGGTATGTATGAACACTTGAAGGAAACCTTCATAAAAATCAATTTCATCAATCCAGAGAACCCGGACTACTGGATGCAAAACATCAGACGTTTTTTCTCCCGGATAGGACTTCGGGCCCGAGATGTGAAAATAATCCGCGGAATCTGCCGTCAGCTTGATTGGTACACACAGAGAACAGTAGAAAATATAGATCAGCTCGAAGCGGAATGAGCCTTACTGACGGAAATGGTCATTCTGTACAAAGACGTGAGACTAGTAAACTAGTCCTACCCGCTCTTTCGCCAGTTCCAAGGTCGGCAGAGCTTTTGCTCTGGCCTTCTCAGCCCCGGCTTTCAGAATTTCCCGAACATTATCAGGGGCTTGTTCCAGTTGTTTCCGTTTCTCCCGCGCCGGTCCAAAAAACTCCCATATCCGACCGAAAAGTTCCTCCTTGACCTCACTGTATTTGAGCCCCCCCCTTCGATAGCGTTCTGCCAAGTCAGTCTTTTCATCTTCACTCAAAAACAGGGAAATAATGGCAAAGAGATTACATTTGTCCGGGTCCTTGGGCTCTGCCACGGGGGTGGAATCGGTGACGATTCCCCCAATTTTTTTCCGGAGACTTTCCTCTGCGGTAAAGATCTCAATGGTGTTGTCATACGACTTGCTCATCTTCCTGCCATCTAAACCCAACACTGTTGGTATATTCGGATTAATCTCCGCCTCGGGGATGACAAAAGTCTCTCCAAACAAATGGTTGAATTTGATGGCGATGTCACGTGCGATCTCAAGATGCTGCTGTTGATCTTGTCCTACCGGGACCTTTTCCGATTGATAGAGCAGAATATCGGCGGCCATTAATACGGGATAGGAAAGGAGTCCATGATTTGGAGACAACCCTTGAGCTATCTTATCTTTATAGGAGTGGCTCCTGAGCAGAAGCCCCACTGGGGTGACATTGTTGAGTATCCAGGTCAATTCCGCCACCTCCGGCACGTCCGACTGTACCCAGAAAATAGCCTGATCAGGATCCAGCCCGAGAGCAAGAAAATCCATAGCGGCATCAACGGTCCCCTTGGCGAGTTGCTTGCCGTCAGTCACTGAAGTCATGGCGTGATAATTGACGATGAAGCAATACAGTTCGCCCACCTCTTGGTACTCAATCATGGGCCTCATCATGCCGAAGTAGTTACCTATATGCAGACTGCCTGACGGTTGAATGCCTGAAAGTATGCGCATTATGAATAGCTCCTGTGGCTGGTAGAAGTGAAATTCCGATGGAAGTCAAAGGTTTCTTTTACCCAATTTGAGAAAATATTCAACCCCTAATTACCCTCTGCTACCCGGATCTCCTTCTTTTTCCGCATACAACTCTTGTACTCATTTGTACATTTACAGTAAAGTGATTACCGAAAAAAGAGGCCCTGTGCACACTATAGTAGGAGGAGATTCTATGCCAAAGAAACACTTAAAACAGATATCTTTCAAGCGATTTGTTGAAGGGACGCAGGTTTTTGCGAATGATTATGATATCGTGGGTCACCCCGAGCTAGAGATACGGACCTGTTGGGAGGAGCCAAACGACGCAGGGACATATTCTTTGACCCAAATTCCGGCAGGAATGACTGAGGTTGAGTTTTTAGAAAAAATGCAGCCCATTACCGACATTGCCGTTACCTGTATGGATCAAGATTGCGCTCATAGTACCTGGGAGAAAATCGAGGCTGAGCCTGAGCAGATCATGATGCTGACTTGGGGTGGGGGTGTTGTTCAAAAAGGGAGAGAGCGAGTGCGAGCCTTGCGGGATATTGCTTCATACCTGAGTCAATTGAAATGGGATGGGAAGTTGCCAGATCTCTCCTTGATCCATGCCGATGACCACGATCATGTTTGCGGTGCAGTAAAGGTTTGGTTGGGGCAACCATTACCAGAATTCTTGACCGAGCTGTATGGCAAGGAGATTACACCTCAATCTGAAGAAGAAGATGCGCTTATGGAGAGCTTAATACGAGACGGAGCTTTTATTTGGATAGCCGCCTTTGCAGGTACAGGAGTTAATGTGCTATCTCATTTGCATGTCACTGATAGAGATAATCCGGAGAATAACTACCTTAGGAGAATTGATTTGGATTTGAGTGCAGCTAAGATGAATGTTCAAATGCTTATAAATCTAAGAGAGCTGATGCGGAAGTTGCGTAGCTAATGAAGTCGTTGTTGGATCTTCTTCTAGGTCGCTGGCGAACCCTGGGCATTTTGCTGGAAGTCTAAGTTCTCACTTACTTCATGCCACTTCAAGGCAAGGTATTTGCTGTGGATTAATCAAGAAAAAGCATGACGCAGAGCGCGTAGCGCATAGTGAGAGAACTTCCTTTCTACGCTTCGAGCTCTGCGCTTCGCGCTTTGCTTGTGTGCATAAAAATATACATTTGGATATCTATTTGTGCACAAAAATGCTTCCTTGGTTGCCTCCCACTGAATGCTGCTTTTTCTTAACCCTCCATGTCATCTCACCTATAACCTTTTAGCATTATTCAACTTTTTTCTTCACATTACCTCGTTTCCTTCGGTGAGTTGAGCATCTGAGACCACTTCCACCCTTTTTTCCCATGGCATAGCCTTTGCTTGGAAACCAGGTTGTGCAGAAAGATAAATCTGTTAGGATGAGGAGAAGATTATGAAAAAGCAAGGCGCCCTCATCACCTTGCTTACCTTCGTGGTGATAGTCACCGGTTCTCTTACTTGGACCCTGCCAAGCAGTTTGGTTTCCCAAGCTTGCGCCAAAGAAATGGCTCATACGAGCAAGATAATTGCAGACACCCTCGCAGCTCATAAGCTCACCTGTTTGAGCAGAGACGGCGTGATCAAGACGGTTTTGCTTGATGGTAAATGGATTGAGGTTCGGGAGGTGGAACTGGTTAACCGCACCCTCGTGATCAGAACTGATATAGGGAACATTAGTCTGGCAGCGGTGGTCAACAACTAAACATTTTCCTTTCTATCTGGGGGCGGTCCTTATCTAAGGACCGCCTTTTTTTTGACCTTTTTTGAACTGGGATGGCGTTCAATTGCAGGGTCCGCTGGAAAGATTTTTCTTTTTGAGTTAAAAAGGCTTTGACAGTTGTTGCACTATTTTTTACAATTGTTATAATTATCACGAACTTTGGGCGGTTGCTAAAATGGACTGTTGGCGCTGATTTGGGCTGACTCTCTAACCGACTGCCGATGTTGAGGTTCAGGTTAGCAACCTAAAGTGAGGAGGACTTTTTACCATGAATGAGTTGCTGGCTCCAGGTGGCAGCCTTGAAATGGTGGCAGAGGTTTTTGCCTCCGGTGCTGATTCTGTCTACGTCGGAGCAAGGGGATTCAGCCGAAGGAAATGCGCCTGGGAATTGGAAGATAGCCAGATCAAAGAGGCAATTAGTATTGCTGCAGACTATGGTGGCAACGTCAGGGTAGCCATCAACACCGACATTTCTGAAGAAAAGTTCTTCCGCGTCCTCAGCAAAGCTTCCAAATGGGCTCAATGGGGTGCTGAAGGTGTGATCGCCAAAACTCCAGAACTGATGCGGCTGATCAAACGCGATCACCCTGAACTGACCATCCACGCCAGCGTTGGCTGTAATATCCGCACCAAGGAAGAAATGCAATACTACCGGGAGGCTGGTGCTACTCAGGTCGTGGTCTCCACTGAAATCAACACCCTGGAAAAGCTGGCCCGTTTTAAAAAGGAAGCAGATGCAGTTGGTGTCCAAACCGAAGTACTCATTCATGGCAACCGTTGCATCGGCGGTGTAGGGAACTGCTTATTTCACGAAATAACCAGTGATTCTTATGTCAAGAAGGTTTACACGGATGAGGATGGCCAGGAAATCGTTGAATATCAGGGTTGGCCTGACAAGAGTGGGAGTTGCTACCGCTTCTGCTTGCTGAGCGAAGCCCAAAGAGAGAAACTAATGCGGCGTAAAGGCAAGAGCATTAAAGAAATCAAAGCCGTGAATGAAAAAATTCGCCGCAATCCCAATGTAGCCTTTGCTATTCAGGGCGAGGAACTCAAAAGCTACATTGATCTGGGCCTGCACACCTTGAAAGTCCAGGGCCGTGAGTATCCGATTGCGCTCATTGGCCAGATGATCCGTGACTATCGAATCCTTATCGACGCCCATCTTCAGGGGAGAAAATCTACTGACCCCGAATTGATCGAGGTGGAGGAAAATCTCGAAGGACTCGTCAAAGACCGTGATCGGGCCAGGATGGAAAAAACCAGGGAATTACACCAGCAAATCAAGGGTCTCTCAGATATGGAGGGCTGAGTGATGTCCAGAGTCTACCTGGTGCGTCACGGCCAGACAGCCTGGAACGTGGGCGAGATTTTTCGCGGTCGGGCAGACATCCCGTTGGATGAGACTGGGAAGCATGAGGCACACCTGGCCGGTGAGACACTCAAGGACGAAACGCTCCATGCTGTTTACAGCAGCCCCCTTTCCCGCTCCATGGAAACAGCCGACAATATAGCTAAATTTCATGATATATCTGTAACGCCCCTTGATGCCATAGTCGATATCAGTTATGGAGAATGGGAGGGATTGGGCAATCAGGAGGTTCAGCAGAAATATCCCGAACTCCATGCCCTTTGGCTCAGTGAACCCCACAAGGTCATCTTTCCCGGAGGTGAAAGCCTTGATGAGGTGCGCTCCCGCACTATGGCTGCCCTGGAAAACCTGTTGGTAAAGCACCAGGACGAGAACTTTGTCCTCGTCGCCCACCGAGTGCCGAACAAGGTAATCTGCTGTGCCGTGCTGGGACTGGACAACAGCCACTTCTGGCGCATTCAGCAGGACACCGCTTCCACCAATCTATTTGTCTACCAGAACGGACAATGGATCATATCCTACCTGAATGACACCTCTTATCTCAAGTCGCTGGGGAAAGAAACTCTGGCTGACTTTTAATTCCCCCCCAAATGCCACGTTGCCCATACGAGGTTCCCTCTGGCTATCACCAGGAGTTTCCCAAAAAATGTTATGAGCGACACGGGCCAACGGGGAAGGCTCATCCACAA
>JAJDNL010000286.1 GCA_022340745.1 Deltaproteobacteria bacterium
TGATGGTTACCTCGACGAAATCGCCACTGACCTCAACCTGACCTATGTGCAGATCGGGGAGCGGTTGCTCACTTGGATCTGGCACACTATTTATGACGGCATTGACCTGGACGTGGATTCTTTGGACATGGTCAAACAAGCCGCAAAGAAAGCACCGCTGGTGTATGTCCCTTGTCACAAGAGCCACATCGATTATCTTGTTCTCTCCTACCTTTTGTTCCGGCACAATCTCAACCTGCCTTTCGTTGCCGCCGGCAAGAACCTGTCTTTCTGGCCTCTCGGACCTTTCTTCCGTAAATCAGGAGCTTTTTTTATCAGGAGAAGCTTTCGTGGGCAGAAATTCTATACCGACGTCTTTGCTGCCTACATCAAGACATTGGTTAACGAGGGTCATAACCTCGAGTTTTTCATTGAAGGCGGGCGCAGCCGAACCGGCAAACTGGTGCTGCCCAAGCTCGGTCTGCTAGCAATCCTGATGCAGGCGGTGGAGGAAGGCTACTGCGATGATTTGATCTTCGTACCCTGTGCCATCAACTACGATCGGGTTTTGGAGGAGGGGGCTTATCTAAAAGAGGTGAAAGGTAAAAGCAAGAAACAGGAAAGCCTCGCCCAATTGGTGCGCGCCCGCAGAGTCTTGAAGAAGCGCTACGGTAGGGTCTATGTGAAATTTTCCCAGCCAATGTCTCTCAAAGATTACATGAACCGATTCAATCTGGACTTTGACACCATGAAGCCCAAAGAACGCCACGCTATGTATCGGGATTTTGCCTGGCGCCTCATTCATAACATCAATAACACTTCTATGGTAACCCCCTTCGCCCTTGTGGCTGCAGTAATTCTCACCACATCCAAAAGAGGTATCTCTCTGGCAGAGATCAAGCTCATCACCGGCAATTACAACAATTACCTCAAACAGAGAGAGGTCCCTACGGTAAGCAGCCTGCAGGACCTGGACAAGACTCTTCAGGACACTCTGACGCTCATGGTAAAGAGCAAGTGGCTCGATCTGCTGGCGGATGAGGATGAAACCGATGAGGAGGAACGCATTTACACGGTGGACGACAGCAACCGGCTGCAACTCGAGTATTACAGAAACAACATTATCCATTTTCTGCTACCGGCCGCCTACATTTCCTCCGCCATCTTGACCAAAGAGGCCTTTGAATTCAACTTGGAAGGAATTGAGGATGATCTCCGCTTTTTCAGGGACTTTTTTAAGTTTGAGTTTGTCTACGACGCCGACGAAAACCTGGGGGATACCATCAAGCAGGTGCTTGCCTACTGCCTGTCCCAGAGATTCATTATCGAGGCCAGCAGCGAGTTTAATACCTACCGTATTACCCACAAGGGACTCAAAGCACTTTCTTGTTTCGCAAGTCTGTTGAGAAGTTACATGGAGTCGTATTGGATTGTGCTCAGAGCTACTAAGTACCTTGAAAAAAAGCCTCTCAGTGAACGCGACTTCCTGAAAAAGATAACTTCTATGGGAAACAAGCTGTATAAGTTGGAAATTGTCGAACGTTTCGAGAGCATCTCGCGCATCACCTTTGAGAATGCTGTCAAGTTCTTCTGCGAAAAAGGCGCTATCAAGAAGAGTGAGAAACGCGAAAACGACAAGGTGCACGTCAGCTATGAGAATGGCGACAATCAAGAAGCCGCCTCCTATTACGCTCACATGATAGATCGCTTCCTCCGTACTTCCCACTTCACTATCAAATAGAGGAAGCGCAGAGATGTGCGATCTGAGATGTGGAATCCAGGCATTCAGGAATTGCGAATTGGGGGATTAAGGAATTAACCCTGGTCTCGAAAAATCCCTGAATTCCTCAATCCCTAAATTCCTGAATTTGAATCTCACATCCCACATCAACTATTCTCGTTTTTCAAATTTGTGGTGTCTTGTGTTCTTACCGGTTTAACTACTCTCAGTGGTAAGGGGTCTCTGGCTGTTATGAAAATTGCCTACTTTGATTGCTTCTCAGGAATCAGTGGCGACATGATCCTGGGCGCGCTTATTGATCTGGGGCTCGATCAGAAAACGCTCATGAAACATCTGTCCACATTAAAGCTCACCGGTTATGAAATTGAGGTGGTGCAAGAACAGCGAGGACCAATCACTGGAACAAGGGTGAATATCAAAGTTGACGAGGAAAAACAGCACCCTCGTTCGTCAGAGC
This sequence comes from Deltaproteobacteria bacterium, assembly GCA_022340745.1. Lineage (GTDB taxonomy): Bacteria > Desulfobacterota > Syntrophobacteria > BM002 > BM002 > BM002. The sequence continues at coordinate 2,178 of JAJDNL010000286.1, forward strand.
AGATTCGGGAACTCATCGGCAAGAGCAAACTTCCTGACCAGGTCAAGAAGAATAGCCTGGCTGTGTTAAAGCGACTTGCCACAGTCGAAGGCAACCTACACCAACAGCCCCCAGAGCATGTACATTTTCATGAGGTGGGAGCGGTGGACTCCATAGTGGACATGGTGGGAGCCTGTATTGGACTCCATGTTTTGGGTATTGGCCAAGTTGTGGCCTCCCCACTGCCTTTGGGTCGGGGATTTGTCCAGTGCCAACATGGGATGCTTCCCCTCCCGGCCCCTGCAACCCTGGCCCTCCTCAAGTCCGTGCCCGTTTATGACTCTGGTCAAGAGAGAGAGCTGATAACTCCTACCGGTGCTGCGATTCTTACTACGGTGTGCTCCGAATATGGCGGTTTTCCAACTATGAGTATTGAAAAGGTTGGTTACGGGGTGGGGCAACACCCGGAGAATCATCCTCCCAATCTTCTGCGGCTCGTCTTGGGCCAGGCAACAATTGCCGTGATCAAGGAACAGCTCCTGCTTCTTGAGACCAGCATTGACGACATGAACCCGGAATTCTATGGACACCTTATGGAACGACTCCTTGAGGCCGGAGCCTTGGATGTCAACGTTCTGCCTGCTCAGATGAAAAAGAACCGTCCTGGACAATTGCTGCGGGTCCTGGTTTCAGAAGGATTAAGAGATACCGTGCTCCAAATACTTTTCAATGAAACCACCAGTCTCGGAGTCCGCATCCAGGAAGTGGACCGCTACAGCCTTCCTAGACGAACTATTCGTGTGCAAACATCATTTGGTCGCATTGTCGTTAAGGTTGCTTCAAACCCCATAGGCGAACCTACCCTGGCACCTGAGTACGATTCATGCAAAAGAGCAGCCCTGAATCATAACGTACCTTTGAGGCAAGTTTACGAGGAGGCGGTACGCAGAGCAAGAGATCGGCTCCAGGGGTCCGGTCCCGGAACACGGTGACAAAGTCGAGGAGTGATTTATCCTCTCTCCACATCCCAGCGCCGCCGCCTCGCCATTGGACCTTGACAGTTCTCGACCGTAAAAAACCTGCCCTTCTCATGACCGGTGAGTGTCTATGAACGGAGTGATCATTTGTTTAAAGTACTAATCATTGCTTTGTTGGCACTCATATACCTTTCATCTCTTTTTGGCTGGGGCCACCTGCTTGAAAAACTTCTGGGGCTCTCCTGGCCGGTTCCTTTCACCATATGCTTAGGACTGTCTGGATGGATCTTCTTTGGTGGCGTATTGAATCTACTGGGAATAGCCTATCCTTTGGTACTCGATGGCATCGTAATCTTCGGCTTGGGCTATTTTGCCCTGACTTTGGTGCGGTCATGGAATTTGAAAAAGGTTTCTGAGTACAGAAGTTTTTACTGCTCAAAAGATGTCCTCTTACGTTTCCTGCCGTCAACAATAGCAATCCTTATTGTCTTTGTCTTTCTTGCTTATACCGTTTCATCGCCGCAAACATTCAACGTTCACGATGATTTCGAGAAATACTTGAGTCACCCGATCAAAATGTTAGCGACTGGAACCGTAAAAGGGAGCCTTTTCAGTGCCTTGGGAAGTGAAACTCTTGGGGGACAAGCCTTTTTGCATGGCTTTGCCCTGGCTCATTGGCCCCTTGGGTATGTGAATACTGTGGACACAGTGTTCGCCTTCCTACTCTGTCTCATGTCTGTTTTAAGTGTGAGTATGCGCGAAGAACTTCCTTTTTGGTACATACCATTGGTAGTCTTGGTTCCCATTTCTATTAACCCGCAATATGTCAATATTTCTTCATTATATACAGCAACTGCAATGATAATCTTTTTATTTCTTGGCTTATGGATGCCTTCTGAAGAGGACAAGAACACAGTATTATCTTGGCCCTCTCTGGTTTTTCTGGGATTATCTTATGGAGCGCTTATCGCCCTCAAAACCTTTTATCTGTTGGTTGTAATCATCCACTTTGCTCTAGTATTCTTGGGAATAATCTGCGTGTCTCATTCATTTAAGAATGCCACAAAGTGGGCTATTGGGACTGCCTTCTCCACTCTACTTTTCTCTTCCCCTTGGATACTCGTGTATTATTCAAACTGGACAACTTGGTTGTCGAATATCAGTGGTCCACAAGCTTACCTCTCGGACAGCGGATTTGCTAGACAGACTGCAGCTGCAATTAATCTTCTTTCCTCTGAAAAACTGTTTTTTGGCTTTGGTACAACGTTTGCTCACTACACAGCGACCATGATAGTCGTTACTCTGTGCTGCTTATCTCTTTTTGTATATAAAGCTGCACTGCAACCAACACACACCACCCGGAAGGTAATGGGATTTGCTGCATGTGCAACAGCCCCCATTTTATACCTCGTGAATATTTTCATGCTTGCTCCACTTCTTACAGGACCGAGTAATGGTTTGCGGTACCTCTGCCCTATTATCATAGCCGCCGTGCCATGCAGCTTGATCATTGCTGCCTCAACTGTTTCAGAATCGATGCGGCAGAAGGAAACCAGAAGTCAATATCCAAAAATTCCATTGCTTATGTTTGCTCTTTTTGCAGTCGGTCTTGCGGTGATTTTTTACGAATCTCTTGTGGAACGAGCGAAACAAGCCTACCAATTTGGGTCCACATTATCATTCGCTGAATTGGCCAGAGATCCTCTCTATCTGGACTATAACAAATATGCATTGAGTCCTGAGGCAAAGAAGGACATTCAAAAGGCGCAACTTGTTGTGCCGGAGGGCAGAACTTTCGTGGCGTGGACACCCTTGGCAATGCATCTTGATTATCGACGCAACAGAATTCTCGATGTCGACCCAGCCGGATTGGCAAATCCTTGGCTTGGGTTTCCATTCGGCAGACAGGTAGGCGAGGGGGTCAAATACTTTATCAACCTGGACGCCCATTATGTACTCTGGCAATATAGTTCCCTTGCAGTGCGCCCAGAGCAGGCGTTACTAGAATGGGCTACCAGTCCATATGGTCGCTCACATACTATTGGCGTAAGAACGTACCAATTTGTCAATACACTGAGAGGTATGGCGAAAAACTCACACATACTTTATAACAATGGCTCTATTGTCGTTATACAAATATCTCAATGAGTGGGCAGGATTTGATGCTGCTCCGAGAATAGCCTCAGTCATAGGACCGTAAAGCTAAATTTATCTTCATAATAGGTTCAAGGATGCGATCTATGAATTCTACCCGCAAAAATGACTTTGTGATCTTCCTGGCTACTGGTTTCTTCACCGGCTTTCTCCCTACCATGCCCGGAACCTGGGGAACATTCGCTGGCATACCTCTGGTTATCATTTCCCACCGGTTAACCTTGATAACGCAAGCGGTAGTTCTGGTTGTCTTCGTTTTCTTTGCAACCTTTATCGCTGGCAGGGCAGAAATACTTTTCGAAGATCGTGACGCCCGGCCCATTGTGATCGACGAGATGGTGGGTTTCCTCATAACCCTCCTCTGGCTCCCCCTGAACTTTCTGACCCTTTGTTTGGGTTTTGTTCTCTTCAGGTTGTTTGATATCGTTAAACCTCCTCCCATTGGCATTTTAGAAAAACGATTGCACGGGGGTTGGGGCATAGTACTGGACGATGTCCTCGCTGGGGTTTTTGCCAATGTTACCTTGAGGCTATTACTTATCGTTGCGGGGATTTTATAGAGGATTGGAGTAGTGGAGCACTGGAGATCAAAGAAATAGATATTCAAAATGACAAAGATCGAGGTTTCAGGTTTCAGTGTTCAGGTTTCAGCTTTCATGTTTCTTTTTCCTGACACCTGACACCTGACACCCTGAGATCTGGTCTTTGAGATCTACTATTTTCAGTTAAGTAATTATCATGACTAATGAAAGAACTAGTATTTTGGGTGAATTGATTACCATCGGTGATGAGTTGCTCTCAGGACGGACCGTTAACAACAACGCTGCCCACATGGGGCATCATCTCAGATTGGCAGGTTTTCAAATCCGTTGGACAACGGTGGTGGGTGATCGAGAGGAAGACATTGTTGCCGCCTTGCAACGGGCCATGGAACGGGCCCCTTTTGTCTTGGTCACCGGTGGTCTGGGTCCCACTGAGGACGACCGCACCAATGCTGCGGTCGCCTCGGCTCTCGGGACCCCCCTGCGCCGCGATCCCGAATCCTGGGAAGTCATTAACAGCCATCTCAAGAAGCACAACATACCCATGACCCGGGGGATCGCCAAGATGGCAGAGCTTCCCGAAGGTGCACGTCGCATAGACCTGACTCGCCCGAGGGCAGGCTATTATATGAATCCTGCTGACAAACCTCTTTTTTTTCTGCCGGGTGTTCCTGAAGAAATGGCGGATATGCTGAAAACGTTCGTCCTGCCCACCCTCAAAAAACGATTCCCAGAACAAATCACAATTCGCTCTCAGGTCCTTCGCGTCTTTGGACTCAGGGAGTCGGAAATAGCAGAGCGGCTGGCAGAGTTGGAGGAGAAATATTCCACCGTTGGCTTTGGCTACTTCCCGCACTTCCCGGAAAACCGTGTGAGTCTGACTGTCCAATCTACAACTGCTACCTCGGCCGATGCCATTCTTGAAGAAGTTGTTGAAGCTGTTGTCCAAGAATTGGGACTCTACGTATATGGCCGGGGTGATGACCGGTTGGAAATGGTAGTGGGACGTAGCCTTATGGATAACGGCCGCACTCTGGCTCTGGCTGAATCGTGTACTGGCGGTTTAATTGCTCACCTTATTACCAACGCCCCTGGGAGTTCTGCTTACTTTGATCGCAGTTTGGTAGCGTACAGTGATGCTGCCAAAACCAGCCAACTCTTGGTGTCACCTGATCTGATTGCCCAACACGGCGCGGTAAGCGCCCAGGTAGCTGAAGCTATGGTGCGAGGGCTGAAGAGAGAAAGCAAACCAAATATTGCTCTGGCCGTGACCGGGCTTGCGGGTCCCACGGGCGGCACACCGCAGAAACCCGTTGGCACAGTATTTTTAGCTCTCCTGAGTGATAAAGGTTTGCGTACCGAGAGGTTTCAGTTCGGGGGTGAACGCGAGAAAATCAAGCTTGCGGCGGCTTATACAGCACTGGATTGGCTGCGGAGGGCAATTATCGATGAGTCCTTCTTCGATGCTGGATAACCCTGGGGCTGGTGTGCCGAAGACATCGAGCTTTGAAGTCTTCGTTCCAGCACAAACCGTACTTCCGCCAAGCAATGCACGTTTGGGGGTGCTTGGTAGTGCCTACAATCCTATAACTCGCGCCCATTTGCTGTTGGCCCGCTGCGCCAAAGACCAGTTCAAACTACACGAAATAGTCTTTGTGCTGCCCAAAATCCTACCCAATAAACCTGTCGTTGATACCTCCGTTGAACAACGATTGGAAATGATGCGGCTTGGTACCGCCGATGTTCGCTATATCTCCCTCGGTCTCTGCACCCATGGGCTGTTTCTGGACATGTGCGCTGCCCTGCAAAAAGTATATCCTCAGAGCCCTGAAATTTTCTTCATCACCGGGCGTGACGCTGCTGAGCGGATTCTCAACTGGCCCTATCCCGATCCTGCCGATGCCCTGGCGCGCATGTTTGCTGGTTTTCAACTGCTGGTTTTCGAGCGGGAAGGAACGTTGCAGTTGCGGGAAAATTCTCTCATTAGACAATACGCAAACCGTATCCACACCGCGCGGCTGAGCGAAAATATCGATCATATCTCTTCAACAGAGGTACGCCAGCGTACTCTTGCTGGCAAGTCCATCGAGGAACTTGTCCCTGCAGCGGTAGCCGCCTATATAACGAAACACAATTTATACAAGAATCAGTCTGATCAGCATTGAGACCAGAGTTAAAAACAATAGGCTAGAAAAGCCTACCCCAATAACTCTGGTTGGAGAAGTCCCCTATTCCTCTCTCAGATAATTGTGACCGGGTACGATAGTTGCAAGATTTTTGACCCTTTACAGAATGGTTGCGGTACTTAGGATTCATAGAGTTGCCATGAAAGCAAACAAGACCATAACCGTATTGGGAAGAGATCTTCAAATAAATCTCACCTTAATCACGATCCTGTTCTTCGGGCTCATTTTCAAAGGGATCTATCTCTATTCTTATGCGCTCAACAATCCTTACTACAGCATCGCCAGTATGGATTCTGCTGTTTATGTAAATTGGGCGCAGTTAATCAATCAGGAAGGATGGCTGGGTACAGAGATCTTCTACAGAGCACCTTTCTACCCCTATCTCTTGAGCATTATTTTTTGGTTTGCTCCACACAATCTCTTAGCTGTCTATATTATGCAACTTGGGATGGGCCTGTGTTCTGTGGTTCTCATCTACAGCATTGGCAAAAGAATCTACTGCGAGAGAGCCGGCCTCATAGCCGCCGGCTTCAGCCTCTTTTACTCTCCATTTACCTTTTTTGAAACCAAGATATTGCCGACCACCACGGGAATCTTCCTTGGCTTGTTCTCTATTTACCTTTTGACTCGAGCCGAGCAGGAAAAGAAACGGTACTACTGGATGGCAGGAGCCGTTACTCTCGGAGTCGCTGCCCTCTGTCGCCCCAACTACCTTTTGATGATTCCACTTCTTATCTTCGGTATCCTGGTAGTGCACCGGAGACAACTGAGAGAAACACCTATCCCCATAGTGATCCTCATTCTGGTACCCTCGGTGACAATTGGTACGGTCAGCTTGAGAAATTATGTGGTTGGTAAAGACTTCGTCCCCATCAGTGCCAATGCCGGCATCACATTTGCGCAGGGTAACAACCCATGGGCCCGGGGCAGCATAGCTATTATTCCTGGATTTTCCGGCGAAGTAACCAACCAGAGGCATGAGGAGACTCAAATCGCTGAGAGCGTAACGGGGCGCACGCTCAAGCCCTCTGAAGTGAATACCTTTTGGTTCAAATGGGGTCTCACCTTCATCCAAAAAAAGCCATGGGAATATCTTAAATTGCTTTTATACAAAGGTGCCATCCTCTTCAACAACCACGAATTGGGGAGCAACTATCTGTTAGATGTGGATGAAGAAATAACACCATGGCTCAGGCTTGCTTTTCTGCCCTTTGGACTCATCATGGCCTGGGCGGTCATCGGATTCGCCCGGATTTTCTTGGAGCGTCGGGCTGCTCTAGCTCTGATTGCGGCTTTCATGGGCATTTTCTTGACAGCGATGATCTTTTATGTGAATAGCCGCTATCGCATGCCCCTGGTGCCCCCGGCACTTATTATGGCAGGCGGTGGTCTGGACTATCTGGTGCGTAACCCCAAAAGGTTTGGGATCATTTTGCTCACAGTTGGACTCACATTTGTCATCTCACTGCCCCCATTTTTGCCCTTAAGTGACACACATTTATCTAGGAGTCATTCTTGGGCCTGGGCTCACTTGGGAGGTGTCTACCAGAGCAATAATCAGTTGGAGAAGGCTCTGTGGGCTTATGAAAAAGCAATAAGCATGCAACCGAACAGTTACAGATATTATCTTAAAACGCTTAATTTATTCTCTGCACTAGGAAAAAGTGAAGAAGAAATCATAGAGTGGGCTCAACAAATCTCTGACAAAGTATCTGAAGAACAACATCGTTATCTTATCTTTGCTGAAGCATACTATTCAGCAAAAGACTATGATACGGCATTAGAATATATTCACAAAATACTCTCATCCTTTCCAAGGGATCACAGATTGTACCTTTATTCGGGAATTCTTTTAGGTAAAATGGGGAAACATCACAAAGCGAGAGAAGTATTTTCAAAAGGTCTCAAAATAAATTCCGCAAACATTGATTTACAATATAACTATGCCTTGGCCTGTTTCATGTCAGGAGATAAAGAAGAAGCCATTCAAGTGGCAAAAAAAATCAATAAAAATGCTCCACACTTTGACAAGGCACGCAGTTTGCTAAGACAGATGACGAGGGAACAGTAGACTTCTTCACATATCATCAATACAGAAAGGGTTTGAGAGGTGAGACTATCTGTAGTGATTCCGGTTTACAATGAAGTTGAAACCATCCAGGAGATTGTCAGCCGTGTCCAAGCGGTGGATCTCGAAAAGGAGATCATTATCGTAGACGATGGCTCAACTGATGGCACCCGTGAACATTTGCAAGAAATTAGTCTCGCTCAGAAAAACGTCAGGGTTTTTTACCACGACCGGAATCAGGGTAAAGGAGCTGCTTTACGGACGGGCTTCGAGCTTACCACCGGCGACATTGTCATCATTCAAGACGCTGACCTGGAATATGATCCGATGGAGTATCCAATTTTATTGGGACCCATTCTTGACGGCAGAGCTGACATTGTTTACGGCTCAAGATTTCTTGGTGGCCCCCACAGGGTCTTATTTTTTTGGCACTATTTGGGTAACAAGTTTTTGACCTTACTTTCCAATGCCCTCACCAACCTAAACCTTACTGACATGGAAACCTGTTACAAGGTCTTTCGGAGGGAAGTGCTCAGTGACATACAATTCAAGTCAAACCGCTTTGGCTTCGAGCCAGAGTTTACGGCAAAAATAGCGAGAAAAGACTTCCGCATTTATGAAACCCCCATCAGTTACAGTGGCCGCACCTATGCCGAGGGCAAGAAGATCGGCTGGAAGGATGGGGCAAAGGCCATTTTCGCGATTGTATGGTTTCGATTTTTTGACTGACGGCGTGCTCATAACTCTCTACGAGGTCATGGAGTTTTCTGTTGAAAACAGCACCTCAAGCATGTGGGCCAGACTCTCCGCCCACGGCTTGGGATGGATGTTGAATGTATTTTCCAATACTGAACAGTCCAAAATCGAACTGGTAGGTCTTAGAGCGGCAGTGGGATACTCCGATGTGCTGATTGGCTCTACCCGCTTCACCTTTAAAGATGCATAATCTCCCGCCAGGCGAAAAACTGCTTCGGCAAAACCGTGCCAACTCGTTACCCCTTGACCGCAATAGTGGTAGGTCCCCCATTGAGCCTGCCCTCCCTCGAATACGTGGGCAGCAACCCGTAAGATTGTCTCCGCCAGATCTGCAGCATAGGTGGGACAGCCGTACTGATCGGCAACCACGTGGATCACTTCTCTCTCCCGCCCTAAGCGCAGCATGGTCTTGACGAAATTGTGACCGTGGACTCCATAAACCCAGGACGTGCGGAGGATCACGTGCTCCGGCAGATGCTCTCTAACCGCTACTTCTCCTGCGGCTTTACTTTTGCCATAAACACCCAGAGGAGAGACGGGATCTGTTACCAGGTAGGACCCTTGTTTCTGGCCATCAAAGACGTAGTCTGTGGAGATATGGACAAGGGGAATTCCGACCTTTTCACAGGCTGAGGCAAGGTAGGCCGGTCCGTCGCGGTTCACGGCAAAGGCGAGTTCTGGTTTCGACTCAGCTTCATCAACAGCAGTATAACCAGCAGCATTGACCACCAGGGATACACCAGAGCGACTTACTTCCCTCTTGACCGAAACCGGGTCAGTAATATCAAGATCAGAACGATCCAGAGCCAGGACCTCAAAACTCCGGTGTCCGCTGCGGTTTGACAGCTCCCAGCCTACCTGGCCGTTGGCACCGGTCAGCAGGATTCTCATCTGTTTTCCTCATAGACAGGCAGACGCTCAGGTGGAATGTCGACAAGGCAGGGTTGCTGGCTGTCTTTTTCTGAGAGCAACGGTTTGGAAATAGGCCAGGCTATGGCTAGAGAGGGGTCGGACCAAAGAACGCCGCCTTCATCTTCAGCGGCATAAAAATTCGTACACTTGTAGACTACCTGGGCAGATTCACTCAGCACACAAAATCCATGGGCAAATCCCTCTGGCAAGAACAGTTGGCGTTTGTTCTCATCGGAAAGATGAACAGAGGTCCACTGTCCAAAATAAGGAGAGCCCCGTCGGATATCCAGCGATACATCAAAAATGGTACCCTCGATTACCTGTATCAACTTTGCCTGGGCGTGCTTTACTTGATAGTGCAAACCCCTCAGTGTTCCTTGTACTGAACGGGAGAGGTTATCCTGTATGAAAATGGATTCGATGCCGGCCTCAATGTATCTTTCCTGTTGGTAGGTTTCCATGAAAAAGCCCCGTTCATCCTGGAAAACGGAGGGCTCGATTATTAGAATTCCCGGTAAAGAGCTGGGGAGTATTTTCATGGCAAGAGGCCTTCATACCTCAGGATATCCAGAAGATACTGGCCGTAACCATTACCCTTAAGTGGCTGAGCCAGCTTTTCCAGTTGTGCGGCATTAATATAGCCCATGCGGTAGGCAATTTCTTCGATGCAGGAAATTTTCAATCCCTGTCTTTCTTCAATGGTCTCAATGAAATTGGCAGCCTGCATGAGGGTCTCAGGGGTTCCGGTATCCAGCCAGGCCATCCCTCGGCCCAGCTTTTCAACTTGGAGCGCTTTCATCTCCAAATAGGCCCGATTGACGTCGGTGATTTCCAGCTCGCCACGGCCCGAAGGTTTGAGCTCGTTTGCTATGTCCAACACTCGATTGTCGTAAAAGTAGAGCCCAGTAACCGCCCAATTAGACGTGGGCTCCTTTGGTTTTTCTACAACGTCTAGAGCCCGGCCTTTTGAATCAAAGGTCACAACACCATAGCGTCCCGGGTTTTTCACCCAGTAGCCGAAGATGGTTGCTCCTTCTTTTTGAGCAGCAGCCTGCCGCAGCGTGGCCGGGAGGCTATCTCCGTAAAAAATATTGTCACCCAGTATGAGGCAAACTTGATCATTGCCCACAAACTCCCTCCCTATGATAAATGCCTGGGCAATGCCTTCAGGACGTGGCTGCTCTGCGTAATCAAATGAAAGACCCCACTGGGAACCATCGCCGAGCAAATCCCGGAACAGGGGCAAGTCCTGTGGGGTGGAAATAATCAGGATTTCACGCAGTCCCGCCAGCATGAGCACTGAAAGAGGATAGTAAATCATGGGTTTGTCATAGACGGGCAGTAGTTGCTTACTTACCACCCGGGTGATGGGATAGAGGCGAGTTCCCGAACCACCAGCTAGTATTATGCCCTTCATATTTTCTTCCCTCTTACTAATCGTCTCTTGCACAGAACAAACAGTGTAGAGCAAATCCGAAATTCGAATATCGAAATTGGTCCTACGGACTCCCCGCCCTACAGGCGGGTCCCCAGTTTCGAGACAAATTCAAATTCTCTAAATTCAAATGACCAAAACTTCTAAACTATTCTTGTTGATTTTGTTTTGAACATTGGAGCATTTGAAATTCGGATTTGTTTCGTGCTTCGGATTTAGGATTTCGAATTTGGAGGCAGCTCTGCTGCTCTCTGTTCTCTCTGGTTTAGACTTCCCAACGCTATGGTTACTCCCGTTCTCCATAATTGATCTCAATCCACTTGCGGTATTCCCCACTGCGCACGAGCTCAACCCAGTCCATGTTGTTCACATACCAATCCACCGTGGCCTCCAGCGCCTCTTCGAAATTGTGAGCAGGACTCCACCCCAGTTCTCGCCTTATTTTGCTGGCGTCAATGGCATAGCGTCGATCGTGCCCCGGCCGATCAGTTACAAAACGTATGAGCCGTCGACTAGCCTTTTTAGTAGATCGGTCCAAACGGGAGTCAAAAAGGTCGCAAAGGAGATTGACAACCTCAATATTCTGCCTCTCAGCACCCCCACCTATGTTGTATGTTTCGCCGGGTTTTCCCTGTTCAAGAACCCTGATGAGGGCATCACAATGATCAATTACATAAAGCCAGTCTCGAACATTTTTTCCATCTCCGTAGACAGGTAGAGACTTTTCCTCCATCAGATTCAGAATCATCAGGGGAATGAGTTTCTCAGGAAACTGATAGGGGCCGAAATTATTGGAGCAATTAGTGATTATTGCAGGAAGAGCAAAGGTGCGGAAATATGCTTTGACCAGGTGATCTGAACCGGCTTTGGAGGCCGAATAGGGACTTGAGGGGTCGTAGGGAGTGCTCTCGGTAAAGTATCCCTCCGACCCGAGGCTGCCATAGACCTCATCAGTGGATATGTGCAGAAAGCGAAAGTTCTCAAGCTTGCCGCGGCTCCGCCACTGTTTAAGGCTCGCTTCCAGGAGGCGAAAGGTTCCCACCACGTTCGTCTCCACAAAGGATTCAGGGCCAAGAATGGAGCGGTCCACATGAGACTCGGCGGCGAAGTGCACTATCGCATCAAAGGATTCTTCGGTAAACAGCTGCTCCAAGAGTCCGCTATCCTGGATTGCTCCATGGACGAATTGATGTCTCGCTGCAGGGTCTGGGGCAAGATCTTGAAAATTGGCGAGATTACCAGCGTACGTCAGGGCATCAAGGTTGATAATACACCAGGTGGGTCGCTCGGTAAGAACATGGCGAACGAAGTTTGTCCCAATAAAACCGGCGCCACCGGTTACCAGCAAAGTTTTTGTGCTCATAGTATTGTACGGTTGGTGAAGCGCTGGGGCAGTCCCTCACCCACAGGTCTGAAACTACAACCTTATTCCAGTTATGACCCCGAAGTCTGTATTATTCCTCCCAAGCAATTGATGTGCCAGCAGGAGTATTCTGGCAAGACGCAATACCCTCTCCTCCTTTGATCAGAAGGTCTCAGTTCACTCAACATGGCGGGATCTCGACACAAGATTAGCGAAAGTATGGTACACTTCTCCTCGGAAATCAAGTAATGGGTTGGCTCGCCTCCCTGAGAGAGAACGAGGGGATAAACGGTTACCAGAATGATATTCTTCGCTCAAACTTAGAAGGCTGCCAGTTATGAGACAGACAGCTGGCACTGATTTTGCTTTTTCCCCACTCAATACGGAATATTTCCTGCCTGGAAGGGAAATACAGTGTTTAGAGACAAAAAGGTAATCGTGGTCATGCCAGCCTACAATGCTGCTCAGACCTTACGCCAGACCTATGACGAGGTCATGGAACAGGATCTTGTCGATCTGGTGATCTTGGTCGATGATGGAAGTCAAGATGAGACTCTGGCTATTGCTAAAACTCTCCCCAATACCATAGTCCACTCCCATCCGCGCAATCAAGGCTACGGCGCCAACCAAAAAACATGCTACAAGCTGGCTTTGGAAGAGGGCGGCGACATAATTATTATGGTCCATCCGGACTATCAGTATACCCCCAAGCTAATCCCTGCGATGGTTTCGATAATCGGAAATGACCTGTGCCCCTGTGTATTGGGTTCGAGGATTCTTGGCGGATATGCCTTGAAAGGTGGTATGCCCATTTGGAAATACGTAGCGAATCGTCTTCTCACTCTTGTAGAAAATATCCTGGTAGGCTCTAAACTCTCAGAGTTCCACACCGGCTATAGGGCCTTTTCCAGGGAATTGTTGGAACGGGTCCCTTTCGATGCCAATTCAGATGATTTTGTCTTTGACAATCAGATCCTGGCCCAGATTCTCTGGTTGGGCTACACAGTTGCCGAAGTGAGTTGCCCCGCCAGGTATTTTCCCGAGGCATCCTCAATCAACCTGCCGCGAAGCATCATATACGGAATTGGCTGCCTCGTAACCGCGCTTACTTTTCGGTTGGTAAAGATGAAACTCACCTCATCCAGATTGTTTCCCAATGCGGGTTAGGGATACCTTCATGCGGCGTGAACTCTTCATATGCCTGATTCTTATTGTGGCAACCTTGGCTGCTTTCTGGCAGGTTCGCAATCATGAATTCGTCCACCTGGATGACTACCAACATATCACCGAAAACCGCCATCTCCATCGGGGACTGTCCACAGAAGGTATCGTCTGGGCTTTTTCTTTCACTGATGTCGCCTATTGGCACCCCATGACCTGGCTGTCACTCATGCTGGACTATGAACTCTATGGCCTGAATCCGGGCGGCTACCATCTTACCAATTTACTGCTGCACATATTAAGCGCTCTCTTCCTGTTTCTGGCCTTGCGTCGAATGACCGGCTCAATCTGGCAAAGCGGCTTTGTTGCCTCCTTATTTGCACTCCATCCCCTCAACGTGGAGTCGGTGGCCTGGGCTGTAGAGCGAAAAAATGTGCTGAGTAGTTTGTTCTTGATGCTCACCCTCTGGACCTATGCTCGCTACGTTGAGCGGTCGACGCCAGGCAGATATCTACTCGTTTTGCTCGTCTTTACCCTGGGACTCATGAGCAAACCCACACTTGTTACCGTACCTTTCATTCTCCTTCTGCTTGATTACTGGCCGCTAAATCGACTCCAACCTATCCCTGCCGGCGGTCATTTTGACCAGCCGTCCACCAGTTCTCTGTCATCAGGGGGGAGAAAGTCGCTGGCTTTCCGCCTGGTTCTCGAAAAGGTTCCTTTTTTTGTGCTCGCAACCATTGCGATCTTCCTAATTGTTTTATCTGGTCAGCACCTAGAGGCCCTTGTGGCTACCACCTCTGTGCCCTTGTCGCTTCGGATAGGTAATGGACTCATCTCCTATGTGAGCTACATTGGCAAGATGATATGGCCCCTCAACCTGGCAGTCTTTTATCCCCCACCTGCAACCATATCATGGTGGCAGGTGGCAGCAGCTGTCCTGTTCCTGATGATTTTATCCTTGCTGGTGCTCCGGGCCCTGAGAACGCGCCCCTATCTTGCAGTGGGTTGGCTATGGTATGTGGTCACATTGGTGCCGTCCATAGGATTGGTTCAGGCCGGGCTGTGGCCGGCCATGGCTGACCGTTTCGCCTATGTGCCACTTATAGGTCTGTTCGTCATGATTGCCTGGGGTGTTCCTGAACTGCTGGCAAAATACCGCTACCGAAGAATTGTGCTTGCCACTTCCACAACCATACTGCTGGTAACCCTTACCATGGTAACCAAACTGCAGGTGCGATATTGGCAAAACAGCTTTACTCTTTTCCAACAGGCGGTCAAGGTGACTGCCAACAACTATGTTGCCCACGACAGTCTTGGAAACGCTTTGGCTCAAAAGGGTATGCTGGAACAGGCCATTGCCCACTACCAGGAAGCTCTCAAGATTAACCCAAACTTGGTGAACACCCACAATAATCTCGGAGTTGCCCTCCTGAAAAGGGGTGAGATCAACAGAGCCATTGCCCACTATAACAAAGCTTTGCGGCTGAAATCCGACTCTGCGGAGACGCACAACAACCTGGGGGTCGCCCTATTCAATCTGGGACAACTTGACAAAGCAATCGGTCATTATCTCACTGCAATCAAGCTCGACCCCAATTTTAGTAAGGCCCACAATAACCTGGGAAATGCGCTGGCCCGGAAAGGGAAGCTCGATGAGGCCATTAGCCAATACTCCAGAGCGCTAGAGCTCAAAACCGACTATTCCGAAGCACACAACAACCTGGGGGTTGCCTTAGCGCAGCAGGGAAAGATGGATGAGGCGATCGTTCAGTTTAATCAAGCTCTGCGCCTAAAACCAGACTACGCTCAAGCCCGAGCCAACCTTGGATACGCCCTTGACGTGGTGAAAGAAAGCAGAGATGAATCGAGCTTGAGCTCAACGCCATAGATGGTTCACTGCATGCTTCAAGGTTATGTAAGGCAAAAAGTACACTGGGTCCTATTCTTTGCTTTGCTATCTAACCATCACTACTTTTTCATATAAGAGGCCTCTATGCGTAAAGACAAAGAGCACGCTGCCAATTACCAGAACGTCCGTAGAGCACATTGGGACGAGGTGGCCCGCAAAAAGGATGCCTGGACTTCCTCAGGAGCTTATTATCACCAAAGACTTGCACACATTTACCAATTCTTGGTGGCCCCTCAACAGCGAGTGCTCGAGATTGGCTGTGGGATGGGGGATTTACTGGCGTCGCTCAACCCAAAGCTCGGAGTGGGGATAGATTTTTCCAACGAGACGGTCAAGCGTGGGGCGCAAAAACATCCACAAATCCATTTTATACAAGGCGACGGCCACCACCTAAGTCTTGAGCAGAAATTTGATGTGATCATTCTCTCCGACCTAGTCAACGATCTCTGGGATGTGCAGGCCGTTTTCAAAGAGATAGCTCAACTGTCGACTCCTCGGACACGTATCATTATCAACTCATACAGCCGCTTGTGGGAGTTGCCCCTGGCGCTGGCCCAACGGCGGAATCGCGCCACTCCTGTACTCAGCCAGAACTGGCTCACTGTAGAGGATATAACCGGCCTGCTCAATCTGGCCGATTTTGAAGTTATCCGGCATTGGGAGGAGTTCCTTTGGCCCCTGGACACACCCCTATTGGCAGGTCTTTGTAACCGTTTTCTGGTAAAACTCTGGCCTTTCCGCTATTTCGCCCTTACGAATCTCATCGTTGCCCGGCCCCTTCCAAGCAACCAGTCATTAAAGGAAGAGCCACTGGTGTCTGTTATAGTTCCAGCTCGCAACGAAGCAGGGAATATCCCGCATGTATTTACTCGAACACCAGAGATGGGTAAGGGAACAGAATTGGTGTTTGTTGAAGGCCATTCCAAAGACGACACCTTAGCTGTCATCGAAAAGGCAATGGCAGCTAATCCTGAGCGCCAGTGCACGTTGTTCCAACAAACCGGCGTCGGCAAAGGCGATGCAGTGCGGCTGGGCTTTGACAACGCCAGCGGTGATATATTAATGATCCTGGACGCTGATCTGACCGTTCCGCCAGAAGACCTGCCGCGCTTTTACGAGGCATTGCGCTCGGCAAAAGGTGATTTTGCCAACGGGGTACGACTCGTTTATCCCATGGAAGAGCAGGCCATGCGATATCTGAACATGGTGGGCAATAAGTTCTTTAGCCTGGCCTTTTCCTGGTTACTCGGTCAACCCATTAAAGACACCCTCTGTGGCACAAAAGTCCTGTGGAAAAAAGACTATGAGTTGATTGCGGCCAACCGAGCCTATTTCGGCGACTTCGATCCTTTCGGCGACTTCGACCTCCTTTTCGGAGCCGCCAAGCTGAATCACAAAATAGTTAATCTACCAATTCGGTATCGCGAGCGAACATACGGCTCAACCAATATCCAACGCTGGAAGCACGGCTGGTTGCTGTTACGCATGGTGTTTTTTGCAGCTTGGCGGATCAAGTTTTTGTAAAGGAATCTTGTATCAATGCTCAAAAATCTGCTGGCCCATCCTCTTACGCGTGGGCTAGACATAGATGACCCGCGTTGCTCTGAACTTCGCCGGTCTCTTATCCTCAAGAAATGTTTCTTGCGGCAAATCTACCTGGAATGGTATGAGGCCATTGCTGCACTATTGCCTCTGGATAAAAATCCGGTTCTGGAGTTAGGTTCGGGCGGAGGTTTTTTCAGTGATTTTATCCCTGAAGTGATCACGTCGGAAATCTTCTATTCTCTGCATGTGAACGTGGTTTTGGACGGCTCTCACTTGCCATTTGTAGGTGGCTCATTAGGTGGTATCGTCATGACCGACGTGCTGCATCACCTCCCCCGACCTCGACAGTTTTTCACAGAGGCGAGTCAATGTGTGCGCTCTGGAGGCTTGATGATTATGATAGAGCCTTGGGTAACGCCCTGGTCGCGGCTGGTCTACTCTAAACTGCACCATGAGCCGTTTCAACCTGAAGCTACAGAATGGACATTTCCACAAAGAGGGCCCTTGTCTGGAGCGAACTCTGCTCTGCCGTGGATCATCTTCGACAGGGACCGAACTCGGTTCGAAAGGGAATTCCCGGAATGGCAAATCTACGCCATAAAGCCTTTCATGCCCTTCCGCTATCTGCTTTCCGGCGGGGTATCTCTGCGTAGCCTTATGCCAGGATGGAGTTTTTCTCTCTGGCGAAATTTTGAAAACCTCCTTCGACCCTGGATGAAGAGCCTGGCAATGTTTGCCCTTATCGTCTTGGTCAAAGACTGATGGACACATTTACTGGAACCAAGAAAAAGCTTTTTCTGTGGAGCGGGGTTATTATCCTGGTTACCGTGCTATCCTACATCCCAGCCATACGGGGTGGCTATATATGGGATGATGATCACTACATCACGGAAAACCCCACTTTGAGAACCTCTGACGGCTTGCGAAAGATCTGGTTGGAGCCCAGGGCCTTACCCCAATACTACCCACTGGTGCATACCACTTTTTGGCTTGAGTATCATCTGTGGCACGTGCATCCTCTCGGCTAT
>JAJDNL010000296.1 GCA_022340745.1 Deltaproteobacteria bacterium
CGGGAAAGAGCGTCACATTAGGATTCGCCTTTGCCTCGAAGATCTTCGGGGTAACCATACAGATGGAACACATATCCTCAAAGGTCCTATAGAGCTGCACCATCTTTCCGCCCGGATAAGGTTTCTCATCCAACAGAAAGACCTTGAACCCGGAATTGGCGAGATCAATGGTCGCCTGGATGCCTCCTATGCCGCCTCCTACGATAAGAGCTGAACCCAATTTCTTTCTCATTTTCTTTCCTCCCCAAAAAAGCTTCTGGCAACTCGCCTCATTCTCTCTTACATTTGAAAGCCAAAGATTTTTCAGCAGTTTTCTGGATACACCCATGAAACCAAAAAGGCATAATTCTCAAAAAGATAACTGCTATGGACGATAGTCAAATGCATACGCCATTTGTGTTTTTCCTTCTAAAGATTTGCCATTTTTCCCTTCGGGAAACTGGCTTTGCCACAAATCCCAATAAACACCTTGGAGGGCCATGAGTTTGGCATGGTTTCCTTTCTCCACCAGTTTTCCTTCTTTTAGTATCAGAATGAGGTCCGCATCATGGACGGCAACTAAACGGTGACTGACTATAAAGGTGGTCCGCCCGGCAATCAGCCGATCGAAAGCTTCCATTACCATGTGTTTACTTTTGGCGTCCAACCCGACCGCCGGTTCGTCCAGAATCACAATGGGGGCATCCCGGAGAATGGCCCGGGCAATGACAATACGACGTTCCTCCCCCCCCGATAGCAAAGCCTCCCCGGTTCCTAGTTGGGTTTCATAGCCACGGGGTAATTTCATAATGAAGTCATGGGCATTGGCCAACTTGGCGGCATAGATGATTTCATCCATGCTGGCAGCAGGTCTGCCAATACCTATATTGACCGCGGCCGAAGCCCCGAATAAAATGGATTTTTGCGGCACAATGGCAATCAGGTCACGGAGGGAACGCAAGGTATACATGCGAATGGGCCAGCCATCTACCAGGATGCCACCCCGCTGGGGATCAAAAAACCGAGGAATCAAATTCACCAAAGCGGATTTACCGCTGCCAGACTCACCAACAATGGCAATTTTTTCTCCTTTGGCGGCTGTAAAGGAGATGTCTTGGAGGACCCAGCGGTCTTCTTCATAGGCAAACCAGACCTTTTCGAAGCACAACTTTTCCCGAAATGTTTCTAGCTCCTCGGCCCTCTCTAGGTCCCATACCCCTAAAAGACATGGCTCCAACGCCATGATTTCTTCAATCCGGTCGTTACAAGCAAGAGATTTAGACAGCTTGGCGAAGAATTTGGTAAATTCTCGCAAGGGCTTATAGAGCGCACGCAAATAAATCATAAAAACCACTAATTCACCCAGGCTGATGGCCCCGGACCAGATGCGGTGGACACCAATGAGAATCAAAATCGCAGTGCCCAGGGAAAGAAGAACGTTGGCGGTGGACGTATACCAGCCTTGCCAGGCGCCGGCACTCACGGCGGCTGCCATGGACTCACTACCTTCCATTGCCAACCTTTTGACCTCTTTTTCCCGCAAGCCAAGGAGGGAGACACATCTGTAGGTGTGGATAGCAGATTCGGCTATGTTTGTGATATCACTTTCTTTTTGACGCTGCTTGCGGGTTGCTTGCCGGATGCGATCAGAGAAAAAATGGGTCAACAAGGTTAATGCCGGCATCACACTCACCGCCACCAAGGCAAATTGCCAGTCCACCCAGAACATCACAATGGAGATCCCTAGGATGGTGGGGGCGCTGCGGGCCGTAAGAATGATAGTCGCTTCCACCAGATGCTGGATGTTGACGGTGTCGGTACTGAGGCGGGAGATGATTTCACCTGCTTTTATCTTCTGGTAGAAGATCATCGGCAGCTCTAAGAGGTGTGAGAAAAGTGTCAAACGGAGTTTGAGAGTCACCCGCTGGTAGAGACTGGTGACGGCGTAGTTTTGTACCCACAGAAAGACTCCCTCCAGCAAGGCCATTACCCCCAGGGCAACAATGAGGGTAGTGAGCAGCGTCGTTCTGTCGACCGCCAAAGCCGGAGGAATGAGCCGTTTGGTAAATCCGTATAACGGCACATTCGGCACTAAGCAATCAAAGATGATCTTCAGCGGCCATGGGGAGGCGATTGTTATCAACGCCTGCCCTGTCAGCACCGACACAATGAAGATGACCAGGAACCATTGCTCTCTTACGGCCTTGGTAAGCTGCCATTGCCAAAAGGCAGTTCGGTGTTCAGGTCGACAGAATGTGATTTCTTTTGGTTCCACTAACTTTACCTGTACAGTCAGGCATTCTCGCCGTCTCGGCCGCGGCGCAGGAACATTTTGAAGAACTCAGGCTGCTTGTCTATCTCGATCAACTGGTCTCCGCTCTGTTCTAGAATATGAGGAAGATCCTTTAAGGTGAGCGGATCGGTGCCGAGCACTTCAATAATCTGTCCTGGCTTCAAGAGCTTGAGCATGCTCATTGCTTTGAGACAGCACCATGGGCAGCTACAACCACGTGCATCAAGTATTTTGTCGGCTTTCATCTTTTTTTCCCTCTACTCTACCGCAGCGTTCCTTACAAAGCCTGGCATATTACTCTCCAGTTGAGCAAAGAAGATGCCAGGACCAAGAAATGTGGAATGGATCATATAACTATTTGAAAATACATGTAAATATCACGTATATTCACCTGGGTTGACCGTTTGCTCGAGATAGTATATGTTAAAAATTGTTCATGATCGTTCATTCTTAACGTTAAGAGCAAAACCAATGGAAGAGGGTAGTAGGGATGGTGTGGACTCGGTTCCAGCCCTGAACAGTTACAAAGGCCAAGAACAAAATGCTTCAAAAAGAATACAGCCAGTACTGGGAGACGGTCATAGAGTCCATATCAGACGGCCTGATGATCGTTAGTCCCCAAGGAGTCATCGTTACCGTCAACCGGGCCTTCGAACAGATCAGCGGATACAGCAAATATGAACTCTTGGGTAAGTCTTGTAAGCTACTCGAATGTGATGTTTGTCCAAGCGTCCGGGCAGGGGGGGACGACAAGTATTGCGCCCTCTTCAAGAAAGGACGGATCAAGCGTCACAAGTGCAACCTAAGAAAAAAAGATGGGAGCTTGACCCATGTATATAAGAATGCGGTTCTCCTCAAAGATAGTGCCGACAGGATAATAGGCGGCGTAGGGACCTTCACCGATCTCAGCGAAGTGGTGACCCAACAACAGCTCATTTCTCTTTTGCGCCGGGAGCTAAGCGGCAAAGACGGGTTTCACGGCATCCTGGGAAAATCGCCAGCCACGCGAAAACTCTTTGATCTCATCTCCAGCGCAGCTCAGTCTGAGGCGCCAGTTGTCATCAACGGGGAAAGCGGTACCGGCAAGGAATTGGTGGCCTCGGTCATTCACAAACTTGGCCCACGGTGCAAGGGTCCTTTTATTAAGGTAAACTGCGCCGCCCTCAGCGAATCCTTGCTGGAGAGTGAATTGTTCGGCCACGTAAAAGGCTCCTTTACTGGTGCGGATCGCACCAGGGTGGGAAGGTTCGAAGCGGCCGACGGTGGTGACATTTTTTTAGATGAAATTGGCGATCTTCCTCTGTCTACCCAAGTCAAGCTCTTAAGAGTCTTGCAGGAAAAAGAGATCGAAAAGGTGGGAGACCACCACCCCATCTCCATTGACGTTCGCATTCTTGCCGCAACCAACAAGAATCTCAACCTGCTCATGGAGGAGGGACGCTTTCGCGAGGAATTATATTATCGTATTGGGGTTATTCCCATCCATTTGCCATCCTTGCGGGAACGACAGGAAGACATTCCTCTGCTGGTGGAAACTTTTATTAACCGGGTACGCCTCAAGACAGATAAACCCATCAGTGGCATCAGTAAAGCGGCATTAGATCTGCTCATTCGCTACGATTGGCCTGGTAATGTGCGCGAACTGATGAATGTCATTGAATATGCCTTTGTCCTCTGCCAGGAGGGGGAAATAATGCCTGACCACCTTCCGGAACAACTGAGCCTCAAACCCTCACGCCGGTCCCGTCTCCCGCAGACTGAATGGCAGATCAGCGCTGCCGGCCAGAGGGAAAGAATTATAGAGGCTCTCGCCAAGTCTGGCAGTAACAGAACCAGGGCTGCCTCCATTTTGGGAATCAGCCGCACAACCTTATGGAAAAGGATAAAAAAATACGGTATCCAGCTAGACTAGAGAGCCTGTCCGTCAACCCCTCTA
>JAJDNL010000299.1 GCA_022340745.1 Deltaproteobacteria bacterium
CACCATTCCGGCCGAATGTAGATACCATACTTTAATCCACACTATTTCGTTTGAGATCCTATTACCGCATAAAGTAGTTGCCTGGCCAGAGTTTGCTATAAAGACTTCTCGCCTATATTTATTTTCTTGGCGCTTTCACCAACGCTGCTTTGGACTTTTCGCCAAATCTGGCGATTTAGCAACGCTTAGGTGGTGTAAACTATCTGAGTTAAGTTCTTGTGGTTACGGGATTTTCCCGCTCTTCTTCATTTTTGGCATCTTTCCTGCCTAGTCAAGGAGATGTAGCGGTTGCAACTTCTTGTCTAACTCTACAGCATGTATTACTTACCCCCATCAGCCATCCGCGCCCGGTTTGATGGGGGCTTTCTCAAATTGTCTGTTTGTCTTCATGTGAGTTATGTCTGGAACTGTGTGGGCCATAGGTGTGTTGAAAATCCTGTCGAGAAAAACCACTGACAACAAAGAAGGTGATTTGTGAGTAATGACAAACGTGACTACCCCAGAGCTGAAATAAAATGGCCGGCTGTTATAAAGACCGATCAAGGTACTATGGATGGGGTAACATCAAATGTTACCCCCAATGGAGTCTTCATCCATTGTCAAAAGCCGTTAAAACTCCATGAAATCTTTGAACTAACCATAGATATTCCCAACTCAGACCAGACCGTAACAGCCAAAGCGGAAGTGACGTGGTCGAATAGATGGGGCCCTGATGATGATATTTCACCGCGCGGCATGGGTGTTCGATTTGTGCAGATTTCCAGTGAGGCCCGAAAATTCATCGCCAGAGCAGCTTTGAGTTATCTAAAATCAAAGGAGATAGCGCCTGAGTTGCTGCAGACCCTGCAGACTTTGATCATAGATGTCGACGAGGTTAAAAGAAGCGTTGGTTGAGAAATCAATTAGCTAGTTTTCATCCGGAAACCTGATCCTATGCGCGAGGTCAGAAGTGGGTGGCTTTGCCGATAGAAGAGGTTTCAGGTTTCAGTGTTCAGGTTTCAGTTGTTTTGTTTTTCTTCCCTGACACCTGACACCCGACACCTGAAACCCTGTAATGTGGTACTTGGAATTTACGATTTTCAATGCTCCACCACTCCACTACTCCAACTATTTCACGAATCAAGGAAAGATTTGAAAACCACCCTCTAGGGCCAGCTCAAGGGCGGGTTCTATGTCTCTTAATACCTTACTATAGTTTTTCCTTAAGGTATCGTCCTGTATGCGAATCAGGAATGTGGGCGATCTCCTCAGGTGTTCCGGTACCGACAATCTTGCCTCCTTCTGCACCCCCTTCAGGTCCTAGGTCGATCACAAAGTCTGCGGTTTTGATAACATCGAGGTGATGTTCAATAACCACGACCGTATTGCCGGCTCCCACCAAGCGATTGAGAACATAGAGCAGCTTTTTGATGTCGTCGAAATGAAGCCCAGTGGTGGGTTCATCCAGGAGATACAGGGTCTTGCCAGTGCTGCGCTTGCTCAGTTCCCGAGCCAGTTTGATTCTCTGCGCTTCGCCACCTGATAATGTTGTGGCTGGCTGTCCTAGCCTAAGATAGCCGAGCCCAACTTCATCCAGGGTGGAGAGCTTATCTTTAATGAGAGGTATGTTGCCGAAAAAACGGTGGGCCTCGGTCATGGTCATGTCTAGCATTTGAGCGACATTTTTCCCCTTATAGATTATTTCCAGGGTGTCCCGGTTGAAACGGAGACCTCTGCAATCATCACAGGTAACATACACATCGGGCAAAAAGTGCATTTCGATTTTAAGAATACCTTGACCAGCACATGCTTCGCAGCGGCCGCCCTTGACATTAAAACTGAAACGGCCGGCCCGGTATCCTCGTGTCCGTGCCTCTGGCACCTGCGCCAGCAGGTTACGGATCTGGGTAAAGATCCCGGTGTAAGTGGCCGGGTTAGACCTAGGGGTGCGACCGATAGCGGACTGGTCAACATGAACAACCTTGTCTAGTGCCTCGAGTCCTCGAAGGTGACGGTGAGTCCCAGGAAATTCCCAGGCACGGTGCAGCAGCTTTGCGGCGGCGCGATAGAGGGTGTCCAAAATGAGCGTGCTCTTACCCGAGCCTGACACACCGGTTACACAGGTGAACAGACCAATTGGGATTGAGGCGGTGATATTTTGTAAGTTGTTGGCGCCAGCTCCTTCAATGGTAAGAAATCCGCGTTCAGGAATACGCCTCCCGGCCGGCACTGGAATGCTCAGATTGCCAGAGAGGTATTGTCCTGTTAAGGAGTCTGCATGCTGGAGAAGTAAGGCCGGCTTGCCGCTGAAAACGAGATGCCCACCCTGATCACCCGCACCAGGGCCAACATCAACTACATGATCAGCGGTCATAATGGTTTCGGCGTCGTGCTCAACAACCAGAACGGTGTTTCCCTGATCGCGAAGTGTTTTAAGGGTGTCCAGTAAACGTTGGTTGTCACGCTGATGCAAACCAATGCTCGGTTCATCCAGGATATAGAGTACTCCCACTAGTCTGGAGCCTATCTGAGTGGCAAGACGGAGACGCTGAGCCTCTCCCCCTGACAGGGTAGTGGAAGCCCGGTCTAGACTAAGGTAGGAAAGCCCTACCTGGCTTAGAAACTCCAACCGCTGGCTTACCTGGCTCAGTAACGGGTCGGCCACAGGGCTTTGTTGCGGTGGAAAGCCGAGGTTATCTATCCACCCATGCAATTGGGCGATATCCAGGCTACACACCTGGTAGATGTTCATGTTGGCAATGGTAGTGGCCAGAGACTCCGGCCTCAGCCTTGCCCCTTGACAGGTGGGGCAAACCCCTTTGACAAGATGGGAAAACAATTGCTCCCGCTCGTCGCTGCCTTGTTGACGCCAACGACGCTGCAAGTAAGGAATGACGCCTTCAAAAGGGTCCCCTTGGGAACGACTGCGACCAGTGGTCTTGGCAGCGGCAGAAAATTTTTTTTCTCCAGAGCCATACAGTACTATCTGACGTGCTTCGTGGGATAGGTTCTTAAATGGGGTGTGGATGTCAAAATAGTATTTTCGGCCGAGTGCTTCCAATTGGTCGAGAAACAAAACCGAGCCCTTTCGGAACCAGGGAGCAATAGCGCCATCTTTCAGGCTGAGACTGGGATCAGGTACCACACGTTCGGGATCAAATCTTTCCATGATTCCCAGCCCTGAACACTCAGGGCAGGCACCGAGAGCATTGTTGAAACTGAAAAGTTGGGGAGAGAGCCCAGGCATTCTGAGGTTACACGAATGGCAAAAAGGCTGATCACTGAAATCTTGCTCCTCGCCGTCAACGATAGCCACTCGTGTTCTGCCCTCCCCGGTTCGGAGGGCAAGTTCCATGGAATCTGTAGCCCGTCGCATGGCGTCAGCCCGCACCACAAGACGGTCTACCACCACCTCAATGCGTGAGGTCACCTCACTGGATATCTGAATCTGCTCGTCGAGATTAAAAACAGTGCCATTGACGCGTACTCTGACAAATCCTTCACGGCGAAGCCGACGGAAAAGACGCTTTGGCTGTCCAGGTTCGTAGTGCTCCAGTGGGGCCAGGATAAGAATCCTGGTACCTTCGGGAAGGTCGAGGACGGAATCCACCATGTGCTGAACAGTCATGGCCTGGATTTTTGCACCGCAGCCAAGACAGTGCGGTTGGCCCACCCTGGCGAAGAGAACCCTGAGGTAATCGTAGATTTCGGTGATAGTCCCTACGGTGGAGCGGGGGTTTCTACCGGCGGTTTTTTGTTCAATGGCGATAGCCGGACTCAGACCTTCGATTGAATCAACCTCAGGCCGGTCCATCTTTTCCAGAAACTGGCGGGCGTAGGAAGAGAGAGATTCCACATAGCGCCTCTGACCTTCAGCGTAAAGGGTGTCAAAAGCGAGGGAGGATTTGCCCGATCCACTGATTCCGGTGATTACCACCAGTTTATCCCGAGGAATCTGGACATTAATATTTTTGAGATTGTGCTGTCGGGCACCGAGGACTACGATCTGATCCATCTAGTATTTCTCATTTATCATTGGCTCAGGTAGTTTTGCTGTCACCAATGGTCATCTCATCTACTGCCTCACGCATGAGCTTGCCAATGGCCATTTTCTGGGGACATTTTTGCTCCGCTAAAGAATAGTCCAACCGAGCCATTTTCTTCCGAATCGTTACCGGAATTTCATTAAAGTGCATAGCAGCACGATACCGGTCGCCATAACTGCGATAGTACATCAGATAGCGCATCACATCGCCAATGGGAACATCGCTCTCGAGTGCCGACTCACAAAGCTCAGTACAACCTGCGCAATAGCCTGAACCGGTTTCCAGGGCATAATGACGCAACAAACTAAGATCCCGGCTGGAAAGTTTAGTTCGGTTAGATGCTGCGGCCACGTTAGCTTTGAGAATGGTCATATTCGGCATCTCCGAGCAGATGCTGGCAATATTCGGGTTTTCCCAAACTGCCTTGAGTTTGGCTTGTGCGTCGGTAAAACCTTTCTCTAAGAAGCGCCCGGCTAGCTTCATCTCGGTTTCAGTGGTGGTTCTTACCGAACCGCCTCCTTGAGTTTTCATGGCAGTGAGGCCAATGCCCGCCTTGGCGCATGCATCCACCGCCCTCTTCATCTGATCGGTGTGCATGAGCCGGTAATTATACGCCATCATGATACCGTCAATCCATCCCAGGGTCGCAGCCGTTCGCATGCATTTTTCCATGTTGCTGTGAGTACTGAAACCGAAAAACCTGATCTTTCCCCCTGCTTTGGTCTTTTGACTCCAACTTTTAATATCCTCATCCAATTCATCGATGTCCTTGACAGAATGTACAAAGAAGAGGTCAACATAATCCGTTTTCATTCTTTCCAGCGATAAAGTGAGATCTCTCGTCATGCCGTTGACAGTCCAGGCGTGCGACTTGGTCACGAGAAAGATCTTGTTGCGGTCTTCAGGGTACTTGCCCAGATATTTGCCAATTTGCCTTTCGCTATTGCCGCCATAGTAGGAATTGGCTGTATCCCAATAGGTCACTCCCCATTTAATGGCCTGACGCAGCACCAGCTGTTGCACGTCCATACTGCCGCCAAAAGCGAGAATGGGCACCTTTACTCCAGTTTTTCCAAAAGTCCGGGTGGGCATCACCAGCGGTTCATCGGAAGATTTAGCAAGACTTTCAATGGGCCTTATAACCGATCCCACGCCGGCAGCTCCCGCAGCCTTGAGGAAATCTCGCCGAGACCAGTTGGTATCTGTTGGGGACATGATGCTCCTCCACAATTCCTAAATCCCTGAATCCCTAAGTTTCTGCTAGAAGTTAACCCGCCTCACTCACTGGTGTCAATGAGCTTAGCAGGGCACAAAAAAAAGACTTGACAAAACGAACGTTCGTGCTATATTTTCTGTCATGACAAAGGGAAAAGAGACAAAAATGATCATTCTGGAATCCGGACTCGATATGGCAAGCCAGTTGGGTCTTGAAGGCGTTAGCATCGGCGCTCTTGCCAAAAAGACCAACATGTCGAAGAGTGGGTTGTTCGCTCATTTTCAGTCGAAGGAGAATCTGCAGATCGACATATTGGAGTACGCCGCGCGGCTTTTTTCAGAAAGTGTCATTATCCCGGCCCTAGCAACAGAGGGTGGTATCCCCAGAATCAAAGCCTTGGTCAACAACTGGGTAGAGTGGGGCGACAACTTGACCGGCGGCTGTATCTTCGTCACTGCCAGCACGGACTATAGCGACAGGCCAGGAAAAGTTAGGGAATGCCTTATAAGACAGCAAGAAGATTGGATTGACTGCCTGTGTCGAATAGCTGAATCAGCGATAAAAGTTGGTGATTTTAGAGAAGGTATTGAATGTGAGCAGTTTGCCTTTGACCTTTATTCACTCTTACTCGGGTTTCATCTGTATGACAAATTGCTCGACGACTCTGAAACGAGGAAACGTCGGGAAGTAGCTTTAGAGAGGCTTCTGGCTAATTATAAGTAAAGAATTCAGGAGTTAGGAGCCAGGGATCAGAATCCAGGTGTCAGGTTTCAGGTGTCAGGAGCAAAGAGCATAGAGCAAAGAGCATAGAGCAAAGAGCATAGAGCAAAGAGCATAGAGCAAAGGGCATGGAGTAAAAAGCGCAATTCGAATCTGGAATTTGGAGTTTCGAAATTCGCAATTCGACACATTGATTCGAATCCGAGATCAGAAGTATTCTAACTCTATGCTCCATGCTCCATGCTCCATGCCCTAAATGGTCGCTTAGGCAGCCCGCCGTATTTCATTTCCATTCAGAGATCGATAGAAGGGGAAAAAAGATGACAACCAGGATACTTCATGAAAAATGTATAAGCACGAACGTTCGTCTTTCAGAGATGAGGCAGGAGGCTGTTCACGGTTTTCTGGACTTGCTGTGGAACGTTACACCCACACTCACGAAACTGCTTGTTAAAAAAATGTTCTTCACTCCCTCCAGGTACAAGATAACTCCTGTAGAAAAACAATATCTTGAAAGTGGAGAATCATTTCAACTGGCAGTACATGACAAAACCGTACAGTGTTGGAAATGGGGGAGTGGTCCGAGCATTCTTTTGGCCCATGGCTGGAATGGCAGGGGCATCCAGTTGCATAACTTTATTGAACCACTCATGCAAAGAGGATATTCGGTAATCGGCTATGACGCTCCAGGTCACGGGGTGTCTCAGGGGAAAACATCCAGTTACTTTGAGTTTACCGACACCATAAGGACACTCTTGACCTCCTCAAATGGCCATAAGATCCAGGGCGTGATTGCTCACTCCTTGGGAGGCTCTGCCACGGTCAACAGCATTGCCAAGGAAAACCAACCATTGGAAGCGGTCCTTGTAGCCCCAGCGCTGAAACTGGCGGAAGTCCTAAAATGTTTCTTTGATCACGTTGGTGTCCCCGCACACCTCTATCACAGACTGATACAGGAATATGAGAATCAGTTTGGCTACGATATGCAACGAGACAATCCAGCGAATCTGTTCAAAGAAATCAACTCAAAAATTCTTATTGTTCACGACAAACATGACCCAACTATTCCATATACTGACTCAAAAGAAGTCTCAAATGAGTTTCAAAATATCTCTTTGCATACAACCGAGGGTCTAGGACACAAGCGAATCTTAACGGATGAATCCGTTGTAGATACCATCGTAGACCACTTCGGGAAAAACGGAGGTGAGAAATGAGGATCACTGAAAGCATTGTGAAGGAATACCGAGAGGCGGACCTGGAAAAGCGTTTATATCTATTTCTAGAATGTCCCGCTCTCAGGGCCACGTTCACGGAGATAGATCAAAGTGAAAATGCTACAGCGAGCGCATTTCCCGCAGCGACTCGACTTGAGCGACACGACTTGAGCGACACGACTTGAGCTCGTCGACAAGTCTCGTCGACAAGTCTCGTCGACAGGTCTTGCTGTAGGGAACTTCAATCTACCCCGGATGTTAGACGAATAGCCTGCTGTGGCCGTGGATGGGACCGTCCCTAAGGTCGTGTTCCGGAAACGCTCGTTGCTTTTGATTACGCGGACGATGCTGCTTCCCGTCTGCTTTGCAAAGAGTAGTTGCCCGTTAAAAACAGAAGTCCCGCTATGGCCGAGAGAATAGAGCCCAAAAGGATTCCCAGCTTAGAGTAGTTGAGTAGCTCTGCCGAGAAGAAGGAGAGGTTAGAGACGAATAAGGACATGGTAAACCCGATGCCCCCGAGCATACCGGCTCCGATGATATGAGACCATCTGACCCCGGTTGGGAGTACCGCTATATTTGTCTTGACGGCCAGAAAGGAGAACAGGGTAATGCCCACCGGTTTTCCGATCAGCAGTCCCAAGGCGATACCAATGGTGGCAGGATGAGCAAAGATGCTGGTCAGATTTACCCCCTCGAGAGACAGTCCAGCGTTGGCAAAAGCGAAGACTGGCAAGAGCCCGAAAGCGATCCATGGATGTAAGGAGTGCTCCATGCGTTGTAGTGGAGTTTCTACGTCATGACAGGCCAGTTCCAATGCGTGTACGGCACTGAGATGACCCTGATCCAAAAGGATTGAATAGCCGCAGCTCTGTTCCTCGCACTGAAACTCATCCATGATTTCTCTGACTTTCTTGACGAATTGATCAGTGTCGTATTTGCCCCGAGCCGGAATGAACATGGCGACCACAAATCCTGCCACCGTGGGGTGAACACCGGATCCGAGCACAGCGATCCAGACACCAAGCCCAAGAAGAGCATACAGCAAGGTGGACCTGATCCAGAGGAAATTGGCCACCGCAAGTCCAAAAACGAAGAAGATGCAGACAATGAGGTAGCTCCAGACGATCTCTTTGGTGTAGAAGAAAGCGATAATCATTACTGCCCCCAGGTCGTCTGCAATGGCAAAGGCAGAGAGAAAGACCCTGAGGCCGACGGGCAACTTCCTGCCAAACACGGCAATGGCACCCAAAGCGAAGGCGATATCGGTGGCCATGGGTATTCCCCAGCCGTTTGCCGTGCCAGTGCCACGATTGAGCAAAAAATAAATAGCGCCGGGGAAAAGCATCCCACCCAGGGCAGCAACAACAGGGAGCAGAGCACTCTTGGGAGACGAAAGTTCGCCCACGAGAATTTCCCGTTTGATCTCCAATCCCACGACAAAAATAAAAAAGGTCATGAGACCGTCATTTATCCAGTGGACGAGTGACTTGGTAATGCGGATTTCACCAAGAGCTAAGGTGAGATTTGTGTGCAAAAGATGGTGGTAGGCAGGGGCAAATGAGGAATTTGCCCAGGCCACTGCAATAAGGCTAGCCAAGAGCAAGAGCACACTGCTGGAAGCCTCTTGCCTAAAGAAGGACTCGGCGGGCCGGACAATATAGTCTGCGACGAGGGTGGTCGGGGATAATTTAATGTTGTTGAGCATTGTTCATAGGAGGC
>JAJDNL010000300.1 GCA_022340745.1 Deltaproteobacteria bacterium
ACCATTTCATTGAAACTTTTAGCCAAGAGATCGCGTTCGTCGCCGGTTTTTATGTTAATTCGCGCCGAGAAATCTCCTTTTGCTAGACGCTCGACCGCCTCTACCATGACAGATAAAGGGCGGATCATGGCGTGGGCGAACCACAAGCCAGCCAATATAAGTAAAAGAATCACTCCAATGGCGACAACCCCGGTAATGAGCCACTGTTCTTTCACAATTGAATGTAAAGACTCTCGTACCTGTTCAAACTGCTCCAAAATAATCCTTTTGGGTACGATGAGTATGAGATTCAAATCATCACCGACGTGGGCGTAAGCCCACACAGAGTCCACCCCATAATAGTCCATCTCTAAATACCCTGACTTCTGTGCTCTAATTTCTTGCTCAAGGTGATTCATTCTGCTCCGATCGGAAGGAGACAGTCTCTCCAAGCCCATAACACCGCTCCAAGCAGCGGCATTCTCCACATAGTCTTTGCGAGCCACCACCCAGAGGGCGTGTTCATCGGTGTCTTCTTTTGCCCCCGACCAGACAACGAAAGAGCGCATTGCTGGCGACCATTGTGAAGAGAGTTCACTGATTTGTAGAACCTCGGAGAGAAGCACGTCAATTGCTGCAACCCCCGCAAATGAACCGTCAGGGTGTTGGATGGGGATAGAGGCAGTCATGATGACCTGACGTGTGGTGGCATCTATGTAAGGGGTACTCCAGGCCAACTCACCTCTCTCTTTGGCCAAGATATACCACGGACTAGTTTGGGGGTTGTAGGTGGCAGGATAGCCGCCGTGGCCTGGATAGGCTGTGTGAACGCCGCTCTCCAGGCTGACATGTACCCAGTAGAAAATGTCGCCTAGTTCACTCTCGATCTCTTTGCACAATGGAAGAAGCATGCTCAAACGAGAAGCATCCCTTGCCGCAGCTCGCTTGTCAGTTTCCCCTCTGAGCAAAAAGACCTGATGATCAAAGCTGACAAGCAAGGGTTCGCTCCCCCCGCCAGAAGTACCCTTTCTATATTCATCCAAGACTTTCAAATCCTGAGGAGCTGAGACTGGGTTGTCGTAATCCCGGGCAAAATAGAGCTTTGCCGCCCCCTTTGGAGGTTCGGCGAGAAAGCGCTCTGTGTCTTTGGCAATTGTTTTCAGGGTGAGTTCCAGAGACTCTTCCTCACGCCCCAGTAATTTGGCGTAGTCCTCGGCAGTTTGCTGAAGCTCTCGGCTGACGATTTCGGTCCGGTTCTTTTTTGCCATCCCGGATATGGTTTCACCCATGCGCACAATTCCCCGCTGACCTACGAAGGTAACAACGAGAAGAGGCGCAAGACTCAAGGTTATGAAGAAGATAAGAAATTTCCAGCGAATGCTCATAGACCATCTCCGATATTCGGACTCACTCACCGTCAGGTTCAGAAAATAGAACCACCGAGACACAGAGTGAAGTAGGCACTGTGTACCTACAAGTCATTACACTTCGCGCAGCCGCGCTTCGTTGTCAGTTAGGCTGGCGCCCGTCATTAGGCCTTATGGCCGTCATTAGGTTTTCTCAACCCTACAACGACAATTAACTATAAATGACAGCGAAGCGTAGTGACGGCCACATCTAGTGGCCAAATGACTAGAAGAGGACGTCAAATATGCATGGTCAAAAACATTATTAGACTGCCTGCATTAACGCTTTACCAATGCAATAGTGAAGCTGCCCAGGTGAAACCAGCCCCAAAGGCAGTGAGGAGTACGAGATCGTTTTCCTTTAACTTCCCCTGTTTCAGAGCCTCATGCATACAAATAGGTATGGTGGCAGCTGTGGTGTTACCGGTCCAGGCGATGGTGTTCACTACCTTTTCTTCAGGGATGCCCAACTGGGATGCCACCATTTGATTGATCCTCATGTTGGCCTGATGAGGCAAGAGCAAATCCACCTCCGCCACTGCTTTACCAGCTTCTGCCAAGACCTGGTGGCTCACTTCAACCATGCGGGTGATCGCATGTTTGAATACCATCCGTCCGTTCATCTGCGGGTAGTGCCTGCCTTGATCGAGGCTTTCATGAGAAATCCTTGGGTGGTGCGCGCTGGCAGGATACTCGGTCCACAATTCCTTTGCGTACTTTCCCTCTGAGTGCAGAGCGCTTGCCAGGATGCCCGGGTGACCATTCGGGGCCGGGCCCACCACCACTGCTCCTGCGCCGTCACCGAACAATACCGACAGGTCTCGGCCGCTGAAGGTAAAATTTAGAGCCGTGGAGTGAATCTCTGAGCCGACAATGAGGATACGTTCATATTGCCCACTTTTTATCAAACTATCAGCCATGGCAAGGCTGTATATGAAACCCGAGCATTGATTACGGACATCCATGGCACCAATTGTTCTGTCAGCGAAGAGCCTATCTTGCAAGAAGCAGCCATTGCCAGGGAAGAAATAATCCGGGCTCAAGGTGGCATATATGACGAAGTCAATATCATCAGGGCTGAGCCCGGCATTATCGATAGCTTCTCGTGAGGCGTGTACCGCGAGGTCCGTGCCGGATTCCCCCTCTGAAACAAAGCGCCGAGAAAGGATCCCGGTCCGCTGCCTTATCCACTCATCGGAGGTTTCCAGTTCTTTGATGGCTTCAAGTTCTTGGTTTGTAACTTCTCGCTCCGGCAAATACATGCCCACGCCGAGAATTCTTGTTTGTCTCATATCTTCCCCTTTATGATTCTTTAATCCCAATCCCTGAAACGGTTGTTAACCTAATTGCACAATAATCTCTGCTCCCTCGGCAAACTCTGTCAGAATTCGCCGAACCCGTCATTCCGGACGAGGCCGCCTAAGCGGGCGAGATCCGGAATCCAGTGAAAGTCCAATATAATTAGATTTTTTCTGGATCCCGGCTCGCGTCCCGCTTTTCGGGACTTGGCCGGGATGACGAGTTGTCCCTAAATGAGCTCGAGAATAAAATCGGTCATCTCCTTGATAACCCTGTCAGTGGCCTCCTTGTGCGGTATATGGGCACAATCAGGAATGAGGAGAGGCGTGGCGTGGCCCGTTACTTGACTTGCTATGGCCTCCACCTGAGCTTCAGTGCCGTACTGATCGTCTTCGCCTTGTATCACCAGAACCGGGCACCTGACTCTTGGGAGGCAATCCTCAATATTCCACTGTTTGAATTCGGGGGACAGCCAGGTGTCACACCATGCCCTGAAGATTGCTTCAGTGTTACTATCGTGGTGACGTGCCAGCTTTTCTTTGAGGTCCGTGGTCTGGTAAGCTTTCACGACTTCTCGAATACCTTCCAGGGTAATCTCTTCCACAAAGACATGTGCAGCTTCGGTAATGAGCCCTCGGACCGATCCAGGATATTCTGCTGCAAAAATCAGGGCAATGGAGCCGCCATCGCTGTGACCGATGAGGATGGCATCCTCTACACCAGAATTCTCTAGAACCTCGGGTAGGGTCTCCAAAGCCTCGTCGTGAACATATCGGAGCGTTCTTTGGACATCGATGGGATCAGATTTGCCATGCCCCCAGCGGTCATACACCAAACCGTTACATCCTGTTTTCTCCAGCAGTAGTTCTGGAAAGTCATGCCACATCTCAATAGAGCCCAACCCCTCGTGGAGAAAGACGAGAGTGGGACGGGAGTCCTGCCCACCGTTGTCCAGGTGTGTAACCCTCCTCACTCGGAGCTTGTGGCCCACCGCTCTAATAAAGAAGTCCTTTTGCTCAAGGTCCGGCATGGTTTAGTCACCAGTTTTCAATTGTCGAAGAGATCCTCGATCCTGGATACTAGATGTTATTATCAAGTATCGAAAATCGAGCATCCAGTATCTTTTCTCCGGGCCGCTATTGAGTTCAAGCCCGAGTAATTTGTTCCAGTAGTTTGCGGTAGTAGACGTAATTTTCAAATGGTACATCGGCGCGGACCCGTCCATCAGCCAACGGTACGTAGCCCCCATCGGCCACGAGTGGCGGCACCTTCTCTTCCACCTCCCGCCGAACAGCTTCCTTGTCCCGCCGAAGGGAGTCAAGATCTATCCCACCAATCAGCCTCAAATCACGGCCGAATTCGCGGCGAAGCTCCCGGTAGTCCATGGCGTCAATGTTCACTTCGCAAGCCCACAAACAATTGAATCCCCACTTGAGCATGCTCGGAATTAAGGCCCGAGCATTAGCATATGTCACTAAAACTATGGTTTCTATTTTATATTTGTGGAGGACATCAAGAACCGGCTCATAGCTTCTCAGTACCATTTCTTCATACATTTGGGGTGATATGAGAGGGCCATAATTGCCGCCAATGGGCTCACTGAAAAGTGCTGCGTCCACAACCACATCCTTGAGTACACGTTCCGCTAAGCCGGCGGCAAACTCTCCCTGGATTTTCATGGCCTCACGGACAAATTCAGGATCATCAATAAGTAGATCCATTAGTTCTGAAAACCTGCGCCAGTCGTAAACACCCATGGACAGAAAAAAGCCCCGGTGGATTCTAAGCATGAGTGGATAATCTCGGTCTTTCCACCTGCGGATTTTTTTGGCCCATCCCCTGGGCAAACGCCCCCTTGCATACGGGAGCAAACGTCGAAAGAGTTCCTTCAGATCGGAGCGCGATCTGGGCCATTTGTTGAATTTTGGCCGGGGCTCCAAATCTACTTCGATGACCTCCCGCTGATCAGAGGGGAAAAGCTGGGCAATATCAGCATCCTTTGGTAATCCCTGCTTGCGCCATTCCCTCAACACTTCTCTCCGGATGCCCTCCTCGAAATAGGGCACGCGGTCGGGGCTGCCATAGCGCATGGTCTCTAGGAATCTTTCTCGACTGTTCATGGCACTAGCTCATACCGTCTCAATGGGTGTGGAATCAATTTGTCCTTTTCGCTAGTGAGTCAGTTGTCCGTGGTCCGTTGTCCGTTGTATCAGCTCACTTCCTTCGCTGCAAAGCGAAGAGCGCCAAGGGGTAATAAAAAAGTAAAAGCCTAATGCTGATGGGGCATTCCTTAACAAGAAGCTATGCGCAATAATCTATGGGCAATGCGATTTTTTTGCAACGAACCACGGACAACGGACCACGGACAAGGCTTGTTTCGAATTAACCTCAAAACTGTCGCACCCTCAACAAATTCTCGAGAGTAAAACACACCTCGATGGCAGAGCCTAAAACAAGCCTTTCCTGAAATGAAACATTTCCTGGACAGTTTGCCGGTATTTGCTGATTTCAGCTCGACGGCGGGAGCGGCTCCACCCAAGGATCTTGCCCATGAGCTTCGCTGCAACCACCTCCGATCTACCCCCGCCGTTGAAGTGAAGCAGATCTGTTCGCCTGCTCATGAAGTCTTCTAGAGTGAGAGCCATCTCATCTTCTACCCCATAAATGACCTGGGCTTTGATTACCCGGCAGCCTGGAGCCAATTGGTTTAAAAGTTTCCGATCACTCAAACCCAGGGCCAGGACCTCCATGTGATTTCGACCGTAACTATTGATCAGGTGTTCTACATTCGTCAAAGATAAGCCCCACCGGTTTTTTAGACCAAGAGATTGGGCTTTGAGATAGGAGGGATAATCCATCATTTCCCCACCTGTCAGAGGTGTCTTGTCAGTAGTGCAGGTCTGAAATTCACCGTGCAACAGATGGGCATAGCGCTCCAGCACTTGATCAATCAGGTTTTGTGCCATGGTGCGGTGGGTGGTGAGCTTACCTCCGGCAATGGCTGCAAGTCCATCATCGTATAAACCGATATAGTAATCACGGCTGACCTTAGAGGGATCACCCTCCTCCATTATCAAGGGTCTGAGCCCAGCCCAGGAGGACACGATATCTCCTGGGCCAAGATTGACTGATGGGAAACAATGGTTCAGTACATCGAGAAGGTAATCGACGTCGGCAGCTTCCACCAAGATCTTATCCAGCGAGGCGGAATAGTCAGTATCAGTGGTTCCCACATAGGTAAACTGCTCGAGAGGTACCACAAATACTATGCGTTTGTCCGGAGTGGGCACAGCCAGCACTTGGTTTACTTTGAGTCGGTTTTCAGGAAAGACCAGATGAACGCCCTTGGTCGGTCGTATGGCAGGACCGGGCTCGGAGTGGAGTTTGAACAGTTCTCCGGTCCAAGGTCCCGTAGCAACCACCACAACTCTGGCGCGAATCATCCCCTCCTTGCCTTTCATTACCTCACGGAACCTTACCGCATTGAAAGGCTCCTTGCCGATGTCAAGGCCTACTGCCTGAGTGTAATTGGCTACCACGGCACCGTGCTCGTGGGCTGATTTGACCGTGGCCAGGGTAAGGCGAGCGTCATTTACCAGGCAGTCGTAGTAGATAAACCCTGCGGAGAGGTTTTCCTGACGCAGGAGAGGTTCTTCCTGTAA
The DNA here is from genome assembly GCA_022340745.1 of Deltaproteobacteria bacterium. GTDB lineage: Bacteria > Desulfobacterota > Syntrophobacteria > BM002 > BM002 > BM002. The sequence continues at coordinate 6,347 of JAJDNL010000300.1, forward strand.
AAGTTCTTCAGGCGACAGGTTGCGGTGACGCCCTAGAGAGCTATCACTTGCCAAAAAGTCGTAGCCGAATAGCCCGATATGCATTTCGAGCCGCCCCTTCCAGCCTGAGTAGATTGGGATCAGAAAGGGGGCGGAATGCACCAGGTTCGGGGCCAGGTGGAGAAGTTTCTCCCGCTCGGATAAAGATTCCTTCACCAAACCAATGTCCAATTGTTTCAGATAACGCAACCCGCCGTGTATCAGCTTGGAGGACTTGCTGCTGGTGCCACTGGCAAAGTCCGCCTTTTCTATGAGGGCTACTTTCATGCCGCGCATGGCCGCGTCTCGCGCTATGGCAGCCCCGGTAATACCTCCCCCAATCACGGCAAGGTCAAACTCCTCCTTCCGCATTCTTTTGAGGTTGATCTTCCTGGTTCTTGGAGAAAAGTTCCCGCTCCAGGATCTGGGGTTCAGCCGCAGCATATTAGCCTCCCACTAGCTTTCCGGGTGGAAGAGGTTTCAGGTTTCAGTTTTTTAATTTTTTCCTGACACCTGACACCTGCATCATCAATCGCAAGGGGGAAAGAGTATGCGAACCCCCTCAGGGGCAGTGCAAAGCCACGTCCTTTGGGTCCGGATTTCTTACTAGTTGTGCTAAGGACATGGCCTGCTGGAATTTTAAAATAATGGAAAGAAAACTCCCAGCCCAACATTCCTCTATTTCATTATTCCATTATTCCAGCTTTTATCCCTCAATTTCTGAATTATTTTCAGCAGAGTCAAGCAGTTTTCGATCTTGTGCTTGGAAAAGCGCTGTAAAAACAATATCTGTGGGAAAATCTTTCCCGCCCGCCTCGCCTTTTCCATCCGCCTCTGCTGAGGCCTTGCAATGCCGGGTGGGCCTTAGCTGGCAGGCAGGTAGCCGCAATCTAGTCCTTTTTGAACCGGAGGTAAGAAAACCGGCCGAGTATCGACTATACCCCTAGCAATAGTTATCCTAAGATATACTAACTGAAAACATTTACTCTCATTGGAGGATTGCAATGACAAAACTACATGAATTGGCTGAACAGGGCCAGGCAATCTGGCTCGACTACATAAGCCGTTCCCTTTTGAGGTCAGGCGAACTACAAGAACTGGTTGACCAGGGGCTGCGGGGGGTCACCTCTAATCCATCCATCTTTGAAAAGGCCATTGCTGGAAGTGGCGATTACGATGAAGATTTGAATCGTCTGGTTCGTGATGGAAGATCGGTAGCAGAAATATATGAGGACCTGGCTATGGCCGACATCCGGAGTGCAGCCGACATATTGCGTCCGGTCTACGAAAAGAGTGGGGGTGCTGATGGCTTTGTGAGCTTCGAAGTCAATCCGGCGCTGGCTCACGATACCGAGGCCACCATTGCTGAAGCACGCCGGCTCTTCGCTTCCCTGGAGCGGCCGAACGTGATGATCAAGGTGCCGGCCACACCTGCCGGTTTACCTGCCACTGAGACCCTCATCGGTGAGGGTGTCAACGTCAACGTGACCCTGATCTTCTCACTGGACCAATACGAAGCCGTGGCGGCAGCTTACATTGCCGGGTTGGAACAGCTGGCGGCATCGGATGGTGATGTCGGTAAAGTTGCCTCCGTGGCTTCCTTTTTTATCAGCCGGATAGATAGTGCTGTAGACAAGGCCTTGGCAAACATTGGCAGTTTCGATCTGCAGGGCAAAATCGCCATTGACAACGCCAAGAGTGCCTATGTACGCTTCAGGGACATTTTTAGTGGGGAGCGCTGGCAAAAACTGGCGGCACAGGGCGCGCGGGTGCAGCGTCCTTTGTGGGCCAGCACCAGCACCAAAAATCCTGCTTATCCCGACACGCTCTATGCGGACGAACTCATCGGGCAGGATACGGTCAACACGCTCCCGCCCGCCACGCTTGAGGCCTTTTTGGATCATGGCCAGGTCGCGCCTACAGTGGAGACTGATTTGGATGGGGTAAAAGCTCGTTCGAGCAAACTTGCTCAACTGGGCATCGACCTGGACGCCATTACCAACAAGGTTCTCGATGAGGGTGTGGCGGCCTTTGCCAAATCCTTTGAGGGCTTGATTGCCAGCATTGCTGAGAAACGGAGGAGATTACTCGATGACGGGCAGCAGGTGTCGACTAGCCCGGGTATTTCATGAATTGCAGTCGCGAGACCATGAAACTGGGAACCCTCGTGTGGGACTGAGCGGAGCGCAGCGAGCGCGAAGAAGGTGGTTGTGCCACCTGGCAACTCGTCCCGCGGTACCGCGGGATTGGACTCGAGGCGTACCTGAACGGTACGTCGCAGGGGCCGACACCCGAGGACGCCAGGAAGGACGGCCATATCCGTGGTCGCTGCAAGTGATTCATGAAATATCCGGGCTAAGCTCAGGTTCATAGGAGGCTACGTGGACTCGTGCCCCACTTTTCATCTTTTTATCTCTTCAACTTCTGATCGAAAGTTTAGGTTGCCCAAAACGGAAAAGTTCAACCTACAAGAATAATATCACTGGAAAGGGACTGTCTTATGGCGGAATATGATTTCGATATCGGCGTTATCGGCGGCGGGGCAGCAGGGCTGACCGTTACAGCGGGAGCGGCCCAGGCTGGCGCCAAGACGCTGCTGGTTGAAAAAGAAAAAGAACTTGGAGGAGACTGCCTCCATTATGGTTGCGTGCCGAGCAAAACCCTTATAAGGACAGCTCACGTTTACCATCTAATGAAGAACTCAAGAGAGTTCGGTCTTCCAGGGGTTGAGCTTCCGCCTGTTGATTATCGGGAAGTGGCAAAGAGGATTCAAGCGGTCATCAGCACCATTCAAGAACACGACTCTGAAGAAAGATTCTGCAAACTTGGAGCCAAAGTTATGTTTGGTACGCCAACCTTTGCAGATGAGCACAGCATCCGTCTGAATGGGGAGACCATCTCAGCAAAGAACTGGGTCCTCGCCACCGGCTCCTCCCCTGGAGCCCCGCTCATAGATGGCCTGGATAGAACCCCTTATATTACCAATAAAGAAATCTGGTCCCTCGATCATTTGCCAAAATCTTTGATCATTCTTGGTGCCGGCCCCATAGCCATAGAAATGGCACAAGCCTTCGCTCGTCTTGGTTCAAAAGTAACCGTGGTCCAGCGGAGCAATCAGATCCTGAGCAAAGAAGACAAGGACATGGCCGACACAGTTATGGAGGTTTTGCAGTCTGAAGGGGTAACATTCTACCTGAATTCCCCAGTGGTGGGCGTGCGGGACCTGGGGAATGAGAGGGAGGTAACCATAAAAAACGGCGCAAACACCACAAAGAGGATTCGAGGAGACAAGATTCTGGCCGCCTTAGGTCGTGAGGCCAATGTGACAGGCTTGGGATTAGAAGGTCTGGACATAGATTTTACCGGCAAAGGCATCCAGGTGGACAATCGCTTGCGGACAAAACAGAAACACATTTATGCAGCGGGAGATGTTACCGGAGAATACCAGTTCACCCACGCAGCAGGTTACGAGGGAGGCGTGGTCTTCACCAATGCTATTTTTCATCTCCCCAGAAAAGTGGACTATACCTTTCTGCCGTGGTGTACCTATACCGACCCTGAGCTCGCCAGCATTGGTATGAATGAGAAAGCGGCGGAAGCTGCCGGAATCGACTATGCGGTATGGACCGAGGAGTTCAAAGGGAACGACAGAAGCCTGGCGGAAGGTGAGAGAGTCGGCAAGATCAAGATGATTCTGGACGGAAAAGAGAAGCCTATAGGTGTACAAATAGTGGGGCCTCAGGCAGGAGAGCTGCTCAGTGAATGGGTGGCGGTGTTGAACGGCAAGATGAAGCTTTCTACCCTGGCTTCTGCCGTACATCCCTATCCGACTCTCGCTGAGATCAACAAAAGAGTTGCAGGGAATTTTTTCTCTCCCAAAATCTTTTCGAAGAGGGTAAAGAAAGGGTTGAAGCTTTTCTTCAATTTAAAAGGGAGAGCTTGTGGGGAAGAAACATGCCGCGCCGAGGACTAGGCACAGCGGAAAGACACGGGGACGCGGAGAAACGGCGAGACGGGGATGAGAGGTCAGAGGTCAGAAGTCAGAGGACAGACGACACAAGAAAGAAGGTAGTTGAGAGGGAGTCAATTTTTATGGTTTTTCTCCTGAATTCTGGCTTCTGACTTCTTGCTTTTAGTGTCTAGTGGTAAAGAAGGAGTATGGGATATGCAAATAGGTATGATCGGGTTGGGACGCATGGGAATGAATATGGCGAAGCGGCTCCTCCAGGGTGGCCATGAGGTTGTGGCCTACAACAGAACTTCCACAAAGACCGAGGAGATTGTCAAAGAGGGTGCGATAGGAAGCTTTTCGCTGACCGAACTGGTTGACAAGTTGACCGCGCCACGGGTGGTTTGGCTCATGCTTCCCGCCGGCCAACCCGTTGATGATCACCTTGATCAGCTTCTGGAGTTGCTTGCCCCGGGGGACATTGTTATCGATGGGGGGAACACCTACTACAAAGATGACATTCGCCGGGAAGAGATGCTGGCTGCAAAAGAAATCAAGTTCATGGATGCGGGAGTAAGCGGTGGCATCTGGGGACTCGAGGTTGGTTATTGCATGATGATGGGTGGAGAACGAGAGGTCTTCGAGCATCTTGAACCCATTTTCAAAACGCTTGCTCCTAAGGACGGCTACCTCTATTGTGGCCCCACCGGTGCGGGGCACTTCGTCAAGATGGTTCATAATGGCATCGAGTACGGTATGATGCAGGCCTACGGGGAAGGATTCGCCATTTTGGAGGGCTCGCCTTATGCTGAGTTTCTCGATTATTCTCAGGTTGCTCATCTCTGGAATCAGGGAAGTGTTATTCGCTCCTGGCTCTTGGAACTGCTGGAAACAGCCTTTGGTAAAGATGAAAGGTTGACTAAAATTCGTGGTTACGTGGAAGACTCTGGGGAGGGACGGTGGACTGTACAGCAGGCTATAGAGAGTGGAGTATCTGCCCCGGTTATAGCTCTTTCACTTTTTAGAAGGTTCAGATCAAGGAAGGAAGATGCCTTTGAGGATAAGGTTCTCGCCGCCCTTCGGCGGGAATTTGGTGGGCATGCCGTGGTGGCCGCCAAGGAGGACTAGGGGTTTTGGAGTACTGGGATGGTGGAGCATAGCAAAATATCAAATCTCAATTAGTAAGGTTTAATTTTTATTTTTCCCTGACACCTGAAACCTGACACCCGACACCTAATGCTCTGACACCTGAAACCTGACACCCGACACCTAAAGCTCTGACACCTGACACCTAAATTACCCCGACGAAATGTAATCTATCTGCTGTGGTTGCGACCTATGATCAAGAGTAAAGAGAACATGACGAGTACTCAAAAAGAAAAAAAACTGCAAACCCCAGCAACTGATGTTGGGGGAAAGAACATGGAACAAGCAATCGAGTCTGTAACTCCAGGTCGCAAGAAAGCCATGATCAAAGCATTTATATTTGTGGCTTTTATTATAACAGCTATCTACATTGTTAGATTCACTCCGGTCAAAGGGTATCTAACAGCAGAGGCATTGGGCCGCTTCCTGGATATGGCCGGGTTTTGGGCCCCTGTTGCTTTTATAGTATTTTATGCTGCGGGCATATGTCTTTTCGTGCCTGGAACGTTACTAACCGGTATAGGGGCTGCCATTTTTGGGGCTTATTGGGGATTTCTCTATGTTTGGCTTGGGGCTATGATAGGAGCCAGTGCGGCTTTTTGGATTGGACGCACTCTCGGTAGAGACTTCGCAGCCTCGCTGATTGGGGACAAGCTGAAGAAATATGACGATCTTATTGAGCGGAACGGCTTTGCCGCCACCCTGTACTTGCGGCTTCTCTACTTTCCGTTCACAGCCATGAATTTCGGTATGGGACTTACCAGGGTACGTTTTTGGGACTACTTTTTCGGTACAGGTTTGGGCATCATCGTCGGAACCTTTATTTTCACCTTTTTCATCGGAACCCTAAAAGAAGTTTGGATTTCAGGAAACTGGGGTGAACTGCTGTCTTTCAAGGTTTTCTTTTCAATAGGGTTGTTTGTCTTCTCACTCTTTATTCCGAAAATTATAAAAAAGATTAGAGGTGAGCAGTAAGAAGTTGAGAGTAAGGATGGCCGCCTAGACCAATAAAGAAAAAAGCCCCGGTCACTACCGAGAGCGGTCGGGGTTTCTTGTGTCGATCTAATGGGACTAGATATTGTAGCTTGGTCTCAAGGGCAGGAGTGTGGATTAAAGTATGTAATGCAAACTCCGGGTAGGCATAAATAAGTGAAGCCGAAGCTCCGCAGGGTGTCTGGCAAATGAATCGTTTACTCAGATGTGATAGCGTTCATACCTTCTCTACGTTCTCCTCCGCTCATCGGTCTATTCGTATTCGCCTCTCGGTCCCGTTGGGGATGAGCATGACTGGGTGGCCTTTAATAATGGTTTCTTCTCACAGTGAGCAAGGGAGTCTCATTGTCTTTAAGTCTACATCAGCAAAAAAAGGCTAGGGTGGGTTAGAGCCAAATGCTTGTTTTTTGAGAAAGGGTTGTTTTTCTGCGGTAACAGAGGAGTCCCATTCTTCCTTGCACTCTTTGCTACAAAACAAGAACAGGCCTTTCTTTTCATAAACTATTTCATAAAGCTGGCTCACGAAAAGAAACTGTTTGCATTGAGAACAAGGCAGAATATATCTTTCTGCCTCTGGATAATGAGGACAATCCAGGCACATGACGGGTCCTTCATGCAACCAGAGACAATCACCACATCTACTACTTGGCGAATTGAGCATAATCTTTTTGGGTGAATAGTAACGAGATTGTTTGGCTAATATCGATGGAGGCGGTGGGAGTTGAACCCACGACCTCAGCATCGCAAACTCCCACTATCCACGACCTCCTCCGAGAAGTCTATTTATGAAGTAGGGTTAGGAAATAAACTCCCAATGTTGGACAAACTTATACAAATGATTGGAATTATATTACTTTTTTTGGTTGATCTTAACGGTTCTACGAGTAGTTATCGCAAAAAATGTGCCTAGATGTCTATCCGTAAAACCACCATTTTGAATATTAATTGGTCGGTCTAAAGGGGAGAGAGCAAAAGTGTGGATTACATCCCTTAATTCACACTGTTGCCTCTAAAGAAACTAGCACAGAATGTGGTGCGTGCTCCTGAAAGGAGAAAGTGTAGATTGAAGTATGTACGGTTCACTTTACAAACAGGAAGGCAGGGCCATTGCTGACCCTGCCTTTTGGACTCCGATATTACCAGCGGAACGCAGATAGACCTATCAGTCGACAGGCAAGATTACTATCAAGTCGCTGGCATCTGATGGAGATGAACATCTCGTTGCGGGAAGGGTATGGACACACCTTCTGCATCAAAACGCTCTTTCACACTGCGGGTTATATCCCAGTATACGTCCCAATAATGCTCAGTTGCAACCCATGGTCTGACAACAAAATTAACTGAGGAATCGCCTAATTCGTGAAGTCGAACGACCGGTTCAGGGTCTTTTAAGATTGCATCATGATTCGCCAAAATTTCTTCCAGTATTTTTTGGGCTTTGGCAATGTCGTCACTGTAGCCAATGCCAAACACCATATCGACGCGGCGTTTACTCGTGCCGGTAACATTAGTAACGATATCTCCCCAGATTTTGTTGTTGGGAACGATGACTTTTTGATTATCGAGTTTTCTTAACGTGGTCGACACAATGGTCATGGCTTCTACCTTTCCGAACGTGCCGCCGATATCAACAAGGTCACCAACATCATATGGGCGGTAAACCAGGATCATAATGCCGGCGGCAAAATTGCTTAGCGTTCCTTGCAGGGCAAAACCCACAATGAAGCCAGCGGCACCGATGGCAGCCAGAAGCGGTCCAATGTTAATTTCCAACATGGATAAGGCCACGACAAAACCGATCACGAAAACGGTCTTGCGAGTTATGTTTACAATAAAATCCTTTAGCAGCTCAGAGGCACTGTGAAGTTTCACCACAGCTTTTTTCGCAGCTTTGCCAAGCAAATTAGCCAAAATCCAAGAAACCAATAAGATAGTGAAAAACAATGAAATATTCTTGGCCCAGCGGAGGCCGCCCTCAGTCGAGGTCAGCCAGCCTGTAACCACGGTCCAGGTTGCGCCAGCATCTGAAACATCCACCTTAACTCCAGATATTGCTTTGATGTATGCTTCGTAATCTTCAACTTTACCACCCTTTGATTTGAATTCTTCAATAACCACCTTGAAGCGGTCGGACAAAGCCGTCTGTTGCTCTTTGAGCTTGGTGACAGATTCGAGCAATTTTGTTTTCTTGTCACCTTCGGCCTTCAATGCCAGAATTTGCACCGCACTTACTTTCCCGACATGATTTTTCAATACTTGTTGCCAGCCATCGGCTTCCACTGATAGATCATCTTTGGTTAATGGCTCTAGGAGATAACCCAGCGCTTCTATTGTAATGTTGGGATTCTTGGTGGTGAGAGGCGCTGCTGGCGGCTTTTGAGCATCTGCAGCCAATACGGGAGGCAAAGATGCCAGGACAATCGCCCACATAATCATTAAAGCAAAAAAATTCCGTCTGCTGTTCGAGAATTGTATCCGTACCATCTTCCCTCCTCCATCCAATTCAGTATGGTTTCTTTTCACTCAGATCAGAGCCGATTTAGTAGATCTTAAGAAGATTAATCATGAAAAACCGTAAGTCAAAATAAAGTTTGTATTATATTCGGCAGGTAAAGTCTGATCCTGAGGGTCAGGTCAGATGGCATGGGGCATAGGGCATGGGGCATGGAGCATGGAGCATGGAGCATGGAGCATGGAGCATGGGGCATGGAGAGTGGGGCATGGGGCATGGGGCATGGAGCATGGGGCATGGAGCATGGGGCATGGAGAGTGGGGCATGGAGCATGGGGTGAAACGAGAAAGGCGAGAAAATCGAGACAAGGAGCGGGGGATAGTACATAGCAGGTGGGAAGCAGCGGGCAGCAGACAGAGGTCGGAGGCCAGATCCAGAGATTTGGTCGCTCGAGAATGGGTCGGAACGGGAAATTTGCGTTTGTTTAAGATTAGGCGACGGGAGCGTTTGCTGTCAAGCGAAAGCACTATCTTGAAGCGGTTTTAGGTGGGCTACAAGGAAGGAGAAATTCTCAATACTCCTCTATTTCCCGATGAAACACTGCCTTATCATAGGCTGCCAGCACATCCTTTTTGCTCAAGGTCCCGATTACCCTCCTGCTATCATCCTCTGCCACCACCGGGAGTTGAGAAATTCCTCTGCTCCCCATTTCCTGGAGGGCAAGCTGGATGTTGTCTGAAGGACGTATGGTAGTGATGTCTGTTGTAGCTACATCTCTGGCAATAACTAATCGTTTCAGAGCTTCCTCTTGAAGCACGGGTCGGATGTCGCGAAAGGAGATAATACCTATCAATTCACTATCTTCGCTGACTACGTGCAGATAGGAGGCATCTTGCGTTTTGAGACGGTTGATTATATCCACTAACTGAGTATTTTCCAGAATAGTCACCACCTGATTGCTCATGATGTCTCGAACCTTGATAGCCTGGAGGATATTCTGTTCCCAGCCGTGCGAGATCTCTATACCCCTGCGCAACAGCTTGATTGTGTAGATGGAACCGCGCTTCAAAGAAGTGGTAATGATCGTACTGAGAATACAGGTGATCATCAGGGGCAAGATGATCTTATAGGTAGCAGTCAGTTCGAAGATAATAATGATGGCGGTGATGGGTGCATGGGTGGTGCCTGCAACTACGGCTCCCATGGCTACCAGGGCATAGGCGCCGGGATGGGCTGTAAGCAAAGGAAAGAGCGCATGCACACAATAGCCGAAAAAACCACCGGTCATGGCGCCAATAAACAGGGAGGGGGCAAATATTCCTCCTGAGCCGCCGCTGCCAATAGTAACTGAGGTGGCAAGTATTTTGACAAAGACCAAAGTGAGGAGAAGCAAAGCCGGCAATTGGTTCTTGAGTGACAGGTTAATAGAGCCGTAGCCCACGCCGAATACATAAGGCCATTTCCAAAGCAAACAGCCGAGCATGAGACCACCCAGTGCAGGCTTTAAATATTCTGGGATCTTTAGGGCCTCAAAAAGATCTTCGCATTTATACACACTGAAAATAAATAAGAGCGCAACGAAGCCGGCGGCGACGCCCAGCAGAGGATAGAAGAGGAATTCCCAGAGAGAGACCAATTTGTAAGTGGGGATGATAAAAGCTGGAAAATCACCGAAATAGTAACGTGAGATGGTGGTGGCAGTTACCGAGGAAAGTACCACCGGGGAAAAGGTAGCGACGCCGAAATCGCCCAAGAGCACTTCCACGGCGAAAAGTGCCCCGGCAATTGGCGCGTTGAAGGTGGCAGCAAGCCCGGCAGCGGCTCCACAGCCCACGAGAGTCCTTTGCCGGAGGTGGGGAACCCTTAGTATTTGTGCCAGACTTGAGCCAATGGATGAACCGATCTGGACAATCGGGCCTTCCCGACCCACAGACCCACCAGAACCAATGGTAATGCCCGAAGCCAGGATTGTAGCCAGAGCTACCCTCGGGCGAATGCGCCCCCCTCTGAGCGCAACGGATTCCATGACCTCCGGCACCCCGTGTCCCTTGGCTTCACGAGCTCCAAAGGAAATGATAGGGCCAACGACGAGACCGCCCAGGGCGGGCAGGCCGATTATAAGATAGAGCGGCAAGGTGTGGGCAAAGGTCAGGATATCGTTCGTGTTCTGATAGAAACAGTATTGTGCGACCTTGATGGCGTAGCGAAAGAGAAGAGCCCCGTAGCCTCCAAGAATGCCGATGAGAATAGCGAGTACCGAGAGATAAACATGCTGGTGTAGACGCCATTTGCTCAGAGCCTGTGCAATCTTCTGAGAGGTTTTTGTAACCATAATAATAGTATAGCAAATAACCCTCCAGAACGGCAAAAGTGTAGATTACATCCCTTAATCTAAACTTCGCGCTCCAAGTAGCTTCGCCCAAACTGTGGTCTAGATTACTAAGGCGTTGCGGTTTCGCGACCGCAACACCTTAGCTGAATCGATCGGTCTGATTAGCAGCCACTGATTAACTCTTCGGGCTACGGCAATTTCTTCACGATCTCTGCAAATTCCTCCTTTGTGAAAGCTTTGAGAGTCATTGTCCTGACGTCCCCCTGAGAGCCCAGCGCCAGAGCGAAGGTCACAACCGCCTCATCGTTGGGGGCCTCACCGATGGCGACGTAGTCGTATTCACCCATGACTGAGTAAAAGCCGATTACCTTGCCCCCATCGCCTCCCAGCCCTTGATTCCTTCTTCAATCCGCTGAGGTGAGTCTTTAATGTTCTTAATCCCCTGATCGGTCAGTTTCTATAAACCAATGTAAATCGGCATAGGTCACTCTCCTTTCATTTATTAACTGCCACGCCATGATACAAAAGCCTCCAAGGAATTGATGCACTCCTCAGAGGCTTGACATCGGCACCTTCTGGAAACTCCTCAACATGATTTTCCCCGGAAGTAGATGACCTATAACTGGGATGAGAGATTCGTATACCAACCAGACCAGCGTAGAACTACAAGGCATACTCTTATGGGGATGAGACAGAGAAGGAAATTTAGCTAATCTTAGGATAGGGTGAAAGGTCGTTTTGTGTAAATACGAAAAACCACCATTTTGATTTGAAGCTCCCTTCAGTCTCGCTAAAGCGGGACAGTCCGCCTCAGGCGGACTACGGGGAATGCGCTCGCCCTGTTGAATTTCCCAAAGGGAACCCTATTCAACAGGGTGAGCTGAAGCATTTTCAATGAAATGCTGCAAAAATCGGGGACAATATGTTGAGAGAGCTAAATGGATAAGTAGTTTTCTTACCTGGATTGCGAGTGCACGTCCATCAATGACTCAAGGTTTGAATTGATTTCGAAATGAGAGTTCGGGTGGGCTCCGCCAGAGCCAAAAACTTGATACCTGCGCTAAACAAGGTATCTGCCTCGCTGGGTGTATCACCATGGAATTGACGCCACGCCACTTGTCCCTTTAACCTTATCGGCTTGAACGTTTTAGGCGTAAGGAACTCTACTATTAATAGTTCTCCCGTTCCAATGGGATAGTTTGTCCTTATCGCCACTCCTCCGACGCTCAAATTATAAGCAGCTCCTCGCAATTCGACCATATCGGGATGTTTGCAGCACACGTAGAAACAAACTGATACTCGTGGATCTCCCCGCCTATTCTGGTGGGATTGTAAACAGTGTAGGCAGATATTCTTGTATTCTTGAAGCGTATCGGGGGCTAAAAGTTGAGGAATAAGATAAGCTCTTTCCATTACCTTTTGGTGTGGGCATTTTCCTTTTCTGAAGCCATGGCAAGAGCTGATGTGGCGATATGCCACAATAATCACCCCCTTTCAGAGATTCTTTTGGTGGTCATCAATAAGGCTTTTGAGGGTTAGACTGGCACCCTCAAAAAGATGTATAAAGCGGACACCCATTCTAAGCACACTAGACTTGTGGTCTATGGAATTGTCTGACCAAACAATTTCAGCAATGGCCACCAGGAAATGGGCCATTTTTGGTTTGAAAACGAAACGGATGGGCGAGGCAACAAGCAGTGGAGGTTCAGCAAAACGGATTGCAGCACCACTGAGACTGATGTTTTGAGTTATTCCTGGCACTGGGCCATTTGGAGTTATCATGGTTACCGGACATTCAACGTCGGCCCTGGCATGTATTCGGTTTTCTTTTTCCACAGAGTGGTTGAGAAGAAACCTATATTTCCCGGAAGGTTTAATGGGATGAAAATTATGTTGACACCGGGGAGTCATTCCTTTTTTTCCTTCATAACCATCATATTTACCGTTGAAAAATTATGATTGTCGTATCCTCCTTAATGGCAACAAACATGCCAGATTACAGATGCGGAATTAATATTGCGAATTCTGTAGTCAACTATTTAGAATAACGATCTATTTCGGTTGCCCAAATGTGGACGTTGTGGGGAGAGACTCTCTTGTCTATCCGCGAAATTGCCAACCAAGTTCGCGGCTTGCGAAGAGTTTCGCAAGAAAAGCTTGTAATTTTAATGAGTTAAAAAAATGTAAACTAAGTTGACGGGCGATGCCAACTAAGTTGGCAGGGGGGAGGGTAATAAGGGGGTCGGTAAAAGCGGAGGATATTTAATGGAAATAATTGTACGACTTATGAATTAAGTTTGGTGATCGCAGATTGAGGTGCATGCATTCCTTAAAGGGAGATATTGATCTCTTAAATCTAAAATCCCCGCCCGCCGTCGCAAGCCGCTCAGGCGAAACGGACGGGTGCATTCTACAATCTAAAATCGCCGGGCTACTGAGCCTTCTTAACATGCTCGCCAGTTAACGTTGCTTCTCTTTTCTTCGCTGGGGGGACGAAGACTTCGATGGTAAACTTCTTGCCAATCCTGACAATATCGCCATGCTTCAGCTGAGCCGATTGCACTTTTTTCCCGTTCACTATTATCCCATTCTTGCTCCTTTGATCGAAGACGAGCAATTTTTGTCCTTGTACTTCTATGGTTGCATGGTGACGGGAGACAGCCATATCATCAAGTACGATCTCGCTTGCAGGATGACGTCCGATCGCTAGTTTGGCTCCATTGGCGAGGGCGTACTCTTTTAGTGTGAGAGTTTCTAATTTCAATTCCAGCTTATACATACGTCTTGTCCAGTTGCATTGGAGTGCCAGCCCTTATGGCAGATGCAATGAATGTGCCCTTTTGCTTTAGGGTGTGAAATATCCGGGCTAGGGGGTGAACTGGGATACAGGGCACTGTTTGAGGGGTCCTGTTCCTCGGGGAAAATCTGTTTATGTGGGAAAATCTCCTCGGTGGGCATCGTGGTGTAAAGAGAATAGTGCTGCTCACAGTGAAGGCTGGAAAGCCTTCAGCTCTTTTAAAAACTTAACGGCCACCCCTTGCCTGTCCTGTTCAACCCTTTTAATTACCGCAGGACCTGTCAGAGTTAAGGTTTCTCTTTGCCCAGTAAATTCTGGGGGCAAAAACAGTCGCATTTCAGCCTGTTCATTTTTTTGAAAGTCAGGCCAAGAAGCACTGGTGACGAAGGCACCGCCTTGGGATAAGTCGAGGGTGACACCGTCAACTTCTTCAGAGGTGCGAGTAAGCCTTATCTTCGTTCTGAAGTTATTGAGTGTTCTGGTGTATTTCCTTCTTTCAAAGGAATCCATACCCCACCCTGAAAAAAATGAAAGACTGGTCATCCGATCCTTAAATTATATGTGCAAATGGCACTTTTTAACAAGAATTTAACAAAAAACTGACAAAAAACTAACAAATCTACGAATTTTTCGTATTTACATTGAGCGCAAAACGTAATTTAATACATATTCAGGAGGTTTATCGCTTATCTTCCAAATTTGCGATCTTGCTTTTTCCCCCGAATCACAGAATTTTATTCTTCAATCTGAACACCCAACCTCCGGACCTTGACTCTCTAAGTGGAGGTGGCACCATGAAAGAGCCAGTCTGGGAACGATGTCATTATTACTGCAGTGGGCAATGTCCAGAGCAGTCAACTATGGATAAGGCTTATTTAATTCCTCAATTACTCAAGCCCTCTCAGCTCAAAGCTGCGACCGATACGTGCGACCAATGCGAATATTATCACGAAGAGAAGAGAAAGTATCGTCGGGTAACAAGGTCTTTCAGAGTTGTGGTCAATAACAACGAACCGAGAAAGAACACTCAAGGTACTATTGTTGATGTAAGTATAAATGGTGCCTTGATTAAGTTAGACAAGTGGAGCAGTTTTAATAAGAATGAAACAGTCAACTTACAATTATATGCTGATGATGTTGTTGTAGATGAAGAAAAAACTAATGTAATCAATGTGTGTGGTCGAATAAAGAGAGTAACAAAAGATAAACTAGAGTTAGCAATCATGTTTGTAAAAGACGCTAGTGTGAAAAAATGTGCCAACATATAGTATTAATTTACATCTATCTTATCTTATTTGTCAGACTCTAGCGTAAAATCAATTAGGTGTCAAAGCAAAAAATTCGAAATCGGCTATTTGTTGAGTTATATTAACGATTTTTGCAGATAATATCGTAAGAGCAAGTGGTATTAATAATAAATTGTTGAAAAAAATAAGAGTAATATCGGGAAATTGTAGTAGTTATCTACAAATTGACAGAGTTAAGCACATTACATCCTGATCCTATCTTGAGCTAATCCCCCCCTGGAAACCTTATAAAAAACTCAGTATTTTACGTGTGAGCACCAAGTCCGTCATGTTGGGCATAGGGCAGAATTCCGGATTTCGGAATGCGGATTTAACAAGGAAAAATTCACATAACCTTTCGCAATTGTCCTTCGGACTCCCACCCTTCGGGCGGGTTCCCGGTTGCGAAATTCCAAATTCGCAATTGGCAATTAATTCCCTATGCTCTCTGTGCCAAGCGACCAAAGGCACAGTGCGCCGCGCCGAGCAGGGCAGCCTTATCGTTGAGAATGACCCGAACGGGTATTCTCTCAAGGAGATCTTTGTACCTACCTTTGTTGGTAAAAGCCTTCATGAAGACGGGCTCTTCCAGTTTGGGTAATATTTTTGGCGGTATCCCACCCCCAAGGTAAACACCTCCGGTAGTCATAGCTATGAGGGCCAGGTTTCCAGAAACAGCCCCCAATATGGAGACAAAACCATTCAGAGACGCCACACACAGGGGATGTTTCTCAGTCAGTGCAGCTTCAGCGATTGCCCTTGCTGGATCAGTCTCCTCCATGCTTTTGACCAGCCAGGCAGGTTCAGTGAAGCGTTTTGAATCCCTGAGCCATGAATAGATATGCACCAGCCCAGGCCCCGATAATACCCTCTCCGTGCTTACGTGCCTGAAACGTTGAGAAAGGTAGCGCCATAATTCGACTTCTGCCTCATTGTTCGGAGAAAAATCCGCGTGTCCGCCCTCAGAAGCAACGGGAATGCACTGCCCCTCCGCAAAAATAAGCAAGGCCTGTCCCAGACCTGTCCCCGGGGCTACAAGCGCAATGTTCTGTTCTTTCCTCGCTTTCGCCTTGTTCAAGGAGAAAAGCTCGCGGCTGTTCAAGAAAGGTACCGCATAAGCGGTGGCAGCCAAGTCATTGATTAAACCAACCTGTGACCACTTGAAGCGCTTCTTTATTTCCGCTTCAGAGACATCCCAGGGCAAATTCGTGGTTTTACACCGGCCATTGATCACCGGGCCAGCTATGCCAAAGCACGCACTTTTAATGGAGGCACGATGTTTATTTAGGAACTGCTCGATAATGGAGTCCAGGTGCGGTGCTTCTCGGCTGGGATACGTCTCAATTACCTTTGCCAAAGGACGTCTCTTGCCTCGAGAAAAGAGACCCAGATTCGTTTTGGTCCCCCCTATATCTCCAGCCAAAACGATATGTTTATCTTTTGCTATTGTCATCATCTTTCTCCAGTTCGCGCTCGCTTTGCTTCCGCCTTCGTTCAAACTTCGTCTAGACAATCCGCTCAGCCCCGCCCCGCACCGCAAGCGGTGTCTTCGACAAGCGGGTTTCCCATTTTAGTTGCCTATTTCTTTTCTTAAAATCCGCAATCCACAATCCACAATCCGAAATCGCCCAGCTCTATGCTTCATTAGCAATTCCTCATAGGGATATACTTCTTAAGGGGACATTTGCTCATGGAAGGGCAGCCACCACAGTTCCTGGGGTGAGTGGTGCAGCCTTTTGAGCGGGCATACGAAGCGGCTAATTTGGCACCTGCCCTCTCGTAGGCCCCTTCCACCTCTTCCGAGAGAACACCTTTCTTTCCCGGAATATTAGTCATGCCGGCATAAGTGACGTTTCTCAACCCGGCCCCTCTTGCCAGTTCAACACATTTTTGCATGAGCTCCTTTGTTGCCCCATGATGTTCATCCAGGACGTAGTTGGGCCTGAAGGCAAGGAATGCAACGGGAAGTTTCTTGGAGATGGAGGCGAGAAATCGGCAAAGTGGTTCAATATCCTCCTCGTTCACTTCAGGGATGGCAACTATTCGGTACTCCCAAAGCTTATCATGGGCGGTTCTGGCTACTATTTCAGCATTTCTCAAGATGGGGCCAACAGGTGTGCCGGAGATAGCCTTCATAGTGTCGTCGTAAAAGGCTTTGATATCGAAGGTAAGAGAGGTGGTAAAGCCAAGTACTCTGTGCAGGGATTCCTCAGTCATAAAACCGTTGGTGT
Source organism: Deltaproteobacteria bacterium (assembly GCA_022340745.1). GTDB lineage: Bacteria > Desulfobacterota > Syntrophobacteria > BM002 > BM002 > BM002. The sequence continues at coordinate 23,551 of JAJDNL010000300.1, forward strand.
CGAAATTGACCTTCAGCTTGGGGCTGAGGCGCCGGGCCTCATCTACAACTTTTTCAATGAAAGGGAGGTGGATTGTGGGCTCCCCACCAGAGAAAAAAATCCTGTCAGCCCCCATCAGATTTCCTGCTGTTGACTGAATCATCCTCACGGATTCCTGGGCGAGGGATTTAGGGTCCAGGTATCCGTCCACAGGCATCCTATTGTCTGGAAATTGGGATATGGTCCAGTTCTGACAACCCAGACACTTGAAATTACATCCCGCCACAAAAATGGTATAGCTTTCGGGAGGGGCAGGATGGAGAGTCCTGGATGCAACTACAGTCGTAGACATGCGACAGACACCAAGCTCTCCAGCTGAACGGTCCACACCGCACCTGTGTTCGCATAAAATGCATTCTTTAAAGTCGCTTTCCATGTTGAAGCCAGAGACTTTCATCAATAATCCGGGTTAGAAATCAGCCACTCTTCAGAGGGTTCGTGTCCCAGAGCAACCGCAGCTTCGTAAGCAAGGATGAGAGTTTCAACAGCATGGCTCAGAGCATACGCTTCGTTATTATCCGATTTCAAGGGAGGTACAACTGGGCTTGTCTGGTCAGGGGTTTGAAGAAAGTGACTTTGATCAAAATAGATCTCCTTGTCTCCAGGGTACCTGAACAATTTTATACGAATCTTAGGTGCCAAGTCACCAAGACGGAAAGACACTTCGCGAACGAAGATTTTGATATCCTTCAAGGTTTTGTGTGAGACTGCGTCATCAATTGTCCAAGCCAAGGTTATTTCTCCTCTCTCTTGTGTTGGCGAAGC